>NZ_JBHMIN010000025.1:0-93109 GCF_048060215.1 Micromonospora sp. LOL_021 | reverse complement strand
CGGTTTCCGGGCACTGGTTCTCGGCTCAGTTCCAGGAGCTGATGGCGAACGCGTACCCGCCACTGTGATCTGACCTGACGACCCGGGCGCCGGCCGCCGTCAGGACGACGGCGGCCGGCGCTCGACAACATCGAAGGAGTTCTGCGATCCTGCACCGGATCGGTGCCATGCTCGCCGTCTCGATCGTGACCGTCGCTGCCTGGGCCGGCCCGGCGCAGGCCGAGCCCTGGCCCGCGACCGTTCCCACCCTGACACCGACCCCGGCGTGCCCGCCCGCACTGCCGCTGACGGGTTCGGTCGCCGGCGTGACCCAGACCAGTGTGACCGTGAGCTACCCCATGCTTCTGGTCGGCCCGCCGTGTGGCTATCTTCCGCCGGTCACGGTGACCCTGTCCGCCAGTCGGACCGACGCGCAGCAGTGGCGCGACCCGGTGGCGGCCAAGGTGTCCGGGCCGGAACGCAACGGTGACGTCACGATCGACGGGCTGACGCCGGACACCGAATACTGGTTCCGGTTCACCGACGCCGACGGTCGGCGAGACACCTACGTGCTCGGTGGACCCGCCCGAACCCTGCCGGTGACGGGCTACGTCGCGTCCAGCGTGGTGGATGCCAGTTGGGTCGGTGGGGTTCATCGCCACGGTCACGGTCCGCAACATCGGCACCGAGTCGATCGACGGCTGGCAGGTGTCCTGGCAGTGGCCGGGCGACGAGCGGATCCTGTCGATCTGGCGCGGCCAGGCCGGCGGCGACGGGACGGCTGTCGAGGTGCGGAACGTGTCGTACAACGGCATGGTCGAGCCGGACGGGACGACCACCTTCGGCCTGTTGGTGGCGACCAGTCGGGCCCCGGCGGCGATCAGCCCGGACTGCACCGCCTGACCGGTAGACGAACTCGTCCTAGGACGCTCTACAGGTGGTGCGCCGGTTCACCCGGCACAGCCACGACCCACCCGTCAGACGGACACCGGGAGAGCAACGGCGGTTCGCGAGCAGAGCAGGAGCCGGACGACCCAGGTCGTCCGGCTCCTGCTTCTTGCTACCTGCCGGTCAGGGCTGGCTACGCGGGCTGTCGGGGCCCAGCGTGTCGATGAACTCGTGCGGTCCGGTCACCTCGGACGCCGTCCGGGCCTGCTGTGCCCGGGCAGACATCTGCTCGGCCACGGTCCCGGCCGGCACCCCGGCCCGTCCGGCGGCGTCGACGACCTTCCCGTACGCCTGCTCGGCGAGGACCAGCGCGCGCCGGTAGTCGTGCCGGGCGAGTGCGCGCTCGGCCGCACCGATCAGCCGGTCGGCGGCCCGCAGGTCCCGGTGGGCCCGGCCGGGGCGCGGACCGTCCAACACCGATTCGGCCAGCCGGTTCGCGGCCTCGTTGTACGCGGCGGTGAGGAACCGGTCGCTGTTGTCCCGGTCGAACTGGCTGAAGTCCCAGTTCAGGTCGATGTAGCTCATCATCGAGTTGACCTGGTCGCCGGACCAGGCGAAAAAGAAGTCATCCTCCGGGCCGTAGTCGACACCGGTCTCGCTGTCGTAGCCGTCGTGCGGATGACTCATGCCCAGGTGGTGTCCCACCTCGTGGATCAGCGTCGTGGTCAGGCCGTAGCCGGCGTCGACGATCTCCGGCGAGACGAACGCGAAGACGTACGACTGCGTACCGTCGGTGTAGTTGTCGTCGGCGAAGCCCAGCGCCGGCACCGGGGTGCCGGCCGGCAACGCATAGCTGAACACCGGCAGCTCGTAGTCGACCCGGTCCTGATCGTCGAGCACCCGGTCGAGTTCGAAACTGTTCTGCAGATAGAAGTTGGCGAACGGCGGGTAGCCAAGCTCCGGGTAGCAGGACTTCTCGTCGATCATCACCGCGTAGTAGCAGCGCTCGGCGTCACCCTCGAACTCGAGGTTCTGGCCGTCGTAGTCCAGCACGTTGCGCCACCGCAGTTCCCGCAACTCCAGCTGCAGTAGCTCCTCGTCGATGTAGCGGACGGATGCGTCGACGCCGTCCCAACCTTCGTAGACGTTGCTGTCGATGTTGATCGACTTCGGCGGTTCGGTGCTCGGCAGCTCCGCCGGGTACAGCGGCGACGTGGTGAACAGCAGGTTGATCGCCACGTAGCGGGTGATCAGGCCGAGGTCGCCGGTGAGCGCGTCGGGGGAGCGGTAGCCGTCGGCGGCGTACTCCCAGATCGGCGGCATCCGGTAGTCCTCGACGCCGTTGCCGTCGAGGTCGGGATCGTCGACGTTCCAGTTCTCAGTCCACGATTCCGGCCCGGCCGACAGGTCGTGAAACCACACCCGACGGGTGGAACCGAGGCCGTTCTCCTCGTCGTCGGCAGTGGTGCCGCCCCACGCGGAGATCTTCCGGCTGTCCCGCTCGGCACCGAAGTTGTGCCCGGTGTCCGGGTCAGGTTCGTCGGTCTTGGTGTAGACGTGGAACTTGAAGTCCGACCGACCGAACCAGTTGATGAAGAAGACGGTGTTGCGTCGGGTGTCGACGCCGGCCGGTGGGTTGAGGGCCAGCCACCGCTCCACGCTCGGGGCGTCGATGTGGTGGTTGTCGGTGATCGTGGCGACGTTGCCCTGCTGCTCGTTGTAGAGCTCCTGGTAGGCGGTGAGCGGCGCGGGCGTGGCCAGCCGCTCCAACTCGGCGAAGAACCGGTCCTCGTACCGCTTGTTCGCGTACCGGACGTGGTAGTCGTAGGTGTAGGTCAGGCCTAGCTTCTCGACCTGGTCGTACCACAGCCGGGAGCGGACCACCGGCTCGTAGCGCTGCGGCAGCCCGTCGAGGTACGCCGACCGGTCCACCTGAGTCCGGCTGTAGCCGAGGAAGACCACGTTGACCGGGACCTGCTCGGTGAGTGCCGGCGCACCACCCGGGTCGAGGTGCGCGAAGTGCGGCGTCGCCGCCTGACTGGCGGGTGCCGCCGCGACGATCATCAGCAGTGCCGCTGCCGCCGCTATCAGGGTTGCCGCTGTGGACCTCGTCGTTGTCCTTGTCGACATCCAGTTTCCCTCCGTTGACGACAGGTGGTCGCCGGTCCGGCCGTCCACCCGTGGCAGGGGCGGTCGCCCTCCGCTGTGGACACGGTGTCATTGATCATCGACGCTGTAAATCCGCCGCCGGTAAAACCTGGCGGACCCGCCGGGGGTGTGTGCCCAGTCGGTTGAACCGGGCATCCGTCCGAGCCGTATCCCGGGTTGACGGCGGGTGGTCCGCCGAGCACGGCGATTCGGGAGGCCACGTGGGGGAGCGGGAGCTGGGGCTGCGGCGGGTCACGATGATCACCGGCGGGCTGGCCGTGGCGAGCATCGCCGGAACGCTCGGCGTCGCCGTGGTGGCGCACGCCGACCACACGGCGGACCAGGACGCGAACACTCCGGCGGGCAACGTGCAGGGCGGCACCGCGCCGCAACCGGCCGGCGCCGACGGACAACCCGCCCCGGGCGGAGCGGGTACCGATCCGGCTGCGCCGGCCGGCGACGGGCAGGCCGCCCCGGGCGACGCGACCGAACCGGACCAGCCGGTCGACCAGGCCCCGCCGACGGCGGAGTTCCCGCCGGTGACCGGCGGTGGAGGCGAACCCGGTCAGGCCACCTCCGGCGGGTCGTGAGGCGATGCCGCTGCTGGAGACCCTTCCGGTCGGGCCAGACTGTGCACAGTGGCAAGTGTGGGGGACGCTGGCCCGGGTGGTGGTGAGCGACCCTGCGGCGGTGCCGGCGGCCCGGACGATCGTCGAGGACGTGCTGGCCGCCGTCGACGCCGCCTGCAGCCGGTTTCGCGCCGACTCCGAACTGGTCCGGGCATGTCGCAGCGGAGGAACGCCGGTGCGGATCAGTCCGCTGCTCGCCGGCCTGGTGTCGGTGGCGTTGCGGGCGGCCCACGAGACCGACGGCGACGTCGACCCGACCGTGGGGTCGGCGCTGTGCCGGCTGGGCTACGACGAAGATCTGCGCTGGGTGACCCTGCACGGCCGGCCCGCCGTGACGCGGACCGTCCCGCCGCCCGCAGACTGGCGTCAGGTCCGGCTCGACGGGACCGATCTGACCGTACCGGACGGGGTGCAGCTGGACCTGGGCGCGACCGCTAAGGCCTGGGCGGCCGACCGGGCTGCCCGGGACGTCGCCCGCCGGTGCCGGGTTGGTGTCCTGGTCGCACTCGGCGGCGACGTCGCCACTGCGGGGCCGGCCCCGGGCGGGCGCTGGCGGATCCGGGTGCAGGACGGTCCGTCTGATCCGGCGTGCGTGATCGGTCTGCCGGCCGGCGGCGCGGTGGCCACCTCGAGCACGGTGAGCCGGCAGTGGACCGCCGGAGACACCACGATGCACCACATCGTCGACCCCCGGACGGGTACGCCGGCGGGCCGGGTGTGGCGCAGCGTCTCCGTGGCGGCGTACAGCTGCGTGCGGGCGAACACGCTGAGCACCGCCGCGCTGGTACGCGGTGCGACCGCCGATCGGTGGCTCGCAGGTCTCGGGGCACCGGCCCGGCTGGTGGCCGGGGACGGCACGGTGCGGACCGTCGGAGGCTGGTCCGCGGAGGAGGAGACACAGTGACGGAGGCAGGGTGGTTCGTCGCGCGCGGCACCGGGGTGACGGCGCTCGTCCTGTTGTCGGTGGTCGTGGTGCTGGGGGTGGGCAGCAGATCGGGCCGACCGGTGTTCGGCCTGCCCCGGTTCGCGGTGAGCCTGGTCCACCGCAACGCGGCGCTGCTGGCGGTCGGGCTGCTGACGGTCCACGTGGTCACGTTGCTCTTCGACCCGTACGCCAAGCTCCGGGTGTACGACCTGTTCGTGCCGTTCGGCGCCGAGTACCGGCCGCTGTACATGGGGTTGGGCACGCTCGCCAGCGACGTGATGCTGGTGCTGGTGGTGACCAGTCTGCTGCGTCGGCGGATCGGCGTGCGGCTGTGGCGGGTGCTGCACTGGCTGGCGTACGCCGCTTGGCCGGCGGCGCTCGGCCACTCGGTCGGAACCGGCACGGACAGCGGCCAGACCTGGATGGTGGTGGTCAACGCCGGATGCCTGGCGGCCGTGCTGGGGGCATCCGGCTGGCGGGTGCTGTTGTGGGTGCGGCCCCGGTCGCGTCGCCGGGCCACCGATGACGCTGCTCGACCGGGGCGGCGGGCCCCCGGCGGCTCGCACCGGCGGCCGGGACCCACAACCGACGAGTCGGTTGTCCGTCCGCCGACGGACTGGCTACCCGCCGATCCGCCGGGTGCCCCCGCGCCTGCCGGGTACCCACCCGCCGGTCCCGCTGGTTACCGCCCCGCCGAGTACCGTGCGCCCGGGGCGGTGTGGGACCGTCCGCCTTCGGCGGCAGACCAGGCAGAGCACCCGGTCGGTACCTACGTCGGCGGCCGGGCCGCTGCCCCCGTACCGTCCAGCCTGCTGGACATGTACCGCAAGCCGGGATCGGTCTTCCAAGCGGCGGACCCGCCGGCCTGGCTGCCCGACGCCGGCGGCAACTTCGTCGACCAGCGATCGCCCGACGTCAGTGCCATCCCGCCGTACGGTGACTCCGACGGCTATCGTGACGAGGATCCACACACGGTCTCCACCGGGTGGCGCCGTTAGGAGTGACGACAGGTGAACGATCCGCATGGTGCACGGTTGCAGATCGACTGGGCCCGCTGTGACGGTCGGGGTCTCTGCATCGAGCTGCTGCCCGAGCTGCTGACCCGTGACGACTGGGGCTTCCCGATCTCCCGGGACGGCAGCCGGGAGCCGGTGGTGCCTGCCGAGCTGCGCAGGCATGCCGACCGTGCGGTGGCGAATTGTCCGGAGCTTGCGTTGCGCCTGACATCCGCCGAGACGCCGCGTCGGCGACGCTGACCGCGTACCGCCGCCGTCCACCTCTGGCCGGCGGGCGTCTAGCATGGTCAGGCCTCGCCGGTCGCGGCGCGGCGGAAGCCAAGGACACGACCATGACCAACGACGACGGCCGGGAGCCCTGGCTGCGCCCGGTTCTCAGCTCCGCGGAGCACGCTGCGGGCGTTCGGTGCGGCGAGTTGTTCGACCGTGCCGGCTGTGTCATCGTGCCGGGCCGGCGGCTCGGGCAGCTGGTGGGCGGACGTCCGCCGGGCGTCACCACCCGGCAGTGGAGCGTGGCCACCCGGGCCCGGTTCGATTTCGTGGTCTGTGGCGCCGACGACTACCGCCCGGTCTTCGTGGCCGACTTCGTCGACCCCGCCGTACGGACAGCCGAGCAGCGACGCGACGAACGGATGACCGACGCCGTGTGCGAGGCGGTGGGCCTGGCGGTGCTGCGGGTCGAGTCGGCGGCGCTGACGGCGTCCGGTCGGGGCCGGCGGGTGGTGGAGTACGTGCTCGACGCGCGGACGTTTCAGCAGAGCGCGGCCGGGTTGCGGTCCGGGGAGATCGTCGGGGAGATCAGCTACCGGGATATCGTCGGCCGGTTGCCGGACGGTAGGACCGGCCAGGTCAACGACCTGGGCGCGGTGGCACGCGTCCGGGCAGTGGAGGCCTTCGTCAGCCGGCAGCTGTCCGATCCGCTCCTGCGTGGCCTACACGTCGAGTGGAAGGACGGCGGTGCGGAGGGCTGGGCCTGGCTGACTGCCGGCGAGGGTGGGCTGCTGTTCGAAAGGGTACGGATCTGGCCGCACCGGCTGCACTGCGGGATAGCGCCCGGACGATTCGCTGAGGACTTGGCGGCGGCGGCCGTCGGGGAACAGTTGACCATGCTGGAGCTCGGTGAGCCGCAGTTGCGCAAGCGCCACGAGCTGGCCGGCGAGTTGCGTGCCTTGCTGTCCCGCCGTGCCGAGATGAGTGGCGAGTTCGCGTTCGATCATGTGTCGTTCGACTGATCGCGTGCCTCCCGGCCATCCGACCAAGAGGGCGGTGGCGCCGGCGGATGTCCGCCCTGCCGCTGGACGAAATCGTCCGGCGGCGCCGCCGGCGCCGATAACCTAGCTGCCCGAGTGACGCGTGGGCACCTCTGCCGGGAATGTACTCGACGGGGTGGTCAGCCCTTGTGGTAGGCGGCGATCACGTTTGCCGGGATGCGGCCGCGTTCGGAGACCGGGTAGCCGTTCTTGGCCGCCCATTCGCGGATGGCGCGGTTCTGCTCGCGGTCGGCGCGGGCCGGCGCGGCCGAGTAGCTCCCGCGGCCGCCCCGACCGCCGGCGCTGCTGCGGCTCACCCGGGTGCCGGCGGCGATGTACGTGTCCAGGGCTTTGCGCAGCTTGCCGGCGTTCTTCTCGGACAGATCTATGGTGTAAGTGACACCGTCCAGCGAGAACTCGACCGTCCGGTCGGCCTCGCTGCCGTCGAGGTCGTCGGTCAGCAGAGTAATGACTTTCTTGGCCACAGATGCTCACTCCTCGGGATACGGCCGTGTTCGGAATTGAGTCTGACGCATTGGCCATCGATTCCGCAACACTTCGGCCATTGTCGGTGGTCAGGCGGCCGGCGTTTGCCGGGTCCGGATCTCGTTCCGGACACCATTTGACGCTGGCCAGGGGGCGGTCGGTCGAGGAAAACCGCCATCCGGGCGCGGCGGCCAATGCCTGCCCCGGCAGGGCCACTGATCATCCGGGTCTGCGAGCACTGGCCGCCCGCCGCCACGTGGGATGGCCCACAATCCATTACCGAACCGACGGCGGCTCTCTAGGATAGAGGAGCAGTGACGATCGCCTGGTTCAGGCGACGACCGCAGGAGCGGTGAGTGTCCGGTTCGGACGCTCGGTAGCTGCCGTTTGATGGACGTGGGTGCCGGCTGCGGTGATCACCGCAGCCGGTGCTCATGTACATTCCCTGCCGTCGAACTGCGCGGACAGCGGTCGGCCCCGCTGAGTTCACTCAGCGGGGCCGTGACGGTCGACCGACCCGGGTGGGTCAGCGGAGCCAGGCGTTGCCCCGTACCAGCGGCAGGTTCCGCCACCAGTTGGCCAGGCCGTACCGTAGGCCGGCGCCGGTCGCGGCCAGACCGAGCAGCACCAGGCCGTAGACCAAATGGTCGTCCAGGAACGGGTTGGTGGCGATCGGCAGCGACGCCAGCCACATCAGGGTCAGCAACAACGAGCCGGATACTGCGGCGACCCACATTCCGATGCCCAGGATCAACGCCACGCCGATGCCGAGCAGGCCGACCATGAACAACCAGTCGGCCCAGGCCTGACCGGCCATGCCGCTGAAGAATCCGCTGAACGGGCCCTCCACGTTGCTGAGGTACCCGGTGGTCGGGGATCCGCCGTTGATCCAGGCGCGCTCACTGGGGGTCGACTTGCCAAGGCCGGCGAGTTTGTCGAGGAAAGCCCAGAGAAAGACGAATCCGAGGGCCAGTCTGGTCACTGCCCAGACCACCTCGCCGAACCGGGTCTCGGCGGGCGTGGCGGCGAATCCCCTGTCGGTCGTGGCTGGTGCCGGTTGCGTGGTGCGTGCCATCTCGATCCCTCCCCTGTCGTTGACCGGTGTCGGTGTCCGGCGCTCTCTCCGACACATCGATTGTCAGGGGATTTCCCGGTAGGGTGGCAGGGCCGGAAGTCCCGCCGGCCGGTGCCGGAGGTCGGCCGGGCCGGCGGCTATCCGACAGCGGCCGACCGGCGCGAGTGATCCCGGGCGTGTTCGAGCAGCTTCACCAGGACCTCCTTGCCGGACTGCCGTTGCCGGGCGTCGCAGAGCACCACCGGCACGTCCGGATCGAGGTTGAGCGCCAACTGGACCTCGCCGAGAGCGTACTGCCGGGCCCCGTCGAAGCAGTTGACCGCGACGATGAACGGGGTGCCCCGCTGCTCGAAGTAGTCGATGGACGGAAAACAGTCGGCCAGCCGTCGGGTGTCGGCGAGAACCACCGCACCGAGCGCGCCCATCGCGAGCTCGTCCCAGACGAAGAGGAAGCGCTCCTGGCCGGGGGTGCCGAACAGATAGAGAACCAGGTCTTCGCTGATGGTGATTCGGCCGAAGTCCATCGCCACCGTGGTGGTGGACTTCTCCTCCACGCCGGAGACGTCGTCTACGGCGACCCCGACCTCGGTGAGTAGTTCCTCGGTGCGCAGTGGCCGGGTTTCGCTGACCGAACCGACCAGGGTCGTCTTGCCCACCCCGAAACCGCCGGCGATAAGCACCTTCACCGCGGTCGGCGCGATCGGCCTGGTGCGGGCCGGATCAGAGCGCTCGTAGTCCATTGATAACCGCCTCGAATACGCTGTCGTCAGTCGGGTTCGACGCCGAACGGGGTTCCTGTACCTCGACCAGCGCGTGTTCGAGCAGGTCGCCGAGGAGGACCCGGACGGTGCCGAGGGGCAGATCCAGGTAGGCCGCGACTTCGGCCACCGACAGCGGCTTGCGGCAGCGGTCCAGGATCGCCAGGTGCTCCGGGCCGAGACCGGCTTCCCCCGGTGGGGTCCGTGGCCTGGCCAGCACCAACGAGATGAGGTCGAACCGGCCGCGGCGGGGCCGGGTACGGCCGCCGGTCATGGCGTACGGCCGGACCACCGGCCCGGCGTGGTCGTCGATCCACCGGTCCTCACCGGATTCGTCGGACTGGCTCATCTTCGCCGGGTCACTTCTCTGTGTGGTTCTCGGCCGGGCGGGTGCGGGAGGCCAGATACTTGCCGGCCCTGGTCACCAGCATCGCCATCTCGTAGGCGATCAGCCCCACATCGGTCTCCTCGCTGGCCAGCACGGCGAGGCAGGCACCGTGCCCGGCCGCCGTGACGAACAGGAACGAGGACTCCATCTCGATGATGGTCTGTCGTACCGGTCCACCGCGAAACCGTTTGCCGGCACCGCGGGCGAGGCTCTGGATTCCGGCGGCCAGCGCCGCGAGGTGCTCGCCGTCGTCGCGTCCCAGGCCGGCCGAGGAGGCCATCAACAGGCCGTCCACGGAAAGCACGATCGCATGCTCGGCCTGCTTGACCCGACCGACCAGATCGTCGAGCAACCAGGTGAGGTCCGCGATCGAGGCGGTCTGCTGCATCAGTGGTTCTCCTGTTCGTGCCAGCCCTAGCGCTGAGGCTCACGCCGATGGTGGGTTCCGGTCGTCGCTGACCGGTGCGGTGGCCGGTGACGGTCGTTGCGGCGCCGTCGCAGAATCCTCCGGCGGCGGCGCGTCGGGCAGTCGCGCCGCGTCCGACCGACCTTGCCTCGTCCCGCTCTGGTATGCGCTCATCATCCGCAGTACCTGCTCGGCCGGGCGGGTAGGGGGATCGGCCGGTTCGCCGTCCGGGTGCCTGTCCCGCTGCGACCTGTCGGGCGGGCTCGCACCCGGCCCACCGGCGGATCCGGCGGCTGCGGCGGCTGCGGTGTGGCGTACCCGGACCGGTAGCCCGGACGGGGTGTACGTCGAGGTGTGTGGCCCGGCTGGCGAGGCGGCCCGGACCTGTTCAGGCTCGGGCTGCACCGACCCGGCCGGGTCGGCCGTCGTCGCCGTTGGCGGTGCGGTCGGCGGTGTCTCCCCTGTCGCCGTCGTCGGTGCGGTCGGTGCGGTCGGTGCGTCGCCGTCCGGCGGCGGTGCGGGCTCGGAGCGGGCGGTGGCGGCCACCTGGGCGACCGCCCGCACCGTGGACCGCCGCTCGGCGGCCCGACCGGGGCCGGCTGCGGCCGCCAAGGGCAGCGTATCGACGGCGCCGGACGCAGCGGAAACAGCAGGCACCGCCGCTGGGAGTCGGCCGCTGGAGCGCAGATCCGGGTCGGTGGCTTCGTCGCCCGGCACCACCAGTTCCCGTGGGATCAGCACGACAGCGGTGGACCCGCCGTACGGCGACTCCTTCAGGTGCACCCGGATGCCGGTGCGTTCGGTCAGCCGGCTGACCACGTACAGGCCGAGCCGGACCGTGCTGGACAACCGGAACTCCGGATGCTCGGTGATCCGTTCGTTTGCGGCGGCTCGCTCGTCGTCACTCATGCCCAGCCCGCGGTCCTCGATCTCCACCACGTAGCCGTTGGCGACGAACTGGCCCTTGACCTGGACGGTGGTGTGCGGCGGGGAGAACGACAACGCGTTCTCGATGAGTTCGGCGAGCAGGTGGATCACGTCGGCGACGGCCCGGCCGGCCAACGAGACCTGCCCGATCGGAGCGACGGTCACCCGGGTGTAGTCCTCGACCTCGGCGATGGCACCCCGGACCACGTCCACCATCGGCACGTCGCGGCGCCAGGTCCGGCCGGGTGTCGAGCCGGAGAGCACGATCAGGTTCTCCGCGTTGCGCCGCATCCGGGTGGCCAGGTGGTCGACCCGGAAGAGCTCCTCCAGCTTGTCCGCGTCCTCCTCCCGGCGTTCCATCGAGTCGAGCAGGGTGAGCTGCCGGTGGACCAGCGCCTGGGTCCGGCGGGCCAGGCTGAGGAACACGTCGCGTACGCTGCGCCGCAGCTCGGCCTGTTCCACGGCGGTGCGGACGGCGGTCTCCTGCACCCGGTTGAACGCGCGACCCACCTGCCCGATCTCGTCGTTGCCGAACTCCAGCGGCGGTGCCTCGGCCGCCACGTCGACCTCCTCGCCTCGGCCGAGCCGGTCGACCACGCCCGGCAGCCGCTCCTCGGCCAGCCGGTGCGCCGCGTCCCGGAGCCGTTCGAGCTGAGCGACGATCGCCCGTGCGGTGGTGATCGACATGATGATCGACGCGACCACCGCGAGCATGCCGAGGCCGGCGGCGAGTAGCAGCCGGAGCAGTACCAGCAGTGCCACCGGCACGGCCCGGTCGACGAGGTCGTCGCCGCCGGCCAGCACGATCGTGTGCAGATCGGACATGGTCGCGTCGGCCGCGGGCCGCCACTGCGTTTCGGCCAACGGTGCCGACGAGGAGGAGGGCCCGCTCGCGATGATCCGTTGCTGCGCGTCCCGGAAACGTTCGTAGCTGTCGCTGTCGACCAGTTCGGCGTACCGGGTTCGGTCCGGTTCCGGCAGGTTCACCACGGTGGCGTCGACGAGGAATTCCTGGGCGCCGACCAACTGCACGAACCAGGTGTGCTCGGCGGCGGTGAACCGCTCGGCGATGATCACACCGGCGATCAGCGCGTCCTGCTGGGCGATCAGTTCCTGGCTCCGGTTGAGATCGGTCAGGGTCGCCGTGTCGTCGGCGATGTCGCGTTCGTCGAGGTTGCCCAGCGCCCCGAACAGTTGGAAGAACGCGGTGATCGTGTTGGTGTAGGCGCCGTGCGCGCTGCCCCGGTCGATTTCCCGGGCGTCGACGGCGTCGCGGGTCGTTCGCAGCTCGGTCAGCCACCGTACGGTGTCTGCGACCTGTTGTTCCAGGTCTGCGCCGGCCGCGAGGTCCGCCCACCAGTGCTGGGCGGATTCCTCGAATTCGTCGGCGAGCCGCTCGTTCGCCTCACGGAGCTCGACCAGTTCGCTACGGCGTTCGTCGGTCGGCCCGGCCAGGTATTCCATCGCCAGCCGCCGCTCGGACTGCAGCCCGAGCAGCAGCGGCTCACTCGGCTGGTAGATCTGGCTGTCATAGGTCTGCACCCACAACAAATTCAGGCCGTCGCGCAGGGTCACCCAGGCGGCGAATGCCCACAGCGCGCTGAGCGACAGCAGCAGCGCGACAATCTTGGTACGCAGGCGAAATCCGCGTGACACCATTACACCGTCCCCGGCCTGACCTGCGAATGTCTCGTCATCTGCCTGCTACTCCTGGCCGTACATACGCGGACTGTGCCGCGCCTGTTCGTGAGCGCATGGGCACGGCGCACGCTAGCAGCGTCGCGGTCCGGTGCTCAAGCGTGCCTGTTGACGCCGGTGAGGCGTGCCCGGTGAGCGAGTTTGCCGGCGGCCACGACTTCCGCCGCGACCACTGTGATCGGTTGGTAGAGGTCCTTGTCGTGCCAGAGGGCCGGCCCCTGGTCGGCGGTGGACGGTACGAGATGGGCGGCACCCCGGCGGGCGGCCCGTAGCATCCGTTCACTGGGCGGGTCGGTGGTCGCGAGCAGGATCCGTACCGCGTACGCGGTCTCCTCGGCGGTGCCGTGCCAGCGCCCCCAGGAGCCGTCTGGCCGTTGGGTGCGCAGCACCCAGTCCACCGCCCGTAGCACGGCGGCAGCCGGTCGGGCCCCGGTGCCGGCGGCCGACAACGCCAACGCGCAGGCGGCGGTCGCGTAGTACGGCGAGGCGTGCCAGCGGTCCTGCCAAGAGCCGTCGGGTTGCTGCTGGTCGCACAGCCAGGCGCTGATCGACCGGTGGAGTACGTCCAAGTCTGCGGCGCGACGTCCACCCCTGAGCGCCTGAAGGGTGTCGAGGGCGTGCGCGTTGGTGGTCACCGAGGCACCGTCCTCACCCGGCCAGGTGGCGATGTGGTCGCCGGCCCGAAAACCGAGCAGCACCGCCGGATCGGCCGGCTGTCCGAGCAGCGCGAGACAGTGCAGGACCACCGCGGTGGTGTCGGCGTCCGGCGGCAGGCCCGCCCCGGTCGCCGCTCCGGCCGGGGTGAGCGCCGCACGCAGGGATCCCGGCAGTTCGGGCGGCACCAGCACGGCGACGTCGGCGCGCAGCAGGGTGGTCAGGACCCAGGCCCGCTCGAACACGGCGACCGGTGTGGCACACGGCACCGGACCGTGGTGTACGCGTACCACCGTTTCCAGGTAGCGGCGCGCGGGCGCCGGGTCGACCTCGGTGCGGGCCGGGTCGATGGTGGCGAGCCAGGCCGCGGTGGCGGCCGGCGAGCCGCCGACCGTGCCGGCCGGTCGGCCTGTCCCGGACCCGGCGAGCGGGTGGGCCGGCACGGTTGCCACCGCTGGGCGGCCCAGCGGGGCCGCCCGGTGGGCGAAGGTCTCGTACGCGTGCAGCAGCTTCGTCGGCACCGGCCGGCCACCGGCGGACAGCCGGCGCGCCGCGTCCAGCCGGCCGGAGTCGAGTTCACCCCGCAGCCGTAGTGGGGCGTCGGCCGCCGGGTCGCTCGCGGGCGGGCGGGGACGGTGCCGTAGCCGTTGGTTGATCCGGTCGACCAGAGCCGGCACGATCAGGTCGGCGGCCGGGGTGTCGGGCAGTGTCCCGCCGGTCGTCGCGGCGAGAATCCGGTGCGCGGCGGTCAGCCCCCGCATCGTCGCGTCGGGCAGTGACGTGGCGGTGGACCGGACCGCCGCCGGTACGGCCGCGACGCCGAGCAGCGCCTCGACGGCGCTCAGCGTCGGGACCAGCGCGTAGCCGCCCGGACCGCCCCAGCTGCCGTCCGGCTGCTGGCTGGCCAGCAGATGGCGCACCCGGGCCCGGTGCCCGGTCAGCCAGGGGGCGAGACTGACCAGGCGGGCGGTCTCGTAGACGGAGACGTCGGTGCGGCCCCAGGACTGACCGGGTAGCCGGTCCACGATCTCCTGCGCGGCCCGGTCCCAGCTGTCCGTGACGGGGCCGACGTACCGTCGGGCACGGACCGGGACCGGGCCGGTCGTGGCGGGTGCGCCCCCGGGCGCGGCCCGGCTTCCGGTGACTGTCACAGCTCGCCCCAGAAGTCGGTGACCCGGTAGAAGCCGCTGGTGTACCCCAGCTGCCGGGACAGGTAGGCGGCCTGGTTGGGGCAGCGGATCTCCAACGGCCGCAGCAGGTCACGGCACCGGTCCACCAGATGTCCGATCTGGTCCTCGACGACACTTCGGTCGGCGGCCAGCAGCAGCGCGTTGAGGTCACCCCAGGTGGTGTCCCGCTTGATCGTGGCGAGGTCGTTGACCAGCCGGAGCACCCGCTGCACCTCCCGACTGACGGTGATCAGCTCGGTCAGGTGCGCGAGCGTCGGGCCGTCGCCGAGACGCAGCCAGTGCGTCACGTTGACAAATGTCGACCCGAAGTTGTCGGCGTTGTCGAGGTAGTCGGCGAAGGTCGGGCCGGCTTTCGCCGAGCCGGCGCGTCGGGCCGCCTTCCACCGCCATTCCCGGTGCATGGCGGTGAGCGTCCGGTCCAGCTCGGCCCACCAGCGGTCCCGTCGGGCGGCGAAGGCGGGGGCCCGGTCGAGTTCGGCGACGATGTCGGCGAGGAACCGGCCGAGTTCGTCGTCGGGTCCGGCTGCGACGCCGTACGCCACCGCGCGGCACCGGTCGACGAGGGCGACGATCTCGTCGTCAGTCGTCGCCTGGTAGTCGATCAACCAGTCGGCGGCGAACACCCACAACGCGGCCCGGTTGGCCAGCCGTAGCTGCTCCGGGGTGCACCAGGGCGCGGCGAACGCGGTGGCCAGCGAGACCGCGGCGCTGACCGCCGGGTCAAACGGGCGGGCCGGGAACAGACCGGGGTAGGCCCGGGTGTGTTCGGTCAGGTCACGCTGACCGTGGATCGCGATCGCGCAGATCCGGCCGTTCTCGGCCGCGCTCTGCAGGTTCGCTGCGGCCGATGAGGACACCGTGTGCATCAGACCGTCCGGGAAAGGGCGGCCGGTTCGATCCGGACCCGTACCGGGGCGTCGGTGCGTACCGACGCCCCGGCCTGCGGCGTGGGTAGCCGGCCGTCCGGCACGCGTACCCGGAACCGGCTCAGGATCGTGGCGACGATCAGCGACGCCTCCAGGTAGAACAGGTACTGGCCGAGGCACTGGTGCGGACCGCCGCCGAACGGGAAGTGGGCGTACCGCTGTCGGCGTCGTGCCGCCGCCGGACCGGTGCCGGTGTCTTCCGTACCGTCGGGGTCGAACCGGTCGGGGTCGAACCGGTCCGGTTCCGGCCAGACCGCGGGTAGCCGGTGGGTCAGGTACGGGCTCGCCACCAGTTGCGCGCCGGCTTCGATGCGGACGCCGTCGATAACGTCGGCGGCCTGCGCGGTACGGGGGATCAGCCAGGCGACCGGGTACAGCCGCAGCAGTTCGTCCAGCACCATCCGGGTGTAGCGCAGCCGTGGCAGGTGGTCGCGGCGGACCGGTCCGGCGCCGACCACCTCGTCGATCTCCTGCTGCAGCCGGTCGGCGACGGCCGGGTACCGGTGCAGCAGCGGCCAGAGCCAGGTCAGTACGCCGTACGTGGTCTCGGTGCTGGTGGCGAACATGGCCACGGTGTCGTTGCGGATCTGTGCCTCGTCGAAGGCCCGGCCGTCGCGGTCGCGACCGCGGACCAGGGTCCCGACGACGTCGTCGGTGTCGTCGCCGTCGGCCCGGGCCTGCCGTACCACCGGCAGCACGATGTCGTCGATGGTCCGTACGGCCTGGCGGAACGCGCGGTCGCGGGGGAGCGGGACCGAGTTGGGCACGAACGGCAGGAGCAGCCTCGGCAGTACGGCGGTGGCGATGGTGTCCTGGGCAGCGGCGATCCGCAGCGCCTGGTCGGTGGTGAAGCGGTCGGCGAACATGACCCGGACGATGGCCCGGCAGACCAGCCGGGCCAGTTCGGCGCCGATGTCGACGGTGCGTCCGTGGCGGGCCGCGTCGGCCAGCGGCCCGGTCGCGTCCGCGATCGCCGTGGCCAGGTCGTCGGTGAGGGTGTCCAGCCGTCGTGCGGTGAACAGCGGCTGCAGCGTACGGCGGCTGTCCGACCAGACCGGACCATCACCGAGGATGCCGTCGCCGAACAGCCGTCGGATGGGCCGCCAGAGCAGACCACGGCCGTCGCGCAGGTAGTTGGCCGGGTTGTCCCGCAGCACGTGCGCCACCTGGTCGGGATCACTGACCAGGTAGAGCCGGGCCGGTCCGGCGGAGAGCCGGACGATGCCGCCGTCGGCGGCGAGCCCGACGAGGGTCCGCAGCGGGTCGCGGACCAGCCCGGGTAGGACGCGTAGCGCCGCGACCGGACGCATCGGGGCGGAAGAGGCACCCGGTCGGGGTGTCGGACCCGTCATGCGATCACCTGCACACGATCTCCGTTCCGCCACCTGACCGCAGGGTCCACCGGGTCATTGGTGACTGATTGGAAGCAAAGGACGACGTTCGGCTGATCATGCCACGGTGATCACCGGCAATCTAGATTCATAGATGTTAAGTTCTCCTTTGGTTCGTGCGCTTTTCTGCACAACCGGCCGTACGGTCGTCTGCGCTGGCAGTCGACGTGGCCCGGTGTGGTATGAGTGCACGGTGACCCAGACGCAGCCCGGTGCCGGTGCCGACGATCCGAAGCCGGACTCCCGACGGGGGTCCGGCTGGTCCGCCCTGGTGGAGCTGATCGCACTCTGCGGGCTCGTGGTGGCCCAGCCGCTGCTCGACGTGATCGGTCGCAGCCCGGATTTCTTCTTCTTCCACGGTGCCGGACCGGCGGCCGTACTCACCCTGGTCGCGGTGATCGTGCTGGTTCCACCGGTGCTGTTGTGGGGTCTTGGCTGGTTGACCGGGCTGGCCGGGCCGGCGGTGCGGCGATGGACTCATCTGGTGGTGCTCGGCGGTCTGACCGTGTTGCTCATCGTGCAGATCGGTAAGGCGTTGATCGATGTACGGGGCCCGCTGCTGGTGGTGCTCGCCGCTGTCGTCGCCACGGCGCTGCTGGCCGGGTACGCCCGGTCGACGGTCGCTCGTCAGGTGCTGCGGGTCGCCGCGGTCGGTCCGCTGGTGTTCGTGTCGCTGTTCGTCTTCGCCTCGCCGTCGTCGGCGGTGCTGCTCGGCAGGGAGACGTCCGGCGCGCCGGTGCGCAGCATCGGTCCCCATCCGCCGGTCGTCATGATCATCCTCGACGAGTTCCCGCTGGTGTCGCTGCTCGACGAGCGGGGTGAGATCGACGCCGGGCTGGTACCGAACTTCGCCCAACTGGCCGCCGGGTCGACCTGGTACCGCAACGCCACCACGGTGAGCGGCAAGACCGTCAACGCCGTGCCGGCGATGCTGACCGGGCGGTACCCGACCGGGGAGTTGACCCCGCACTACTCGCAACACCCGGACAACCTGTTCACCCTGCTCGGACCGGCCTACCAGATCGAGGCCTGGGAGAACGTCACCCAACTGTGCCCGCCGCAGCACTGCCGGGGGCGTCCCGGGCAGGACCGGGGCAGCCTGCCGGTGATGCTGCGGGAGACCGCGGCACTGTACGGCCAGTTGATCTCACCGGACGATTCGCTCGACGATCCGGCGGCGAGTTTCCGCGAGCCGACGGTAGCCGACGACATCCGCGCCAACGACAAGTCCCCGGACGCCGGCCCGGAGTTTCGGATGAGCCGGCTGAAGGAGAACCAGCCCGCCCGGTTCACCGAGTTCCTCGGTTCGCTGCAGCCCCGGGACACCCCGACGCTGCACTTCCTGCACCTGCTGATGCCCCACTCGCCGTGGACCTATCTGCCGAGCGGGATGCGGTACGACGGTCCGGGCGGGCTGCCGTACGACGGACCCTGGTGGGCCCGGCTCACCCATCAGCGGCACCTGCAGCAGGTCGGCTACACCGACCTGCTGCTCGGCGAGGCGCTGCGGACGTTGCGGGCGAACGGCCTCTACGACGACGCGTTGATCGTGGTGACCTCCGACCACGGCGGCAGCTTCAGCGAAGGGGCCGCCGGCCGGGAGATGGACGACCAGTTCACCGCCGCCGCCGAGCTCGCCTGGGTGCCGCTGTTCGTCAAGGAACCCGGGCAACAGGTCGGGCGGATCGACGACCGCAACTGGGAGCAGGTCGACCTGCTGCCGACCGTCGCCGACCACGCCGGGGTGCAGGTGCCGTGGCGTACCGATGGCATCTCCGCGCTACGCGGCGAGCGGGAGACCACCGACAAGCGGTTCGACCGGCGACCGGGCGAGCCGGTGACGATCGACGGCCCGACCCACTTCGCGGCCGTACGGGCGGGCTCCAGCGCCCGCCCGGTGTTCCCGCCGCTGCCGGCGGCGGACCTGATCGGCGCGGCGGTCGACGATCTGACGGTGATCGGCACCGGCCCGTCGGCGACTGTGACGAATCTGTCCGAGTACCAGAACGTCCGGGCGGAGCGCGGCAAGATCCCGGCGCTGGTGCACGGCACTCTGCCGGAGTCGGTGCCGGTCGGCGCCCCGGTCGCGGTCGCGCTGAACGGGCGGATCGGCACCGTGGTTCAGACCGCCCGCGACGGTGCCGGTCAGCTCCGGTTCGTCGGCCTGATCCCGGACGAGCAGTTGTTCGTCGCCGGCGCCAACCGGTTGGAGCTGTTCCTGGTGGTCGACCCCGACCCGGTCGGCGGCGACCCGACCGGGGCCGCGTCGACCGTGCGGCGTCTACCCACCACCGGCTGACCCGGCGGCGGATCGGGTCCGGGGCAGGCTTAGCGGAGCGGGCCGCTGGGTATGTGTGTTGCCGGGTGACGAACGCCCGACCCTAGGAGGCGACCATGGTCGGCAGGATGATCAAGCGCTGGGCGGTCGTCGCGGTCGCCGTGCCGCTGGCGGCAGCCGGGGCGCGCAAGCTCAGCTCGGTGGTGGAGTCCCGCAGGGGCCCGTCGTCGCGTACCTCGAAGCTGCTGCGGCAGGCGGGGGACGCGCTGCACCGGAACAAGCGGCACCGCTGAGGCAAGCGGCACCGCTGAAGGCGGTGAGCCGCGACAGGTTGCCCGGTCCGGAGTCACGGTCGGGGTCCGTTGCCACCGGACCGGGCAACCGCCTCTGAAATCGGGCAACCGCCGCTCAGATCAGGACGGGCAACTGCCGGCCGCCCGGCGTTGCGCGATCGCGTCGTCGGCGCCCGAGGCGTACTCGACCAGCATGCCGCCGCCCGGGTCGAACCGCCAGCTGTCCTGCTCCAGCCGCAGTGAGCTGTTGCCCACGGTGTCGTCGCGGCGCCAGGTCAGGTCGACGGACGTCTCGTTGACCGGAGTGACCTCCTGCAGTTGGAACTCGACGCCGTCCTGCACCGGGCACGTCTCGTTGGTCTCGACGAACACGTCCTCCGGCACCGACTGCTGGGCCTCGGCGGTCCACAGCTGCCAGGCACCCGACCAGTCGCCGTCGGCGATCAGGTCGAACTCCTGCTGAGCGACGTCGAGCGCTTCGGCGACGTTGACCTGGATCGGCTCGCGGGTCTCGGTCGGCGTGTCGACGCCCGGGACCGACGGGGTGCCGGGGGAACCCGCTGGGGGCGGGGTGCAGCCGGCGACGAGTGTCAGGGCGGCCACCCCGACGAGTACGCTCGCGGTAGAGCGGCGCATGACCGTTCCTCCTCTCGGTGCGCCTCCGGCAGGGGACGGCTTGGGAGCGCTACCAGAGGTCAATCTGGCAGCTTAGGCCCAGCATCAACTTTTGTCGATCACCTGTGGGTGGTCGGCTCGGTGCTGTGTATCAGGTGTGTGAAACCTTGTGAACAAGTTGCGCTGGTGGCCTCGGCCTTTTGGCTGCTCTACCCCGCCACAAGCCGAGATAGTCTCGGTGAACGGGTTTCACCCCTTGTTCACAAACGTTCAGCCTGATAGAACACGGAGGTGGTGTGCCGTACTTGACGGCCCGCTTCGTCGCTCGACCCGCTAGCTGAACGCACAGCTACCTGAATGCAAGGTCACCCTCGCTGTTCACGACGGAGGACTTCTCCCATGGCTGGTACCTCTCCGCGGGGCGGATCCGCCTCGCCCGCCCTCTCCCGCCGGTCGGTGCTCCAGCTCGGGGGCATCGGCGCGGTCCTGTTCGCCACCGGCGCCTGTGCCTCCGGCTCGGGCACCGACGGCTCCGCCGACGCCTCCCCGGGCACCTCCGCCGACACCCTGCGGATCGCCGTCTCCAGCTACCTGAGCAGCTGGGACCAGGACTTCGTCGGCTTCGACCCGGTCGCGCTCATGCTGTACAAGAACGTCTTCCCGTACATGATCGATTACGGGGTCACGGAGGCCGACGGCTCCCGGATCCTCGACACCGAGAACATCATGGCGACCTTCGCCGAGTCGTTCGAGCCGAACGCCGACCAGACCGTCTGGACCCTCAAGCTGCGCCAGGGCGTCACCTTCGCCAGCGGCAACGAGATGACCGCCGCCGACGTCAAGTGGTCCAAGGACCGGGCGTTCGCCGCCCAGGCCAACGTCGCCGGCATCTACCGGACCATCGGCCTGACCGAGCCGGACCAGGTCACCGTGGTCGACGACTACACCGTGCAGTTCACCCAGGCGTTCCCCAGCGCGCTGACCCGGCAGATCCAGGCGATCTCGCTGTACGTGTTCGACTCCGAGGAAGCCAAGAAGCACGCCACCGACGCCGACCCGTGGGCCACCGAGTGGTTCACCAACAACGCCCCGACCGGCGGCTACTTCAACGTCGAGCGGGCCGTGCAGGGCCAGGAGATCGTGCTCGTCGCCAACGAGGGCTACCCGGGCCCCGACCCGGCGCAGACCAAGACCATCCGGATCTCGGTGGTCCCGGCCGCCGCCAACCAGCGGCTCCAACTCGAGGCCGGCGACATCGACGTGGCGCTGGGCATCGGCCAGCGCGACATCGCCGACCTGAAGGACACCGACGGCGTCAAGGTCATCTCCGCGGCCAGCAACGAGCAGGTCGCCATCCAGATGTCGGTGACCACCGCGCCGTTCGACAACGTCGACGTCCGCAAGGCACTCGCCCACGCGGTGCCGTACGACCAGATCATCAACAACGTGTACGGCGGCGACGCCCGCCCGACGAAGAGCCTGGTGCCGCTCGACATGCCCGGCTACGACGAGCGCGGCTACCCGTACGGCTACGACCCGGACGCCGCCCGCGCCGCGCTCGCCGCCGCCGGGGTCGACCAGATCAGCTCCGAGCTGGTCTACGCCACCGACAACGACACCCAGCAGCAGATCGCGGTCCTGGTGCAGAGCGAGGCCCGCAAGGTCGGCATCGAACTGGAGCTGGTCCCGCTGGACCCGGCCACCCTGGCCGAGCGGCGGCAGCAGAAGAACATCCCGCTGCAGATCACCGCCGGCCAGCTGTGGGTCAACGACGTCGAGTACATGCTGGCCACCAGCTTCGTCGAGGGCGCCAACCTCAACTACTCCAACTACGTCAACCCGGAGCTGGAGGAGATCTACGAGCGGTCGCACACCGTCGTGGACCCGGCCGAGCGCAACGAACTCTGGCTGCGGGTGCAGGAAATCCTGGCCGCCGACGTGCCCTGGGCGATCCTCTGCCAGCCCAATTTCAACCTGCCGGTACGCGAGGAGGTCGCCGGCTGGGTCCAGCCCATGGACGGACTGGCCCGGCTGCGCTACCTCCACGCCTCGGCCTGACCGACGGGGCACCTACCCCTCATGCGCATCGCCCGCTTCGTCGCCCGCCGGCTGCTGCAGCTCGTCCCGGTGCTGCTCGGCGTGGTCGTCGCGACCTTCGTCCTGGTAAGGGTGCTCCCCGGCGACCCGATCCGGACCATCCTCGGCCCGAACGCCACCGAGGTCGAGGCCGCCGCCGCCCGGGCCCGGTTCGGGCTGGACCAGCCACTGTGGAAGCAGTTCCTGGACTACCTGGGCGGGCTGCTCACCGGCGACCTCGGCACCTCGATCCAGAGCGGCAACGCGGTCGCCGGTGAGCTGGCCCTGCGGGTCGGCCCCACCCTGCAACTGGTGGTGCTGGCGGTCGCCGTGGCGGTGCTCATCGCCGTGGTCGGCGGCATCTGGTCGGCGCGCCGCGCCGACCGGGCCGCCGACCACGGCATCCGGGTGCTGGCCCTGATCGGCAACTCGGTGCCGGAGTTCTGGCTCGGCCTGGTGCTGGTGCTGGTCGGCTACAGCATGCTCGGCTGGTTCCCGGCCCCCAGCGGCCGGGTCGACCCGGACACCAACCTCACCCCGATCACCGGCGCCGAGCTGATCGACGCCGCGCTGACCGCCAACGGACCGGCGTTCACCTCCGCGCTGGCCCACCTGGCGCTGCCGGTGGCCACCCTGGCGATCGTGGTGGTCGCCCCGCTGCTGCGCAGCGTGCGCGCCTCCGCGCTGGAGGTGCTGCACTCCGAGGCGTACACCGCCGCCGCCGCGCACGGGCTGCGCGACCGGCTGCTGCGCCGCGGCTACCTGGTGCGCTCCGCGCTGGTCCGGCTGCCGTCGCTGGCGGCCCTGGTCTTCGGTACCGCGATCGGGTCGACAGTGCTGATCGAATACGTCTACTCGTGGCAGGGCTTCGGCCAGTGGGCGCTGCGCGGGCTGCTCTACCGCGACTTCCCGGTGGTGCAGGCCTCCGTACTGCTCATCGCCGTCTGCTACGTCCTCGTCTTCCTGATCGCCGACGTGGTGCACGCGATCCTCGACCCGAGAGTGAAGATCTGATGGTTGACCTGCGCGCGGCCGGCGGACCGGCGGACAGCGCCGACGACGCCGCCCCGGTGGTGGCCACCGGCACCGCCCGGGACGGCCGGTTCGCGACCGTACTGATCTCGGTCGGCGCGACGATCCTCGCGGTGGTGGCGCTGGCCGCGATCGCCGCACCGCTGCTGTCGTCGTGGGGTCCGCAGGAGATCGACCCGGCCGGCACCCTGCTGCCACCCGGCGGCAGCCACCCGCTCGGCACCGACATCAACGGGATGGACGTGTGGAGCCGGCTGCTGCACGCCGGCCGGCTCGACCTGGGCATCGCGGTCGCCGCGGTCGCCCTCGCCGTGCTCGCCGGCACCACCCTCGGCCTGGTCGCCGGCTACTTCGGCGGCTGGATCGACGACGTGCTGATGCGACTGCTCGACATCTTCCAGGCGTTCCCCACCTTCATCCTGGCCCTCGCGGTGGCCGCGCTGCTCGGCGGCGGCACGGTCAACCTGATCCTGACCATCGCCCTGGTCAACGCGCCCGGTTACGCCCGGCTGGTGCGGGCCGAGGTCCGCTCGGTACGGGAGCTGCCGTTCATCGACGCCGCGGTCACCTCCGGCGCGTCGCACCTCGGGGTGCTGTGGCGGCACGTGCTGCCGAACAGCCTCACCCCGGTACGGGTGATCGCCCCGCTCGGCTGCGGCTGGGCGATGCTCACCCTGGCCGGGCTGTCCTTCCTCGGGCTGGGCATCTCGGTGCCGACCGCCGAATGGGGGTCGATGATCAGTCTCGGTTCGCCGGACGTGGTCGCCGGCCGCTGGTGGACCTCGGTGCCGCCCGGCCTGTTCCTGCTGATCAGCGTGTTCGGCTTCAGCCTGCTCGGCGAAGGGCTGCAGGAACGCGCGGAAGCGAAACGGCGGTGACCGCGATGGACTCGACGACGATGAGCCGCGACCTGCTCGCTATCGAGAACCTGTCGGTGCTGATCCGCCGACCCGGTCGGCAGGTCGCCGCGCTCAGCGGGGTCAGCCTGCACGTCGACCGGGGCGAAGTGGTCGGCCTGGTCGGTGAGAGCGGCGGCGGCAAGTCGATGGTCGCCCGCTCGATCGTCGGCCTGCTGCCCGGCGGTGCGCAGGCCACCGGCCGGGTCCGCTTCCACGGCGGCGACGTCATCGGCGACCCCGCCGACGGGCGTGATGCCGGTGCCGGCGGCGCCGGTGGCTTGGTCGACGTGCTGCGGCTCGACCCGGAGCAGCTGCGCCGCCACCGTGGCCACGGCGCGGCGATCTGCTTCCAGAACCCGCGCGGCGCGCTCAGCCCCACTCGTACCGTCGGTCGGCAGCTGACCGACCGGCTCACCACCCATCAGGGCATGACCCGGCAGCAGGCCCGCCAGACGGCCCGGGAACTGTTCGCGGCGGTCGGCATCCGCAGCCCGCAGCGGCGACTCGACGCGTACCCGCACGAACTGTCCGGCGGGATGGCGCAGCGGGTGATGATCTCGCTGGCCACCGGCTGCGCGCCCGGCCTGCTGATCGCCGACGAACCCACCACCGGCCTGGACGTCACCCTGGCCCGGGAGATCCTGCGGCAGTTCCGCCAGGCCGCCGACACCGACCGGCGCGGGGTGCTGCTCATCTCGCACGATCTGGCCTCGATCGCCGAGGTCTGCGACCGGGTGGTGGTGCTCTACGCCGGCACCGTCGTGGAGAGCGGCCCGGCGGCGCAGGTGCTGCGCGCCCCGGCCCACCCGTACACCCGGGCGCTGCTCGCCTCGGTGCCCGACGTGGACGGCCGCCCGGTGCGGGCCACCGCCGGCGGGATGCCGCTGCTGACCGCGCCGCCCGAAGAGTGCCCGTTCGTCTCCCGCTGCGCGCACGCCACCGACCGCTGCGCCGCGCAGCGTCCGCCGACCGGCGCCGTGCCGGCCACGGCCGCGCCGGACAGTGTCGCGCCGGACGCCGGCGGTACGACCGGTTGGACGTTGGCCTGCTTCCACCCGCAGAACGGGCCGTTGGTCACCGATCCGGTCGTTGTCGCGCCGTCGCCGGGCACCGCGCCGACTGGCACCGCGCCGACTGGCACCGCGCCGACTGGCACCGCGCCGAGGGTCGACGCTGACCCGGTCGGCGCGGCCGAGCGGACAGTGCTGCGCATCGACGACGCGCACGTGGTCTACCGCAGCCGGTTCGGCCGCGGCGGGCACCACGCGCTGCGCGGCGTCGACCTGACCGTCGCCGCCGGCGAGACGCTCGGCGTGGTCGGGGAGAGCGGCTGCGGCAAGTCGACCCTGGCCAAGCTGATCCTCGGGCTGGTCGAGCCGGCCAGCGGCACCGTGGAGATCGGCGGCGCCCGGATGGCCGAGCTGCGCGGCCGGGCGCTGCGCACCCTGCGGACCCGCGCCCAGATGGTGTTCCAGGATCCGTTCGGCGCGCTCAGCCCGCGCCGCACCGTCGCCGACGCGATCGCCGAACCGCTGCGCGCGCTCGGCGTACCGGCGCCGCAGCGGGCCGAACGGGTCAGCGCCGCGCTGGACCGGATGGAGCTGGACCGGTCGATCCTCGGCCGCCGCCCGCACGAACTCTCCGGCGGGCAGGCGCAGCGGGTCGGCATCGCCCGCGCCCTGGTCGGCGACCCCGACCTGATCGTCTTCGACGAGCCGACATCGGCGCTGGACGTCACCGTGCAGGCGCAGATCCTGGAGGTGATCCGCGACGTCGCCGCCGACCGGGACCGGGGCAGCGTGTTCATCTCCCACGACCTGGCCACGGTACGCGGATTCGCCGACCGGGTGATCGTGCTCTACCTGGGCCGGATCGTCGAGGAAGGGCCGGTCGACGAGGTCTTCACCAACCCGGCGCACCCGTACACCCGGGCGTTGCTGTCCAGCGCGCCGAGTCTCGGCGCCGGGTTCGGCGGCGGCCGGGTCGACCTGCTCAAGGACCTCGACGAGTCGGACGCCGCCGCCGGCTGCCCGCTCGCCGCCCGCTGCCCGTTCGTCACCGGCCGGTGCCGCACCGAACAGCAGCAGCTGCAGCCGTACGGGCGCAGCCGGGCGGCCTGCTGGCGGGCCCCGGAGATCCCCGACCTGCTGACCGAATCCGAAAGGTGACCTGAGACGATGCCCGCACCGCACATCCGGCTCGCCGTCGACATCGGCGGCACCTTCGTCGACGCGATGGAGCTGGACACCCGCACCAACCAGGTCCGGTTCCGCAAGGCGTCCACCACGCCGGCCCGCCCCTGGGAGGGGGTGCTGGACGCGGTGACCGCGCTCGGCACCGACCTGTCCCAGGTGGAGCTGTTCATCCACGGCACCACGCTGGGGCTCAACGCCGTGCTGGAGCGCCGGGGCGGGGCCACCGGGATCATCACCAACGAGGGCTTCCGGGACGTCTTCCTGCTCGGCCGGGGCAACGTGCCGGCCGACCACATGTACGACTTCCAGTACGAACGGCCGGAGAGCCTGGTCAAACGGCGGTACACCGCCGGGGTCACCGGCCGGCTGGACTACCGGGGCCGGGTGGTGACCGAACTCGACCCGGACAGCGTCCGGGCGGCCGCCCGCACCCTGGTCGAGGAGCACGGCGTCGGGTCGATCGCGGTCTGCTTCCTGCACTCGTTCGTCGACCCGAGCCACGAACGCGCCGCCGCTGCGCTCATCCGCGAGGCGTACCCGCAGGTCAGCGTCTCGGTGTCGACGGACATCGTGCGCGAGCACCGCGAGTACGAGCGGACCAGCACCACCGTGCTGGAGGCGTACATCCGACCGATCTTCGAACGCTACGTCGACGAGCTGGAGTCCGGGCTGGCCGACCGGGGTTTCGCCGGCCGGTTCCTGATCATGCGTTCCGGCGGCGGGTCGATGACCTCGACGACGGCCAAGAAGTCGCCGACGCACACCGTGCTGTCCGGCCCGGCCGGCGGCATCGTCGGCGCCGCCTACCTGGCTGGCGCGCTGGGCCGGGACAACCTGCTCACCTTCGACATCGGCGGGACGTCGCTGGACGCCTGCGTGATCGAGGCCGGCAGCCCGGTCGCCGCGTACGAGGCGCAGCTGGAGCACTTCCCGCTGCTGATCCCGACGTACGACATCCGCACCATCGGCGCCGGCGGTGGCTCCATCGCCTGGCTGGACCGGGGGCTGCTGAAGGTGGGGCCGCAGAGCGCCGGCGCCGATCCGGGGCCGGTCTGCTACGGCCGGGGCGGGCAGCGGCCGACCGTCACCGACGCCTCGGTGGTGCTCGGCTACGTCGACCCGGACCGGTTCCTCGCCGGCACGATGGGTCTGCAGGCCAAGGCGGCCCAGGCGGCGCTCGACGAGCAGATCGCCACCCCGCTCGGGCTGAGCCCGACCGCCGCCGCGGCCGGCGTCTACGACGTGCTGCTGGCCCGCACCGTCGGCGCGGTCCGGCAGATCACCGTGGAACGCGGCCACGACCCCCGGGTCTTCTCGCTGCTCGCCTTCGGCGGCGCCGGCCCGCTGCTGGCCCCGCTGCTGGCCCGCGAGATGGGTATCCGGGAGGTGGTGGTGCCGTTCGCCCCGTCCGGCTTCTCCGCCTGGGGGATGCTGTCGGCCGACATCGTCGACGACTTCTCCCGTACCGTGCTGGCCACCCTGGACGCCGACGCGCCGGAGGGCAGCGTCGACCTGGCCGCGTTGGAGGCGATGTTCGTCGAGGTCGAGGCCGAGGCGGTCGGCTCCCTGGTGGAGCAGGGCGTTGACGCCGGCTCGGCGGTGCTGGAACGCCAACTGGAGCTGCGCTACCTCGGTCAGGAACACACCCTGACCGTCACCGTCGGCGCCGAGCTGGACCGCGACGCGATCCGCGCCGCGTTCGAGCAGCTGCACCGCACCCGGTACGGCCACGCGATGAGCAACCGGCTGCAAATCCTCAACCTGCGGGTGCGCGGTATCGGTCGGACCACCCGCCCGGAGCTGGTCCGCCCGCCGGCCGGCGACGGCGACCCGACGCGGGCGCTGCTCGGCCGCCGCGACGCGTTCGACTTCGGCACCCGCAAGGTGGTGTCGTTCGCCGTCTACGACCGGGCGAAGCTGGCGCCGGGGGACCGGTTCGCCGGCCCGGCCCTGGTCGACGAGGGCACCTCCACCACGGTGGTGCCGAGCGGCCAGCGCGTCGAGGTCGACCCGCACGGCTACCTGCTGGTGACCCTGGAGGAGGCGAAGTGACCACGCTGGACGGAGCCACCGCCGAGGTGGTACGCAGCTACCTGATCTCCGCCGCCGAGGAGATGCGGGCCACGTTGATCCGTACCTCGTTCAACCCGGTGATCTACGAGGTGCACGACTTCGGCATGTCGATGTACGACGCCGACCTGCGGCTGATCGCCGAGGCGACCGGGTTGACGTTCTTCCTCGGCGCCAACGACTTCTCGCTCGCCAGGGGCGTCGAGTACGTCGGCCGGGAGAACCTGCACCGCGGCGACATCGTGCTGCTCAACTACCCGTACTGGAACGCGGCGCACGCCTCGGACGCCACCCTGTTCGCCCCGGTGTTCATGCCGGACCCGGCCGACGCCGACCCGGACGCCGACGGCACCCTGGTCGGGTTCCTCTGCGTGCGGGCACACTGGATGGACCTGGGTGCCAAGGACCCGGGGTACGTGCTCGACTCCACCGACATGCACCAGGAAGGGCTGATCTTCCCCGGCACCAAGGTGGTGTCCCGGGGCGAGCCGGTGCACGAGATCCACGAGCTGATCCGGTTCAACTCGCGGATGCCGGCCGAGGTCCTCGGCGACCTGCACGCCCAGATCGCCGCGCTGCGCACCGGTGAGCGGCGGTTCCTGGAGATCCTGGCGAAGTTCGGCCGGCCCACGGTGGCCGCCGCCGTCGAGGCGATCATCGCCGACGGCGAGGCCCGCAGTCGGGCCGCCCTGGCCGCCCTGCCGCAGGGCTCGTGGACCGCCACCGACTGGGTCGACGACGACGGCATCACCGATGAACCGGTCAAGATGCAGGTCACCGTCACCATCGCCGACGGCACCTTCACCGTCGACTTCGCCGGCTCGTCGCCGGCGGTGCCCGGCCCGATCAACATGCCGTACGGCGCCACCGAGGCGATCTGCAAGGTGATCCTGAAGTCGTTGACCTCGCCGGACCAGCCGTCGAACGCCGGCACCATCGCGCCGCTGCGGGTCAAGGCCGAGCCGGGCAGCCTGTTCCACGCCGTCTACCCGCAGCCCACGTTCACCCTGTGGACCGGCATCGTCGCGGTCGAGCTGATCCTCAAGGCGCTCGCCCAGGGCATGCCGGACCGGTTGCCGGCCTCGTCCGGTGGGGACGTGCCCGGGTTCATGATGGTCGGCATCCACCCGGACACCGGGCAGCTCTTCGCGGTCAGCAACAACGACCCGGTCGGCTGGGGCGGCACCCGGGAACACGACGGGATGAACGCCGCCACCCACGTCTCCGGCAGCACCGGGCGGATCACCCCGATCGAGGTCCTCGAGGCCCGGACCGGGATGTTCTTCGAACGGGTGGAGATGCGCACCGACTCCGGTGGTGCCGGCCGGCACCGGGGCGGCACCGGACTGCGGCGCGACATCCGGTTCGTCACCCCGGGCGAGTTCCTGTCGGTGATCAAGAAAACGAAGTCGGCACCGTGGGCGCTCGACGGCGGCGCGCAGCCGGACCCGAACCAGGTGGTCGTGCACCCGGGCACCGACCGGGAACGGCGGGTCAGCACGAAACGGACACCGGTGGTGCCCGGTGACCGGGTCACCCTGCTGACCGCCGGTGGCGGCGGGCACGGCGACCCGCGCCGTCGCGACCCCGAGGCGGTACGCGAAGACGTCGCCGAAGGCTACGTGTCGCCGGCCGCCGCCCGCGAGGTGTACGGGATCGACGTCGATGACTAGTCAACCCACCGTGGATGGTGCGGCGACCGAGGTGGTGCGCAGCTACCTTGTCGCCGCCGCCGAGGAGATGCGCTCCGCGCTGGTGCGTACCGCGTTCAACCCGGTCATCTACGAGGTGTACGACTTCGGCATCTCCATCTACGACGCGCGCCTGCGGCTGGTCGCCGAGTCCACCGGGCTGAGCCGGTTCCTCGGTGCCAACGACTACTCGATCCGCAAGGGCGTCGAGTACGTCGGCCGGGAGAACCTGCACCCCGGTGACGTGGTGCTGCTCAACTACCCGTACTGGAACGCGGCGCACGCCTACGACGCCACCCTGTTCGCCCCGGTCTTCCTGCCGGAGGCTTCCGGTGGGGACGGCACGCTGGTCGGGTTCCTCTGTGTCCGGGCGCACTGGATGGACCTGGGCGCGAAGGACCCGGGGTACGTGCTCGACTCCACCGACATGCACCAGGAAGGCGTCATCTTCCCCGGCACCAAGGTGTTCCGCCGGGGCGAGCCGGCCGACGAGATCATCGAGCTGATCCGGTTCAACTCCCGGATGCCGGAGCTGGTCATCGGCGACCTGCACGCCCAGGTCGCGGCGCTGCGCACCGGTGAGCGGCGGCTGATCGAGCTGGTCGAACGGTTCGGCCTGGCCACCGTCGAGTCGGTCGTGGACACCGCGATCGCCGCCGCCGAGGCGTCCACCGCCGACGCGCTCGCCGCGCTGCCGCAGGGCTGTTGGACCGCGGTGGACTGGCTCGACGACGACGGCATCACCGACGAGCCGATCCGGATGCAGGTCACCGTCACCATCGCCGACGGCACCTGCACCGTCGACTTCACCGGGTCGTCACCGGCCGTCGCCGGGCCGGTCAACCTGCCGTACGGGTCGACCATCGCCACCGCCCGGGTCGCGTTCAAGGCGCTCACCACGCCGACCGAGCAGACCAACGCCGGGCACTTCACCGCGCTGCGGGTGGTCGCCGAACCGGGCAGCCTGTTCCACGCCGTCTACCCGGCCGCCACGTTCACCCAGTGGACCGGCACGGTGGCGATGGAGCTGATCTACCGGGCGCTGGCCCAGGGCATGCCGGACCGGCTGGCCGCCTCGTCCGGCGGCGACGTGCCCGGGTTCATGATGGTCGGTACCCACCCCGACACCGGGCAGCTCTACGCGGTCAGCAACAACGACCCGGTCGGCTGGGGCGCCGCACCCGACCACGACGGCATCGGCCCGGCCAACCACCTGTGCCAGACCCAGGCCCGCAACACCCCGGTCGAGGTCCTCGAAGCCCGGACCGGGATGTTCTTCGAACGGCTGGAGATCCGCACCGACTCCGGCGGGGCGGGCCGGCACCGGGGCGGACCCGGGGTGCGCCGCGACATCCGGTTCACCACCGCCGGCGAATTCCTGTCCGTCGTGAAGAAGACCAGGTCGGCGCCGTGGGCGTTGGACGGCGGCGGGCAGCCGGACCCGATCCAGGTGATCGTCCACCCCGGCACCGACCGGGAACGGCGGGTCAGCACCAAACGCACGCCGGTCGCACCCGGCGACCCGGTCACCCTGCTCACCGCCGGTGGCGGCGGGCACGGCGACCCGCGCCGACGCGATCCGGAAGCGGTCCGCGAAGACGTCGCCGAAGGCTACGTGTCACCGGCCGCCGCCCGCGACGTCTACGGCGTACCCGTCCCCGCCCTTGCAGAGAGGCCCGCGATGACCATCCCCGCTGACCGGACGCCGACATGAGCGCCGCCACCCGCCCCGAACCGGTCGACACCGTCCTGACCAACTGCACCGTCGTCGACGCCCGCGTCCTCGACGGCGTCGGCCCGGTCACCGACGCCGCCGTCTGGGTACGCGGCGACCGGATCGCCGCCGTCGGCCCGGCCGCCGAGGTGACCGCAGCGGCCCGCGCCGAGGCCGACGTCACCGAGGTCGACCTCGGCGGTGGGTACCTGACGCCCGGGCTGACCAACATGCACACCCACCTGTCGCTGTCGCTGCCCGGTGCCGGCGGGCAGAGCGTCAAGGACATGACCCCGCACGAGCTGGCCCTCTACATGGCCGACGGGGCCCGGCGCACCCTGCTCTGCGGGGTGACCACGGTCCGCTGCGTCGCCGAGAAGGACCATGCCGACTTCGCGCTGCGCCGGGCGATCCGCGCCGGCCGGGTCACCGGGCCGCGGATCTTCACCGCCGGCCGGGCACTGGTCTGCACCGGCGGGCACGGCCACGAGAGCACCGACACCCTGGAGTGCGACGGGGCCGACGGGTTCCGGCGCGGCGTGCGCAGCCAGATCAAGGCCGGTGCCGACCTGATCAAGGTGATGATCTCCGGCGGCATCGCCGGGGAACACGAGTCGATCCACACCCGGCAGCTGTTCCCCGACGAGATGGCCGCCGTCATCGACACCGCGCACGCCTGGGGGCGCAAGGTCACCGCGCACGCCGGCCCGGCGCCGGTCATCGGTGAAGCCGTCGAGCTGGGCCTGGACTGTGTCGAGCACGGCTACCAGCTCACCGAGGAGGTGGCCGCGCGGATGGCGCGGCGGGGAACCGCGCTGGTGCCGACCCTGCTGGTCACCCGGTGCAAGGAGTTCTTCGACGAACTCGGCGTACCGCAGTGGATGCAGTGCCGTTCGCTCGGTGCCGGCCCCCGGCACCTGGAAAGCTACGCGATGGCGTTGGCCGCCGGGGTGGAGATGCTGCTCGGCAGCGACATGCCGCCGTTCTGGCAGTTCGAAGGCACCAACGCCTCGGTGCGGGAGCTGGAGTACCTGTCCGAGAGCGGCATCGGCCCGGCCCGCGCCCTGTACGCCGGCACCCTCGGCCCGGTCCGCTGGCTCGGTGCCGAGGCCGACCTCGGCACCGTCGAGACCGGCAAGTACGCCGACCTGGTGGCGATGGACGCCGACCCGACCGCCGACACGTCCGCGTTCCGGGGCGTGCGTTGGGTGATGTCCGGCGGCCGGGTGGTCCGGGACGACCGCGCCGGCTGGACCGCCTGGTGAACGACGTGAGGAGCAGAATGTCCGAGCAGGAGACCGCCGAGATCGCGGCCGCGATCGGCGACATGTACGACGCGTTCCTCGCCGGCGACCGGGTCCGCTTCGACCGGCACCTGCACGCCGAGGTGACCACCTGGGAGACCCATCTGCCCGGCCCGCTGCGCACCCGCGACCAGCTGGACGCCTACCGGTCCCAGCGCGACGCCGCCGGAGCCCGGCCGGTGCTGGACCGGCTGGTTCCCGAGGACCTGCGGATCGACGTGTGGGGCGACGCCGCGGTGGCCCGCTACGTGCTGGTCGCGGTGCCGGCCGGCGGCGGCCCGGCCGAACACAGCCGGGTCACCGACGTGCTGCGCCGCACCGGCGACGGCTGGCGGATCGTGCACCACCACTCCGAACTGGTCCGCCACCCGGCGGGACCGGCCCGCGAACCGGCGCTCGAACCGGCCGGCGGCCCGGCATGAGACGCCTCGTCGCCACCGGGTACGGCGAACCCGACCAGGTGCTCACCGTCGCCGACCTGCCCGACGACCCACCACCCGGCCCCGGCCAGGTCCGGATTGCCGTCGCCACGGTCGGGCTGAACTTCCTCGACGTGATGCTCTGCCGGGGCAGCTACCCGGTACGCCCGGCGCCACCGTTCACCCCCGGGGTGGAACTGGCCGGCCGGGTCGTGGCCACCGGTGCCGGTACCGAAGCGCTCGCCGACACCGACGTGGTGGCCTGCCCGGCGTTGCCGCACGGCGCGCTCGGCGAGACCGTCACCATCGACGCGGCGCTCGCCGTACCGCGGCCGGCGGGCATCGACCCGGTCGTCGCCGCCGCCGTCCCGGTCACCTACCAGACCGCCTGGTTCGCGCTGGACCGCGCCGCGGTCCAACCTGGTGAGACGGTGCTGGTGCACGCCGGGGCCGGCGGCGTCGGCATCGCCGCCACCCAGCTGGCCGCCGCCCGGGGTGCCCGGGTGATCTGCACCGCCGGCGGGCCGGCGAAGACCGCGCTGTGCCGCGACAACGGCGCCGACGTCGCCATCGACTACCTGGCCGGCGACTTCGTCGAGGCGGTACGCGACGCCACCGGCGGCGCCGGCGCGGACGTGATCGTCGACCCGGTCGGCGGGGACGTGTTCACCCGGTCGCTGGACTGCCTGGCGTTCGAGGGCCGGCTCGTCGCGGTCGGCGCGGCCGGTGGCGACCCGCCGCCGGTGGACCCGATGCGGCTGATCGCGGCCAACGCCACCCTGATCGGGCTCTCCTGGGGCTCGACGTACCCGTGGACCCGGTCGGACGCGGTCGCCCAGGCGTACCAGCGGATCTTCGACCTGATCGCCGCCGGCACGGTCCGGCCCCCGGTGAACCGGGTCGTCGACCTGGCCGGCACCCCGGCCGCGCTCGCCGACCTGGCCGACCGACGCACCACCGGAAAGATCATCGTCCGGATCGACCCGAGGGAGCAATCATGAGCGATCAGACTGCCGGCACCGACGGCGGCGACCTGACCGACGGCGGTGACATGGAGGTCTACGACCTGCGGGTCAGCGTGGACCGGATCGACGGCCGGTCGGTCTGCGGGATGGCCGTCGGCGACCACTTCGACCTGACCGACAGCGCGCACCTGAAGATCCCGGAAGGAAAACACTTCTGCGTGTACGCGCTCGCCTCGGTGCTGCCGTTCCTGGCCGCCAAGCAGCGCGGCATGCCGCCGGGGGACTGGCTGGAACGCGACACCCTGTTCGCCTGCCCGGACCCGGAGGAGGGCCTGGTCATGCGAGTCGAGCGGACCTGCAAGCGGCGGATGAACTCGGCCGACCTGACCTGAATCAACGGAGGTTCGCGTGGCTGTGGAAATTGGACTCGGCCTGCAGAGCGACAAACGCGCCGGCGACTACGCCCGGCTGGCCCGTGCCGCCGAGGCGCACGGCTTCGACGTGCTGAGCGTCTTCGGTGACCTGATGTACCAGCCGCCGATCTTCCCGCTGCTGGAGATGGCCGCCGCCACCGAGCGGGTCCGGCTCGGCACCGCCTGCCTCAACCCGTACTCGATGGCGCCGTACGAGATCGCCGGCCAGCTCGCCGCCCTCGACCTGGCCTCGCACGGGCGGGCCTACCTGGGGCTGGCCCGCGGCACCTGGCTCGGCGCGGTCGGCATCGAGCAGCCGCGTCCGCTGACCGTGCTCGCCGAGGCCGCCGAGGTGATCCACCGGTTGCTGCGCGGCGACCGGTCCGGGTTCGACGGCAAGGTGTTCCGGCTGGCCCCGGACACCGCCCTGCGGTACGCGGTGCACCGCCCGGACCCGCCGCTGCTGCTCGGCGCGTGGGGGCCACGGGGTGCCGCGCTCGCCGGCCGGATCGCCGACGAGATCAAGGTCGGTGGCAGCGCCAACCCGGACATGGTGCCGGTGATCCGCGACCGGCTGCGTCCCGGCGCCGACGCCGCCGGCCGGTCCGTCGACGACGTCGGCATCGTGTTCGGCGCGGTGACCGTGGTGGACACCGACGGCGAGGCGGCCCGGGCGAAGGCCCGCACCGAGGTGGCGATGTACCTGGCGGTGGTCGCCGACCTGGACCCGACGGTGACCGTGCCGGACGAGCTGCTGACGCAGGTCAAGTCGCTGGTGGCGGCCGGCCGCGACGTCAACGCCGGCCGACTGGTGCCCGACGACCTGCTGGACCGGTTCGCCTTCTCCGGCACCCCGGAGCAGGTCGCCGCCCAGGCGCAGGCGCTGATCGACGCGGGGGTACGCCGGGTCGAGTTCGGCACCCCGCACGGGCTGACCGACGATCGTGGCGTCGAGCTGCTCGGCACTGCGGTGCTGCCGCTGCTACGTAGGGAGGCTTCCCGATGACGGTCGACGGTGTACTCGTCGTCGCCGGCCCGGGGCTGACCGTCGACGCGGAACTGCTGCGTAACCTGGTCGCCGCCGAAGCCGCCGGCCTCGGCGTGGTCGGCGACTTCGTGGTCGCCGCCGACGCCGACGAGGTCCGCGGCCTGCTCGACGGGGTCGGCAGCGTCGGCGGGCGCGCGGTGGTGCTGCTGCCCGGCCCGGACCCGGCGGTACGGGCACTGCTGACCGCCGACGGCCGCTGGGCGGGACGTACTGTCCACTACGACCCGCAGGTGACCGACCCGCAGCCGACCGGTCCTGGCTCGGTCCACCTGTCCGGCCGGGGAGTGTGGGGGCTGGCCTGGGCGATCCGGCACGCCGTGCACCGGCTGCGCCGTCCGGCGCGGCGGATCGCGTACGGCCCGGACCCGGAGCAGTGGGGCGAGCTGCGGCTACCGGCCGATGCGCCCGATGTGTCCGCCGGGCCGTTGCCGGTGGCGGTGCTGCTGCACGGCGGCTTCTGGCGGTCGATCTGGGCGGCGGACCTGATGGACGCGCTCGCCGTCGACCTGGCCGACCGGGGCTACGCAGCGTGGAACCTGGAGTACCGCCGGCCGGACCGGCACGGCTGGCCGGCCACCACCGCCGACGTGGCGACCGGTCTGGCGGTGCTGGCCAACCTGCCGGAGCTGACCGGTGGCGCGGTGCCGGACGGTCTGCTCGACCTGGACCGGGTCGCGGTGTTCGGCCACTCCGCCGGCGGGCAGTTGGCGGTGCGGCTGGCCGCCGACGGCGGTCCGGTGCCGGTGGCGTTGGCGGTCTCCCTGGCCGGGGTGCTGGACCTGGCCGAAGGGGACCGGCGGCAGGTCGGCACCGGCGCGGTCGCCGCCGCGCTCGGCGGTAGCCGGGACACGGTGCCGCAGGTGTACGCCGCCTCGGATCCGATGGCCCGGCTGCCGATCGGCGTGCCGCAGCTGATCGTCCAGGGTGCCGGTGACGACCTGGACCTGATCGACTTCAACCGCCGGTACGTGGCGGCGGCGCGGGCCGCGGGGGAGGACCCGGGCTGGCTGGAGCAGCCGGGTGACCATTTCTCGGTGATCGACCCGGCCGCGCCGATCTGGCAGGCGACGATGGCGCAGGTGGACCGGGTCCTGGACCGGATCGCGGGCCGGTGACGGTCCGGACCCGGTCAGCCGGCCCGAAATTATTACGTGTCAGTGAACATGTTGCCCACCAGTGGGCAGTGTGGCGGTCAGAACAGCCGCGGGGTGACCACCGACACCACGGTGGTCACCTGGTCGGTGTCGTTGTACAGCCGGTGCGGGGTGCTGGACCGCAGATGCAGGCTGTCGCCCGGGTAGAGCCGGTGCTCCACCCCGTCGACCTCGTACAGCAACTCGCCGCTGACCACGTACGCGAACTCCTCGCCGAAGTGCCCGTACGCCTCCTCGCGGCGGCCACCCGGCGCGATGTGCACCAGCATCGGCTCCAGCACCAGGTTGGGGCCACGGTCGGAGAGCATCCGGTAGGTCTGCTGACCGGAGACGTACTCGGTGGCACCGTTGTCGGCCCGGGTGAGGGTGAAGTGCACCGGCAGGCTGCCCTGCGGGTCCTCGGCGGTCTCGGCCGGCTCCGCGCTGAAGAACTCGGCGACCGGCCGGTCCAGCGCGGCGGCGACGCTGTTGAGCGCGGTCAGCCCGATCGACGAGACACCCCGCTCGACCTGGGACAGGAACCCGATCGACAGGTTTGCGCGGCTGGCCAGACCGCGCAGGGTCAGCCCCTGCTCCTTGCGGAACTGGCGCATCCGGGCGCCGACCAGATCCTGGCGTGCGTCGCCGTCGGCGACGACGCGATCAGACCTGCGCACCGGACCTCCCGTGACCCCCGCGCGGACCGCCCGCCGGGCCGCGCCAATTCTTGTTCGATGGTATCGAACTAACTACCCCGACCGGAACCCCGACCGGACGTCGTCGACAGGTGATGCGCACGCTGATGCCGACACATGCTCGCCGCCCTTGAGATTGACCACGCAGCGTGTCGACAGGCTCCCTCGACGTGAAAATGTGCGGAGGTGGGGATTGACGGGCGCTGGTGTCCGGCGGCTAATCTGCTCCGGCATTCACATTTACACATCGCGGGGGGTGGACGTGCCGTACGGCAGGCACCAGTTGACGTTCGACGCAGACCGGGTATCCAAGGGACTGTCGGGATGGCCGCCTCGCCTCGCCTTTGGCGCGGCGACCCTGCTGGTGGTCACCCTGGTGCCGGCCGCACCAGCGGCGGCCGCCGCCAACCAGGCGCCAGACCGCCCGACACAGCTCACCGTGCACGGCCGCGCCTGCGAGCCGGGCGCCGGCAGAGTCTGGACGCTCACGACGACACCGACGTTCGCCGCCCGCGCCAGCGACGCGGACGCCGGTCAGCAGTCGCTCACCACCACGTTCTCCTGGCGGCGGGTCGGTCAGCCCCCGCACACCATGCAGCAGGTGCAGCAGAGCACGGGCAACCCGTCCTTCGCCTCCGCTACGGTGCCGACGGCAGCGGCGCTGGAGCACGGTGCGTCCTACCTGCTCCGCGCCCGCACCACCGACGGCACGTCGACCGGGGGCTGGTCGAGGCCGTGCCGGTTCACCGTGGACGTCGTCGCACCACAGCCGCCGTCGGCGGTCACCTCGGCCGACTATCCGCCGATGACACCCAACCAGCCGCCGGTCGGCGGGGTCGGTATCCCGGGAATCTTCACGATCAGCCCGCCGGCCGACGCCACCGGCATCGTCGGCTACGCCTACACCCTCGACAGCGGCATCGGCCCCGGCTCCGCGCCGGTGGTGCCGGCCGCCGCCGACGGCTCTGCCACGCTCGAGCTCCAGCCGACCGACGACGGCATCAACACCCTGCGGGTCTGGTCGAAAGACCAGGCAGGGCTCGCCTCCACTCCGGTGGAGTACCAGTTCTTCGTGGCCGCAGGCAACGCGCCGGTGGCGCACTGGGGCTTCGACGACGGTGGCGGTGTCGGCGACGACGGCACCGGCAACGGCAATGCCCTCACCATCGTCGGTGCCACCACCACGCCGGGCCGGAACAGTCCCGCCCTGTCGCTGACCGCAGCCGGCGACCACGCGGCCACCACCGGACCGGTCAGCTGGCCGCACCCGACGACCGCTGCCGCGCTCACCCTGCGTACCGACCTCACCTTCACCCTGTCGGCATGGGCCAAGCTCGACTCGACTGACACCGCACAGAGCGTCGTCACGGTCGACGGCAGCACCACCTCGGTCGCAGCCATCGGCTACGACGCGACCGCCGACCGGTGGCGCTTCACGATGGCCGACGGCGACTCCGCCGCCACCACGCTGATCAGCGTGGACTCCGACACCGCCGCTGTCCCCGGCCGGTGGACGCACCTCGCGGCGACCTACCACAAGCCCTCCGGCGCGATGCAGCTGCACGTCAACGGCGTTCGGCAAAACGCGACCGCCACCCTCGCCAGCAGCGTCGCCGTCACCGGGTCGGTCACCGTCGGGCAGGCGCTCCGGGCCGGCGCGGCCACCGACCAGTTCTTCGGCCAGGTCGACGACGTCCGTGTCTACCAGCGAGCGCTCTCTACATCGGAGATCGGCGAGCAGGCCCGCCCGATCGCGCCCCAGGTCAGTCTGCCCGACGGAGCCAGTGTCGATTTGGGCACCTCCGTCCCGGTGACCTTCGACGCCGGCGGTGACACCAACGTGACCCAGTTCCGCTACAGCGTCGGCTCGGCCATCCTGAACCAGAACGCCGTGCCGGACGTGCCCGGAGGCTCGGTCACCGTGTCCGTCACTCCGACGGCACTCGGTGAGGTGCCGGTGTTCGTTGGCAGCCGGACCGCCGAAGGCCTCACCAGCCCGCTAACGAGCGTGACGCTGCAGGTGCTGCCCGCACCCGTGACGGTCACCGGCACCGTGTACGGGACAGACTTCATGCCGGTCGGTGCCGGCGTAACGGTCACCCTGGAGCCGGGTGGCCGACAGGTTCCCACCGGCGCCGACGGCGGCTTCAGCTTCGCGAACGTCGACCCCGGGCAGTACACCGTGACCGCTAGCTCCGGCGGCGGGGACTGTGGAGCCGCCGCCAGCACGGAGATCACCGTCCCGGACGCCACCGACGTCGTGTTGTTCCTGTCCCCGGCGGCCAGCCCGGACGGCAGTTTCTGTCAGGAGTTGACCCAGCCGTTCACACCGGTGTCCGGCACGGCGCTCGCACTTGCCGGAAACGACGAGGTAACCGAGACCGCCCTGCCGTTCCCGGTCACCTTCTACGGGCAGGCCTACGACTCGGTCTGGGTGGACACCAACGGAATCCTGACCTTCACCGATCCCGGCGGTTCGTATCCGACGCCGACCGGCATCCCCACTGTCGGTGGACCCGATGCGATGGTCGCCGCGTTCTGGGACGACCTGATCGTCGACGGGCAGGCCAGTGTCGTGACGGCGATGCGGGGCTCCGCGCCGTTCCGCGAGTTCATCGTCGAGTGGCGGGACGTACGCCGCGCCGCCGACCCCGACGAGCGGATGACGTTCCAGGTGGTGCTCGGTGAGCTGGGCGTCATCCAGGTCAACTACACCGGGATTGACCCGGCCAGCCCGGGTGAGCGCGGCGCCGGTGCCACTATCGGTGTCGAGAACGCCACCGGCACCGGCGGCCTGGAGTACTCGTTCGGCGCGCCGGTGCTCGTCGACGACCGTACGGTGGCCTTCCTCCCGGGCGCTTGGTGACCGTCTACGCGATCGCCAACCTGATCCCCGTCCAGGCCAGCCCTGCCGATGATCGCCGTGCCGATGCCTGGTTGGGCATCGGCACGGCGATGGGGTTGTCCAGAGGGTCACTCATGCCGGTTCACAGCGTTGCGCAATCATCTGGATACTATGCGGTATGCCTAAGTCAGTAGTTCCCGAACGGTTGTCCTGGGCGGTCGACCGGCTCCAGCTCTCGCCAGGTGACGACGTTCTGGAGATCGGATGTGGTCGTGGTGTCGCGCTCGCGCTCATCTGCGAGCAACTCGATACCGGATCGGTGCTCGGCGTGGACCGTTCGGCCACAGCGATCGAAGGCGCACAGCAGCGAAACCAGGCGGCGGTGGACGCGGGACAGCTCGAGCTGACCGTCGCGTCGTTTGAGAAGGCGGACTACCGCGGCCGGACCTTCGACCGGATTCTCGCGGTCAACGTGAACCACTTCTGGGTCCGCTCCGCCACCAAGGAACTTGAGCTGCTCAAGAAGCTGCTGACCAGCGACGGCCGGATTCACCTTGCCTGGGAGCCGCCCAGCCCGGCGAAAGTTGACCAGATCGCCGACACCGTCGGTCCGCTCGTCGAGGACAGCGGATTCGACGTCTCCGTGGAGATTGCCCAGACCAAGTCCGGTGCCGCCTTGGTGGCGGTGGTCGGGACCCTGCACTGAGCGGTCCGGCGGTTGGTAGGCCGTGGGCTGGTAGCCCGGACGGCGGTGTCGGCACCGTTCAGTGCCGCACATGGTACGCCCGCACAACTGTCTGCTCGACCGAGTTGCCGGCCGAGTCGACGGCCCATGCCCGCAGCGAGACGTGCTGGACCGTCGGCAGGTGCGGCACGTAGGCGACCCGGTTGTCGCCGGAGCCGGTCACCGGCACGGGGATCCAGTGTCGGCCGTCGTTGTAGGAAGCCTGGACGGTCAGCCGGCGGACCGAGCCGTGCGCCGACGCGTCCTGCCACTGCACGGTCAACGGAACGGGGAAGAACGTATGCCGTGGTGCCCGGTTACGGTCGTCCAGTTCCGGAGTGAACCGGATGGCCGCCAGCGGCAGTCGGAGCGTTCCGTCAATCTGTCCGGACCGGAACGTCCAGGCCGTCTTTACCGAGGTGGCGAGCTTCGAATCGGGACGGCTGGCCATGGCTTCCAGGCGATAGGTGGCTTCCTTCGCCGGGACCTGGAACGTACCGGTCGCCACCAGCGGGCTCTGTCCGATCAACTGACCGTTGCGGTACAGCTTCGTGGATGAGCTGTCGACCACGGACCGGGACTCGCGGCCGAGACCTTGGTCGGTGAAGAGCGACACTTCTACATCGATCTCGTTGCCGGTGCGCACCGCCCGGGTCCACGACCACGGCCACTGCGGCGGGAAGGACGGGCCGAAGACCGCGCTGTTCCAGCGCTCGATTCCGCTGGATCCGGCGGCAAAAAACCGAGGGCCGCTGTAGGTGATCGTCCGGGGTTCACCGACCGGCTCACCGTCGAAGACCTCCACCGAGGACAACCATGGGGTGTCCGGAACGTAGAACTCGTCGATGGTAAAGGGCAGTGCTCCGGTCACCAGGTGGTCCTTGCGGCCGACCTGGCCACTGTCGGTGGCCGCCAGCCGCGCTTGCACAGTGGCCAGCTCGCTGTCGGGCATGTGTCGGATCAGGTCGACGGGCACCTGCCCGGGTTCCACCCACTGTACGTGGTAAAGGTAGGGACTGCCGGCGAAGCCTCCTTGACCATCGGGCTTGGCCAGCCGGCCGGCGACGTAGAAGACGAAGTCACCACCGGTGGCGCTGCTCTCCGACGGTCGGACGAACAGGTTGGAGAAGTCGGCTCCGTGGGCGCTGCTACCGAAGTACCGCCCATCCGGGGTGATTCGCTCGAAGATGATCGCCACCTCGCCTGGCGTGGCGCCGGGACCATCGACGGTCACCCCTACCGGCTGCCCCTCGGCTGCGGTCAGCGCGATCGTCCGGGCACCGTCGACCACCAGTTCGGGCTCGACGATGTGGGTCTGACGGTCACCGGCTGGGCCAACGGTGTCGATCTGTGCATGCAGGTAGTACCGCCCCTCGGGGAGGTTGACCAGGGCGGTTCCGGACGGGTCGGTGACCGTGACCTCGATGTCGGAGTCGATGCCGGCGATGAACGCGCTCCACTGTGCGGCAGCGGCACCGGTGTGGTCGGTGGCGACCAGCGTCAAGTCGACGTTCGCTGCCGCACCGGTGGTGTCGGTGCTGGCCCGTACCGGGTCTGTGGTGTTGCCGCGTGACTCGACGGCCTGCCCCCGGCCGGCCGCGTCGTCGAGCCAGAGCCCGATTCGATCGCTGCTATCCGATCGCCCGGCCTGCGTGGTCAATTCAGACCAGAATTGGGCAAATTGGTCGCGGTCGACCTTGGCGGTGGCACCGGCGACACCGTCGAGGCGACGGACCCCGGTGGCACCGGCCGCGCCGGCCAGCGTCGCCGCCTCGGCACCGTTCGCTGCGGTCACGATCAGCGCCAGGCCAGTCCTGTCGTCGCCGACGACGGGCCGGCTGACGTTGAACAGTCGATCGTCGAGGCGCCCCGCCGTGACCAGATGGCGGGCGTCGGCCGGAAGGACGTACACATCTTCGTTGTGGACGAAGCGAGTGAACCGCAGACCGGCGCGGCCGGCAGCAGGATCGATCACCACATCCTGACCGGCCGGTGCCTGGGGACGCCACGACACCCGGTCGCCGGTGACCAGGGTCAGCCAGGCTGCGGATGCGACGGACGGTGCGGTGGAGGGTGCCACCGGTGCCGCGCTTGCGGTCGGGGCAGCCGACGATACCGACAACATGACGGCGGCGGTGACGGCCGTGGCGACGAGACTGACGCGTTTGCTGGACATCGACACTCCTCGGGCGGCGGTGTCTTGGACCCGACCAAGATATGGTCCGTGATCGACTTGGGTCGCAAAGATGGCAGCGTTTCGCCAGAGGCCAGTGGCATGCGGTGAAAGTCTGACGGCTTTCTTTCAGGTCGACGGCCCGCCGGACGGGCTTGCGGTAGAAACGCTGGGAATGCCTTCCTATGCTGTGAAGGAGCGAGCATGACCACATCGACCCCAGACGCAGTCGAGGCCTTTGAGCACTTCTATCGTGGACAATCGCCGGTCGAGGGCATGACCTTCAGCGCCGTACCGTGGGACGTCGGGCAACCTCAGCCACTGCTGGTCGAGCTGGAGTCCGCCGGCAGGATCGGCGGCGCGGTGCTCGACGCAGGCTGCGGGCTGGGCGACAACGCCATCTTCCTGGCATCCCGGGGGTACCAGGTCACCGCCGTGGATGGCGCCCCCACAGCCGTCGAATGGGCCGAGCGCCGGGCCTCGGCACACGGCGTCAAGGTCGACTTCGCGGTCGCCGACGTCACCGATCTGTCCGCTTACGCCGGTCGGTTCGACAGCATCGTGGACAGCGCACTGTACGACTGCCTCGACGCCGAGCCACGTCGCCAGTACGCGCGCGAGCTGTACCGGTGCGCCCGGCCCAGCGCCCGGCTGCACCTGTTCTGCTTCTCCGACGAGATGCCCACCGACCTGCCCGGCGTCTTCCGGATCACCGAGGCCGACCTGCGCGAGGTGCTGGGTGGAGCCGGCTGGCGGATCACCACACTGCGACGAGGCACCTATCTGGTCAACGAAGACGCCGGAGCGTTCTTCCGCAGGGAGAACATCGACGTGCCATTCGATGATCGCGGCCGGGTGGAGCTGCCCGCATGGGTGGTCGAAGCGGATCGACCCTGACAGGCTGCCATGCGGTCGATGCACCTTACTGAGATCGGCGCGTGTCTGCGCTTCCACGATCTGGCCGGAGCCGAGCCCGCGGGGGTATACCTGCCGGGACTGGCTTCGGCGGGATCGGCTGACTTTCCGGAGACGGCGGCCCAGCCGCCGCTGCGAGACCGACGGTGGATTGTCGTCGATCTACTCGGGGCCGGGTTCAGCGATCGTCCGGCTGGGTTCGACTATCGGATGGAGTCGCATGCCGTCACGGTCGCGGCCCTGCTCGACAAGCTCGGCCTGGCCGACTGCACGGTGGTGGCCAGCAGCATGGGCGGCGCGGTCGCGATCCTGCTCGCGGCGTCCCGGCCGGACCTGGTGGGAAGACTGGTGCTGGCCGAGCCCGCACTCGACCCGGGCCGGGGCCGGCTGAGCCCGTACCTTTCGGACCTCACCGAGCAGCAGTACGTCGCCAGCGGGCACCGTCAGCTGCTGAGGATGCTCGCCGAGATGGACAGCTCCGGTGAGTACGTGGGGACGTTCGCGGCAGCCCTGCGTACCGCCGACCCGGCGGCGGTGCACCGCTGCTCCCGATCACTACGAACGCAGCGGACACCGAGCCTGCGTGAGACGTTGTACGCGTTGCCGATGCCGCGTTCGGTGCTGGTCGGCTCCCGGTCCGCCGTCGATACCGAGGTCCTCGGGCGCAACGGGGTCGATGTCTACGAGGTGCCGGATGCCGGCCACTCCATGATGGACGACAACCCGGTCGGGTTTGCCGCCGCGATCGCCGCCGCCGGCAGCTGAGGTCGTCGCGGCCAGGCCGGCGAGGCTTCGCCTGGCAGCTGCGGTTCAGTCGCTGTACACGGCGGCTTCGACCTCGTTTACGTATGACCCGAACAGGCCCTCCAGCGCGGTGTTGGTGAGCGCGACAACGCTGATTGCCGCCGCCGGGTCGACGAAGCTGTTCGTGCCGTAGACGCCACCCCAGCCATAGCTGCCGGTAGGCCGGATCGATTCGGCCTCGGCCTGGTCGCGGACCACCGAGAAGCCCACCCCGAATCCGGTGCCGGGACCGACGTGGACGGTATGACCGGCGACTGCATCGGTGCACATCAGGCGGGCGGACTCGGCGGAGAGGACAGGTCCGCCGCCGGTGCGTACCGCCTCCAGCAGGGCCAGGTAGTCGCGTGCGGTGCCGACCATGCCCATCCCACCTGAGGGGTACGCGGACGGGTCGGCGGCCCGGGCCGGCGCGTACCGGATCGGACCGCCGAACGGCATCGTCAGCTGGTCGGTGACGCCCATCCGGCGAGCCGGGGCGCCCGGGGTCGCCGCGTCCGCGTAAGCGGCGGTGAGCCGATCCGGCTCGGCGGCGGAGAACGCGGTGTCGGTCATCTTGAGCGGCTCGGTGACCAGCTGAGTGACCATCTCCGGTAGCGACCGTCCGCCGACTACCTGCAGCACCTCGCCGATCACGTCGATGCCGAGCGAGTATCCCCACGCGGTGCCGGGCGGGAAGGCCAGCGGGATGCTCGCCAATCGCCGGACGTTGTCGTGCAGGCTGACGGGACTGTCGTCGCTGCCGTCGGAGACTCCTGCGCCGCGGAACGGCTCGTTGTCCGGGCTCAGGAATCCATAGCCGAGGCCCGAGGTGTGCGTGAGCAACTGCCAGATGGTGATCTCCGGGGAGCTTCCGTCGGACAGTCTTGGGCGGAAGTGCGGCAGGATCGTGTGTACCGGGGTGGACAGGGCCAGCTCACCCCGGTCGACCAGCGCCAAGGCGGCTGCGGCGACGATCGGTTTGGTCATGCTGGCCAGTCGGAACAGCTGCCCTGCCGTTACCGGGATGCGTGCCTCCCGGTCCGCCCAACCGGCGAACCGTTCGTAGACGACGACGCCTTGGTGCGCGACGACCGTCGCGGTGCCGACAACCCGCTGGGACGCCAGCGCCCGATCGATCACGTTGTCGAGGCGGGCGGCCAGATCGCCACGGGCGGCAGGGGCATCGGACACCGCAGGCACCTTCCATCGATCGGCACGGTCACCGATGAGGATAGCGAAGCGTCCGAAGCCGCTACATATATCTTTCCTCTCGATGACATGATCACTGCCCGGTTGGCCGCCTGCCGGCTGCGTCGGCGGAGCCAGTGAAGGGCTTTCAGCGCCTGGAAAGAGGCGGTTGACGGCTATGTTGAGCAGGCATCTACTGGACTTCAGGGCGCCGTATCGTGATGGCACGGCCACGTCATGTCTGTCTCGCGAGCCTCAACACTATAGGGTTATCAACCGACGGCGTCGGAGATGCACACGGGAGCAGTGATGACCATCCAGCTCACAGCCGGCCCCATCCCCAGCGCCGGCCTCGATCCACTCGAACCCGCCTTCCAACTCGACCCCTACCCGTACTACCACTGGCTGCTGCGCAACGACCCGGTTCACCTCGGCAACGAGGAGACCTGGTACGTGACGCGGTTCGCGGATGTCCGCCTGGTGATGAGCGATCAGCGCTTCGGCTGTGCGTCCGTGCGCGACTGGTGGGAGGAGATGATCGGTCCGGGTGCCCTCAAGGATATTATGCGCGACACCATGTTCTTCGAGGACAACCCGAATCACGCTCGGTTGCGGTCGTTGATCAGCCCGACCTTCGCGCCGAGTCGGATGCGAGCCTTGCAGCCCAAGATCGACGAGGTGGTCGACGAGTTGCTCACGCCGCTCGCTCACCGCGGCGAGATGGAGGTCGTGAGCGACTTCGCGGCACCGCTGGCGCTCACCTTTGTCTGCGAGTTGATCGGCATTCCCCGCAGCGGGTACGAAGGTGTTCGCAAGTGGTCGTTGGACATCGCCCCGACGCTGGATCTGATCCCCTCGGACGAGGAGATCGTCGCCGGGAACGCGGCTATGGGTGCCTTCACGGACTATCTGCGTGAGTTGATCGATTCTCGACGTGGCGACCATGGACCGGACCTGATCAGCGTGATGCTTGAGGCTGCCGAGGGCGACGGCGTGGACGGACGTCCGGTGACGATGAACGAAATGATCAGCACGGTGATCTCGGTTGTCTTCGCCGGTCACGACACGGTTACCAACCAGGTCAGCAACACCGTGCTGGCGCTTATCCGCAACCCGGACCAGATGGCCCTGCTGCGGCGCCGTCCGGAGCTGGTCGACAACACGGTCGAGGAGTCACTGCGTTTCGACTCGGCGGTGCAGTCGAACAGCCGCCGAGTCGACGAGGACGTCACAATTGGAGACAGGCAGCTACGTAAGGGCGACTTCGTCGTGGCGCTGATGGGCGCGGCCAACCGCGACCCGGAGAAGTTCGATGACCCGGATCGGTTCGACATCACCCGCGAAGGGACCAAAACGATGTCGTTCGGTGCGGGTATGCGGTACTGCCTGGGCGCGATCCTTGCCCGGCTCGAGCTGCGGACTGCCTTGGACCGGCTGATCCGGTTGCCCGACATGCATCTGGCGATGCCGGAGGAGGAGATCTCCTACCAGCGCAGCTCGATGTTCCGCAGCCTGGTGAAGCTGCCGGTCACCTTCGACCCCGTACCCACCTTTCCGAACTGATCGCGAGGACTCGTATCGACGGCATGACCGTCACCGCTGGTGACGCAACCGAGTCCGCCGGCACCTATCGGTGTCGGCGGACTTCGGCGTGCCGTCGGGTCGGGGCCCGGGGGAGACCTTGTGGAGGTGGGCGACCCGGCTGCCGTCGGGTCGTACGGGGTGCCAGGGTCACGCCGTCTGTGGCGGATGCGCGCGTCACCAGCGGTGTCGCACCTGACGTCCGACGGAGCCGGGCGATTCAGCGTCCTCATCTACCTGACGGTAGCCACCCACCCACCAGGAGACGGCCGGACGGCCTACCTCCATCACCCACTAGGAATCCGCATGACCAGCACCGAGACCGGGCCGAGGGCCGGTCGCCGCGAGTGGACCGGCCTCGCCGTACTCGCCCTGCCGTGCCTACTGGTGTCGATGGACCTCACGGTCCTGAACCTGGCGGTGCCGCAGTTGAGCGCCGACCTGCGACCGAGCGGGACCCAGCTGCTGTGGATCGTCGACATCTACGGATTCATGATCGCCAGCTCACTGATCCTAATGGGATCGTTGGGCGACCGGACAGGCCGCCGCCGACTGCTGATGGTGGGTGCGGCCGCGTTCGGCGCGGCGTCGCTGCTCGCCGCTGCCTCCACCAGTGCGGAGATGCTGATTGCGAGCCGTGCCCTGCTCGGCGTCGCCGGCGCGACGCTGATGCCGTCCACTCTGGCGCTGATCCGCAACATGTTTCACGATCCTGCCCAGCGGACCACTGCCATCGGTATCTGGACCGCGGCGTTCTCTCTCGGAGGCGTCCTCGGACCGTTGGTCGGTGGGGTGCTGCTGCAGTACTTCTGGTGGGGCTCGGTCTTCCTGCTCGGGGTGCCGGTCATGGCCCTGGTGCTGCTGCTCAGCCCGGCCTTGGTGCCTGAGTACAGAAGCGCTGAGCGGACGCGATTCGACCTGGTCAGCGCCGCACTGACGGTGGTCGCCGTGTTGCTGGTCATATACGGGATGAAACGGTTCGCCGAGACCGGCGCAGACCTGCTCGCCGCGATTGCGGCGGTGGCCGGCGTCGTGCTCGGAGTCTGGTTCGTGCGCCGGCAACTGCGGATGCCGCACCCGCTGGTCGACATCCGGCTGTTCCGGATTCCGGCCGTCGGCGTGTCGTTGGCTGTCAACACCGGCGCCTTCTTCGTGGCCTTCGGATCATTGCTGCTGATCGCGCAGTACCTGCAGTTGGTCGTAGGGCTGTCCCCGCTGGCCGCCGGCCTCTGGACCGTACCGTCGGCGCTGGGCTTCGTTCTCGGCGCGATGGTGGCGCCAATGCTGACCCGGTTGACGCGACCCGGAAACGTGATGGCCCTCGGGATGGCGGTGTCGGCTCTCGGGTTCGCGTTGCTCACCCAGGTCCGCGCCGACTCCGGACTGACGATCGTGGTGGCTGCCGGCATCCTGTTCTTCTTCGGCGTGGCACCGGCGTACATCATCGCGACCGACCTGATCGTGTCCGGAGCACCGCCCGAGCGGGCCGGCGGCGCCTCAGCGGTGTCCGAGGCCGGCACCGAGTTCGGCAGCGCCCTCGGTATCGCGGTGCTCGGGACGATCGCGGTCGCCGTCTACCGAGGATCCGTTGACGGTCCGGCTCTGGCCGGCCTCCCCGCCGACATGGTCGAGACGGTACGCCGCACCCTGGGGGGCGCCACTTCGGTGGCCGAACAGCTGCCAGCTCCGCAGGACATCCAGCTCACGGAGTTGGCCAGGGCGGCGTTCGCGCAGGCGCTCGGGGTAAGCGCGGCGGTCTCCGCACTGCTCGCGGCGGCGATGGCCGTCGTCTGCGCGGTGGTGCTGCGGCGGACTCCTGGCGCACCAGCCGGAGAGCCGGGTGCGGCGACGTCGGTCGAGCACGCCGTCAGCAATCGATCGTCTAAACAGGCCCACTGATTGCGGTCGAACCGGCTGTACGGCCCGGCGCGCCGGGCCGTACAGCCGATCGATCGTCCCTAGAATTGCGTAAGGTCGGGTGAGCATCATGTACGTAGTCGAAACCGGATTGTGGCGAGAGGAGTCTTGACAGTGAGCAAAGTTGCCGTTGTCACCGGGGCTGCCCGAGGGGTTGGCCGGGGAATCGCACTGGTGCTTGGTGAGGCCGGTGCTACCGTGTATCTCACGGACCGGGAGAGCCGGGACCACAAAGTGTCGGAGCTGCCCGGGACGGTTGAGGACACTGCGGACCAGGTGGTTGAGCGGGGTGGCCGGGCAGTGCCGGTCGCCCTCGACCACACTGATGACGCGGCGGTAGCCGACCTCTTCGCGCGGGTGGATCGGGAGACCGACGGAATCGACCTGATGGTGGCGAATGCCTTCAACGGCAACGCCTTGCCGTTCCGCGGAGGCCCGTTCTGGACGTTGCCGTTGGCGCACTGGGAGAACATGTTCGACAGCGGCGTGCGGAGCCACCTGGTGAGTTGCTGGCACGCGGCACCTTTGTTGATCAAGCGCCGAGGGTTGATGGTTCTCACCGGACTTGCCCACACCGATCCATCGGTCCTGGCAAACCACCTCTTCTACGATCTGGCGATGGCAAGTGTCAGCCGGCTCGCGTCGACCATGGCCCAGGATCTGCGCCCGCACGGGGTCACCGCACTGGCGGTCTCACCCGGCTTCACCCGTACGGAGGCGATCATGGCAGCGGTAGGCGAGGCACCGCCGGGCAGCGACTCGATCGTCTTCCCCGGTCGCGCCGTTGCGGCCCTGTGGTCGGATCCGGAGGTCGCCAGGCACGCCGGACAGACCATCACCGTGGCTGACCTGGCCGCCGAGTACGGTTTCACTGACGACCCGGTCCCCGTCACGTCCGGTAGCAGCGGCCGCTGACGTCGGTCCGGGTGGCTTGTGATACGCCCGGCGCAGGTTCTCCGAGCGGGCAGTTGGAGGGCACCGCAAAAACAGGCCGGTGCGCTTTCCTCCGGCCGACAGAATTCGCCCCGAGGGTCACACATGCTTCTAGCTTGATGGTCATGAGTACTGATGCGGTCCGCCCGGGACGCCCGAGCGGAGACATGGCCAGTGACAGCACTATCTCTCGGGCCTCCGAGCCCGCTGGTACGGGCTCGGAGGCCCGTAGTGCACAGGATCCGTGGATCGGCGCCGGTTTGCTCGCCTTGCGGGCTGCCGTCGGCACCACGTTTCTGCTGCATGGAATCCAGAACGTCTCCGGTGCGTGGACCGGTTGGGACGCTGCGGCGATGAGCGAATATCTCAGCCCCAAGGGCTTCGGTGGGGCAGCTACGGCCGTTTCCTGGTTTCTCGCGCTGGCCCAGGTCACCGCCGGGCTGATGATCCTGCTTGGCCTCTTCACCGCGGTGGGTGCTGTGGTGGTGGTCGTGCCAATGGCGACGTCGGCTTTCACGAAGCTGAGCGTCGGGTTCTTCATGCCCGGTGGCTTCGAGTGGGAACTGGCGGTCATGGCCGGCGGACTGACCCTGCTGCTTGCCGGTGCCGGACAGTATTCGCTGGACCATCTCAAGATTCCCGAGCGTACGGTGGCCCGGGCACGCCTCGTCGCCGTGGCACTCACAGTGGTCATTACCCTGGCGATGATTGTCGTGACCTGGGGCGCCCCGCCGCCGCAAGTCCCGCAGTGACCGATAGCGCGATCCGCCCGACAGATCCTGCGATCCGCCAGTCCGACCGGGGCCACCGCGGCGTGTGTCGTCGCGGTGCGACCCCGGCCGCGGCGTGTCGCGGCAGGACCGAGAGGTAAACGTGGATCCGACAGCTCGCGACGCTGCGGGGATAGCAGCGTACGGTCTACGTAAGACTTACCGACGAAGTGTCGCGTTGCGCGGACTGGATCTGCGGGTGCCAGAGGGTACTGTCTGCGCTCTCCTGGGGCCCAACGGGGCGGGCAAGACCACGATGGTGCGGATCCTGTCGACGCTGACCCGACCGGACGCGGGGTCCGCGCGGGTGGCCGGGTTCGACGTCGTCGGCCAACCCGAGCAGGTCCGTCGGCATATCGGCCTGGCCGGTCAGCACGCGTCGGTCGACGAGGGCTTGACCGCCCGGGAGAATCTCTGGCTGTTCGGTCGGCTGCACCACCTCAGCGACCGGGCCGCCCGCCGCCGCGGTGCGGAGCTGCTGGAACGCTTCGGTCTCGATGCCGCCTCCGATCGGCTGGTGAGCACCTACTCCGGTGGGATGCGCCGACGGCTCGACCTCCTGGTCAGTCTGATCGTCGCGCCGACGGTGCTGTTTCTCGACGAGCCCACGGTCGGCCTCGATCCACACAGCCGGCAGCAGATCTGGAGCCAGGTGGCCAACCTCGCCCTCGGCGGCACGACCGTGCTGCTTACCACGCAGTACCTGGAGGAGGCCGACCAACTCGCCGATGACGTTGTCGTCATCGACGGGGGGCAGGTGGTGATCTCGGGGACGCCGGACGAGCTCAAGGCGACAATCGGTGCACGGCTGGAGGTGGTGCTGGCCGGACCCGACGAGGTCGATCGGGCGGCAGTGGTGCTGCGTGCGCTGACCGGCGCCGACCCGGTAGCCGATGCCCCTTCCCGCACGATCAGGGTGGACATGGTCGCCGAATGCACGCTTCCCGTGGTCGTGCGGGAGTTGGACGCGGCAGGGCTGGTGGTCGAGGACGTGGCTGTCCGCCGCCCGACCCTGGACGAGGTCTTTCTCCAGGTCACTGGTCGGGGCCGGTGAGATCCACAGCCCGGGCATTGCGTAGTGGGCCCACGGAAGGCGTTTGAGCTGGCCGTACAGGGTCGGCTGGTTGGCCTTGACCGACACGTACAGGTGTCCGCCGGCAGCGGCGTACGCGACTTGGGCGTGCAGCGCGTCCGCGACGATCACCGCACCCGCCGGGCTCCCGAGCCTAGCCTTTTCCTGCTCCAGCAGCGGGGCGAACGCCGGGACCTCGTTCGACCTCGCCGCGACCTGGACCTGCACCAGGACCAACACCGGTCGAGGTGTCGTGGGCCGACAGCAGATGGAGCACAACCAGTCGGCCAGGACCACTGTCAGCGCGGACCAGCAACCGCCATGCCCTGGTCAGGACCGGCACCCGGCTGGTGAACCTGAGCCGGACGGGGCAGGGGCGTGCTGACGGATCACGTCGATCAGCGAGGATGACATGCGCGGGTGTGGTTATTGTCGGTGTCTTGTTGTCTCAGCAACTGCATGATCACCTACACCTCGCACCTGTCCTTTGTCACGCTAGGTCGACGACACCGCGCTCATGCAGGCCAGAGACACTCTCAGACAACTACGCAAGGCCCCTGGGTCTGCAGAGTCCACTACTTGATTTGCCGGATTACTGCGGGTTGATACAAACTTGGCTGCTGGCTGCCGGATCCACCGAAACAGTCACGTCGGGATGACGGCAGGTTCCGCGATCTCTGTCGTTTGGCTAACGGATAGCTGGCACCCGTCGGCGGGTTTGCCATAACTTGCGGATGTGGCAACCGATGAGGACTCGACGCCACCGCGCGATGATCCGGCGGCGGAGTCGACCTCAGCCCGGCTACGGTGGGTGGTGATATGACGTGTCGGCCAGCCTGGACCTGCTCGGCATCGCCCAAGCGTACGTCGACAGTAGATCAGATGTGGTCGGGAAGACCCGGTTGGCTGAACTATCATCGGTGTACTGCCTACTCGACGGCGATTTTTGTCTTGAGGTCGCGGATTACGTCGACCGCGCCCCAGTGCAAGTTTGTGACGCGGATCTGCTCTCGCGATACGACCGGTTGAAGGACGAGACGCTGGCGCAGTTCCACGCGCTACGTGACGCTGGTCTGACAGTCCTGCCCTGGCGGGCCGCCGGGCAGCCGTACGGCAACTCGGCGGATCTGATCGACCGGGTTCGCCGTACCGGCGTCCTCTACGTCTACCTGACCAGGGACGGGCACGGACCAGCCGGAAGTCTTGAGCCGCGGCACCATCCGATGCGTGACGGGTCCGGAGTGCGCGTCGCCGGGGTCGAGTTCAGCCACAACGACCTGTTTCGAGCGGTGCACGACGCATTCGGTCACGTGATGTTCGGCAACGACTTCGGCCCGGAGGGGGAACTGAAGGCCGTCTACTGCCATATCCACATGTACTCGCCGTGCCTGGAACCCCTTCTTTTCACCGAACACCTCGGACAGGTGTGTTGGTTCTATTTCGGAGCCCATCTGCGTGACGGTAACGGTCAGATTCCTGCGCGCGATTCACCCGATTACGTCCCGCCGGCCCGACGGCCGTACGCCGAGCAAAAAGTCTTTATGTTCGACCAGGGATTCATCGACCGGTTTCATGGCATGTTCGGGAAGCAGGAGACGGTATGACTGAGACGTCCAAAAGCGTACTGACCAGAAGCTTCATGCCTGCGACGATCCGGAATGAATTTCCGCTACTCCGGAACAACTCCGAGTCGCCGGCACTGGCGTATCTGGACAACGCTGCGACAACCCAGAAACCACAGCCAGTGCTGGACGCGATCATGTCCTACTACGGCACGGTCAACAGCAACGTCGGCAGGGGCTACCACCGGCTCGGTCTCGCCGCCACCGAACGGCTCGAACAGGCCCGCGCCGTTGTCCAGCGGGCGATCGGCGCGGCCCGGCCGGAGGAGGTCGTCTTCACCAGGGGCACTACCGACGCCGTGAATCTCGTCGCCGAGGTGGCCGGGCGACGGCTCGTCGGCCGGGGAGACCGGGTGGTCGTCACCGGCATGGAACACAACAGCAACCTGCTGCCGTGGCGCCGGTTGTGCGACGACGCCGGTGCACAACTGGTCGTGGCCTCGGTCGCCGCTGACGGCCGGGTGGACATGGCTGACTTTTCGGCCGCTCTCGGCTCCGGCGCCCGCATCGCCGCGATGGCTCACGTCTCCAATGTGCTCGGCACCGTCAATCCGATTACCGAGATGGTCGCCGAGGCGCGTCGATGCGGCGCCTTGACGGTGGTCGACGGTGCCCAAGCGGTGGCCCACCGGGCAATCGATGTCGCCGCCATCGGCGCCGACTTCTACTGCTTCTCCGCCCACAAGGTCTACGGACCGATGGGTATCGGCGTGCTGCACGGGCGCTCCGAGGTACTTGCCGAACTGCCGCCTTATCAGGTGGGCGGCGGCACGGTCAAGGCCGTGAGCTTCGCCGAGCCGGTGAGCTACATTGCCCCTCCGGCCCGGCTGGAGGCCGGTACTCCGGACGTGGCCGGGGTGGTGGGACTGGCCGCAGCCCTGACCTACCTTGAGGAGATCGGTTGGGAGCGGATCCGTCGCCATGATGAGTCGCTGGTCCGCACCGCTGTGGCCAGGCTGACCGAGTTGGACCGGGTCAGGGTCGTAGGTGACCCGGCGTACGATCCCAGTGGCATCGTCTCGATCACCCTCGACGGGCTGCATCCGTACGACGTCGGGGGCCATCTCGATCAGCACAACATCGCTGTGCGATGTGGCGTGCACTGCGCCAGTACCTTCCTCGACAGCCTCGGACTGGTCGGCACCGTGCGGATCTCCTTCGGGATCTACAACACAGAGGAAGAGATCAGCCGAGTCTGCGAGGCGCTGCGAACGGTGCGCCCAGGCTTCTGGACCCGGGAGCACCCCACTACCCGGTTCCTGTGAGAACGGAGAATCCAATGACCTCGGTGTCGATCGACGCCGCCGTCCACCGTAGCCAACAGCGCGACATCTGGAACGCCGTCGCCCAGGGGTGGGAGCGCTGGGCGCCCGAGTTCGAGCAAGGCGCGGTCGGGGTCAGTGACCGCCTGGTGCAGCTGGCCGGGCTCGGTGCTGGCGACTTTGTCCTCGACCTTGGCACCGGGATCGGCGAGCCGGCACGCACTGCCGCTGTCGCCGTGGGCCCGACCGGTCGAGTGCTCGGAGTGGACCTGTCGCCCGAGATGGTGGCGATTGCCCGCCGACGGTCGGCAGACGTGCACAACGTCGCCTTCGCCGTCGCGGACGAGAGCAATGTCGACGTCCCCGCTGGCGGGTTCGACGCCGTGCTCAGCCGCTGGGTGCTGCCGTTCACGGCGGACCGGATCGACACGCTACGGCGACTGGCCAGGATGCTGCGGCCGGGCGGTGTGCTGGCCGCGGCGGTCTGGGCGCGACCACCCGCCGTACCGATGATCAGCCTCGGCTTCTCAGTGATCTCCCGGGAGCTCCGACTGGATCCGCCGCCACCTGGCCAGCCCGGACCGTTCAGCATGTCCGACGCGGGCCAGGTCGCCGATGAACTGCGGGCGGCCGGATTCACCCAGATCGCAGTGACCGAGTACGCGGTGCCGTTCGTCCTCGCCTCCGTCGCCGACTTCGTTGCCTTCACCAGGGACGTCCTGCCGCCGCGGATGCGGGAGCTGATTGAGCGGCACCGGGGGACCGTCGATGACCCGAACCTGTGGCGGGCGGTCGCTGAGGCAGCCGAAGCACACGCTGACGAAGGCGGGGTCCGGATGACGTCGACGACGTTGCTGTTGCGGGCGGTCACGCCGGGCAGGCCGTGATGAGGTTCGACACCCGCCTCGTACAGGTGGGTCAGGACCCGGAACCCGGCTCGGGCGACGTGGTGCCAGCCCTGCACCTCGCGGCCACTTATGACCGAACGGTGCAGGATCCGCCCCGCTACTTCTACGCCCGTGGGGAGAATCCGACCCGCGACGACCTGCAGCGGAGCTTGGCCGCGCTCGAGGGGGCTCGGTTTGCCACCGTCTACGCGTCGGGGCAGGCCGCAGCGATGACAGCGCTGTCGCTGCTGCGGCCCGGGCAGCGACTGCTCTGCGGGGACGACATCTACGGTGGGACCTACCAGCTGCTCCAGCTGCTCGAGCGCTACGGCATCCGAGTCAGCTTCGCGGATCTGACAGATCCGGCCGTGCTGAACCGTCTCGACGGTGGCGGTGACGGTGGCGCTGATGTGGCGATGGTCTGGGTGGAGTCGCCTAGCAATCCCCTGCTCAAGGTGGTGGACCTGGCCGAGATCGCCGAGCGTACACATCGGATCGGGGCGCTGCTTGTGGTGGACAACACGCTGGCCAGCCCGGCATTGCAGCAGCCGCTGCAGTGGGGTGCCGACGTCACGGTCTACAGCACCACCAAGTCCATTGCCGGTCATCTGGACGTACTTGGCGGCGCCCTGGTCTACGACGATCCCGAACTGCACGAGCAGTTCCTGGCCTACCGCACAACCACCGGGAACATGGCCGGTGCGCTCGACTGCTTCCTGGTGCACCGAGGGCTGAAGACCCTGGGTCTGCGGATGGCCCGGCAGGTCGACAACGCTCAGCGAATGGTCGAGGCGTTACGTGACGAGCCGTCGGTCGTCCGGACCCACTACCCGGGGCTCGCCACGCATCCGGGCCATGCCCTGGCCAAGCGGCAGATGGCTGGTGGCGGCGCGCTCTTCAGTTTCGAGTACCGGCACGACCCGGAGAAGTTGATGAGCCGGGTACGGCACTTCACCAGCGCGGTCAGCCTCGGCGGTGTGCGTTCCCTGATCGAATGCCCGGCGCTGATGACCCATCGGCCGATCCCGCGCGAGGAGCGCCTGGCGCGGGGGATCAGCGACAACCTGATCCGGGTCTCGCCGGGGATCGAGGACCCCGCCGACCTGGTGGCGGACCTGATCGCGGCGGTACGTGCGGGCGACCGGTGACAGCGCCACGGTGTACAGCGCCACGGTGTTGCGAAACGGAGGAGCCAGTGTCGTCACAAGGTAGGACCGGCGGGTACGCTGCAGTGCCCACGGCGACGGAGTCAACGCTCGGACCACTTGGCGACCCTCTTCGTTGGCAGCGGATTCGCGCGCTGTTTCCGCTCGCCCCGGATCTCCGGTACCTGGACACCGCAGCCGCCGGCTCCGTCCCGCGGCCCGCGTTGGAGCTGCTCGCCGCGGCGCAGCCGGACACCTCGGCGGCACTGCGGCCACGCGACAGCTATCCGGACACCCTGGTGACCGAGGCTCGTGCGACGCTGGCATCGGCGTACGGCTGTTCGGTGGACGAGTTGGCGATAGTGTCGAGCGCGACTGACGCGTTCGCCCGGATTCTGCACGGCGTCGAACTGGGCCCGGGTGACGAGGTACTGGCTACCGATCATGACTGCTTCACGGTCCGGACGCCGTTGGCGCTGCTGCGTGACCGGCGGGGTGTGGTGGTGCGTCGGGTGTGTCCGCCGGTCGGTCCAGAACAGCGCGCCGAGCAGATCGTGGCGATGTTCGAAGCCGCAGTGACCCGACGAACCCGCGTGATCCAATGGCCTGCGGTGAGCCTCACCATCGGGGCGGTCTTCCCCAATCGCGAGCTTGCCGAGCTTGCGCAGCGGCACGGGCTTATCAGCGTTGTCGAAGGCGCCCAGTTCATCGGCCAATTCGACGTCGATCTGCGGAGCTTGGGGGTTGATTTCCTGGCCTCATCCGGATCAAAATACCAGTGTGGTCCGATGGGTACCGGCCTGTTGTACGCGCGGAACCGGGTCGACCCGGAACACAATCCGTTACCATTGCCGGATTTCTGGCCGACGGTGTCACTGAACTATCCGGTTGACGGGGGCCTACCTCGGCGCGGCGGTGCCGGTGCCGGTGCCGGTGCGTACGACCTCGGGGCGCTGCTGCAGCAGAGCGACACCGCCGACCTGACCAGGCCCGCCGTGCTGGCCGCAGCGAGTCGCCTGTGGGATCAGATCGGGCGAGCTGACATCGCGCGGTACGTCGTTGGTCTGGGCGCCCGGATCAGGCAGCAGATAGTCGACCGGTGGGGGACTGGGTCTTTGCTCAGTCCGCTAGCCGACCCGTCGATGCACTCCGGCATCGTGACATTCGACCCGTTCGCCAGTGCCGCGTGGAGCTCTCGCAGCGCCGGCGTGGGGGCCACTGACGCTGTCGACTCGGGTCGACTGAGCGAGTTCGTGCGACGGATGGAGGACGAATTCGACACCCGGTTGCAGCAGGTGTTCGTGCCGGCTCCGGGACGCGGCGGACCTATACCGGCCATCCGCATGTCGCCACACCTCTACAACAGTGCTGATGAGATCGACGCGGCGGTGACCGCGATGTGGCAGACTGCCGAGAAGTTGCGGTAATTCCGATATTGCTGATTACTGACAGATGCAGGAAAGAGCCCTGATGGGATTCTTGACGAGTTCTTTCGGCTGTTGTACCAATTGAATGAGCGATGAGAGCGGGAGGCTGATGTGTTGGACCTGGGCGGCCGTTCCATGTTCGGATCTTTAGATGGAGATGCTGGGTCCAGGTGGTCCAACCTGCCATTGCCAAAAAGCATGGCTGACTTCGAGAAACGTGGTTTTCGTTGCACACGTCCAGAGTCGCGTAATATTCTCGAACGGCACGCCACTGCTTTTCTCACCGGATTCAACCTGGCGGTACGGCACTGGCGGGACCCACACGCCGCTCTCGCGGAGGTCCCCGCTGCGGAGCGGGGCTTCGCCTATGAGGGCGCGGCTATGTACGCCTCCCTGCGTGACCTGGCGTCACCCGGCCGCCGCCCGTCGGTCGATCGGTTGCTGGATCCGCCCGGTGACGGGTACATACACCTGATTCACGTCGGCGCCGGTTGGACACTCGCCCCGCTGCGACTCCCGCTGCCCCGGCTTCCCCGTACGCCGCTACTGCGGTGGCTGGCGCTCGACGGTGCGGGCTTCGCGGAGACGTTCTTCGGCGGCACCGCCGCACTACGCCGGCGGTGCCGGCGAAGGCCCGGACCACGTTGGGAGGCGCAGGTCGCCGGCTGCGGGCGGGCACTGTGGTTCGTCGAGTCGGCCGACGTCGACGCGGTCGCCCGGGTCGTCGCCGCCCAGCCTGCCGCCGCGCAGCCACACCTGTGGAGCGGCGTTGGGCTGGCCTGCGGGTACGCCGGAGCGGTCAACGAGCGGGAGCGGACTCGACTCGCCGGACTCGCTGGTCGGCACCAGTACCACCTCCGGCAGGGAGTCGCCTTCGCCGTCGGGGCCAGGCACCGCTCCACGGTGGTGCCGCAGCACACCGTCGACGCCTGCCAACAACTACTCGGCACCGACGTCGAGACCGCGACCGGCTGGACCGATCAAACCGCCGCGCGGCTCGATCCGGCGGGTGGCCTCAACGACTACCTGGAGTGGAAGGCGCGGATTCGAGAACTCGTCGCGGACTACCCGTTGATCCCGGAGCACCAGTAGATCCCGGAGCACCAGCAGATCCCCACGTCGCCTGCGGAGGTGAGACGAGATGCCGAAGGCACTTCGGCGGCTACTACCCCCGATGGTGGGGTTGATTCTGTGCGCTGCGCTCGGACTGCTGGTCATCCGGCCAGCACCTGGTGTGGCCGAACTGCGTGACCTGACACAGCGGTTCGAGTTCGACGTACATCAGCTCAACAGTGCGCCGGCCAACAGTCGCGCGGTGCGACCGGTGGCACCGCAACTCGACGGCCTCAACAGCTGGATCTCAGCAGTGGGCGCGGCGGTCGCACTGGCCGATCTGCGCGGGCTCGGACGGGCCGCTGACGCCTGCCTGGTGGATCCGCGCGACGACTCGGTCACCCTGCGCCCGGTGCCCCAGGCCGGCGGAGCGGACTACCCACCAGCCCTGCTGCATCCCGACGGACTGCCGTACGACCACACGATGGCGCCGATGGGATGTGTACCGGTCGACCTCGACGAGGACGGCGACCAGGACATCATCGTCTACTACTGGGGCCGCTCACCCGTCGTCTTCCTCAACCGGGGTGGGCCTGCCGGGGTGCCGTCCGCGCGGCAGTTCCAGCCGGTCGAGCTGATCACGCCGATGGAGATCTGGAACTCGACCGGACTCAACGTCGCCGACGTCGACGGAGATGGCCACCTGGACATCTTTGTCGCGAACTACTTCCCGGACGGGGCGAAGGTTCTCGACCCGGCGGCGACCGAGGACCAGCGTATGGCGATGCAGCACTCGATGGCGCTGGCCGCGAACGGCGGATCGAACCGGTTGCTGCTGACCCAGCCGACCGGCACCGCTGACCAGTCGCCGGCGTTGGTCGACGCCAGTGCGGAGGTCCCCGCCCAGGCGGCCATGTCCTGGACACTGGCGGTCGGGTTCCAGGATCTGACCGGCGACCAGCTGCCCGAAATCTACCTCGGCAACGACTTCGGCCCTGACCACCTGCTGGTCAACCACTCCACCCCCGGCAAGGTTCGACTCGACGCCGTGGTCGGTGACCGGGACCTGGTCACCCCCAAGTCGCAGGTTGTGGGCCGCGACTCGTTCAAGGGCATGGGAGTGGCCTTCACCTACGACCGGGGCGAAACGCTGCCGATAATCGTGGTCAGCAACATCACCACGCCGTACGCGTTGCATGAGAGCAACTTCGCCTTTGTTCCCGACGGCGACGGCCGGCAGTTGCTCGACGGCGACGTGCCGTTCACCAACCGCAGCGAGCAACTGAGCATCTCCCGGTCGGGGTGGGGCTGGGACGTCAAGGCCGGCGACTTCGACAACGACGGGGTGGACGAGCTACTCCAGGCAACCGGCTTCATCAAGGGCGACCGGGACTACTGGCCGAAGCTGCAGGAGCTCGCCATGGGCAACGATGATCTGTTGCGGTTCCCTGTCGTCTGGCCGCGCTTCGTTCCTGGCGGAGACCTGTCGGGCCATGAGCACAACCCCTTCTGGGTACGTCGTGACGACGGCCGGTACGCCGACCTCGCGCCACAGCTGGGCATCGGCGCGCCAGATGTCTCCCGCGGTCTGGCATTCGGGGATGTCGACGGTGATGGACGCCTCGATGTTCTGGTCGCCAACCAGTGGGAAGACTCGCGGGTGTTGATGAATCGCAGCACAGCTGGGAATTCAGCCACGCTACGGCTGGAGATCCCGGTCGGTGACGGTGCCAGCAGCCGTCCCGCGATCGGTGCCCAGGTCGTGGTCCACAGTCCGGACGGTGACCGACGGGCCCAACTGTTCCCGGCCAATGGGCACGCTGGGGTGTCCGCGGCGGAACTGCACGTTGCGTTGCCGGACGGGCCCTCGCGGGCCACGGTCACCTGGCGTGCCGGAACCGAGGTGCACCGGGCGACGCTCGCAGTCAACCCTGGACGGCACACCGTACTGCTCACTGCGGACGGATCGGCGGTACTGCGATGACATCCACGATCACCCCTCAGACCACCACCGACCAGGGTCAGCCGGGCAGCGGAGGCCGGCCAGCGGTCGATGGGACGACTCCGACCACCCAAGCGGGGACCGCGCCGACGACCAGCCCGAGAGTACGGGCGCTGCGGCGTTTCGCCATCTCCATCACCGTGTTCAACATCGTCGGGCACCTTGTTCTCGGGTTCGAGCAGGCGCCGATCACACCGATACTGGCGGTACTGGTCAGCTACGGCATCGCCCTGCTGATGGAGTACCTGGACAGCCGGGTGTACGACCGTCTGCCCGACTACCACGGCGGCGTCAACGCGCTGGTCACCTTCCTGCTGCCCGCCCACATCGCTGGCCTGGCCTGTGCGATGCTGCTGTGGGGCAACTCGTCGCTCTGGCCGTACATCTTTGCGGTGACCGCCGCCAATGTCAGCAAGTACGTAGTCCGGCTGCGGGTGGGCGGCCGGCTGCGGCACGTGCTCAACCCGTCCAACGCCGGAATCGCACTTACCCTGGTGCTGTTTCCGTGGGTCGGCATCGCGCCACCGTACCATTTCACCAACAACGTTTCCGGTGGGGTGGACTGGTTGTTGCCGTTGGGCGTACTCATGCTCGGCACGATGCTCAACGCCAAGCTCACCCGCCGGCTGCCGCTGATCCTTGCCTGGGCCGGCGGCTTCGTCGCCCAGGCGCTGCTGCGGTGGCTGCTCTTCGACCACAACCCGATCGGTGCGCTCCTGCCGATGACCGGGCTTGCGTTCATTCTGTTCACCAACTATATGATCACCGATCCGGGGACGACGCCGCACCGCCGACGCGGGCAGATCGCCTTCGGGTTGACCGCCGCTGCGGTCTACGGCGTGCTGGTCGTCTCCGGTATTTCGTTCGGCCTGTTCTTCGCACTGGTGATCACCTGCGGTCTGCGCGGACTCGCCATGCTCGCCGGTCGGTTGCGGCACTCTGCTCCGGCGGAGGGACCGGCTGCTGTGCCGGGCAGCGCCGGGACCGTGGTCGAGGGGCGGACATGAATCTCGAACCCATCGCGGTCGTGGGGATCGGCTGCCGGTATCCGGACGCGGTCGGGCCGGACCAGCTCTGGCAAACCGTGCTCGGGCGGCGCCGCGCCTTTCGGTTGTTGCCGACCGAACGCCTCGGCCTGGCGTACCGGGGCGACCGCGACGACCCCGACACCACCTACGTCACCCATGCCGGACTGTTGCGCGACTGGACGTTCGACCGGCAGCGGTTCGGCATCCCCGGCCCGCTGTACCGGTCTGCCGACCACAGCCACTGGCTGGCTCTGGAGACCGCGGCCGAGGTGCTCGCTGACGCTGGCCTCGGCGGGGGACAGCTGGACCGGGTCGGTATCGATCGCGACCACGTCGGTGTGGTGCTCGGCAACTCGTTGACTGGTGAGTTCAGCCGGTCGTGGACGGTACGCGCCCGGCTGCCGTACCTGGCCGAGGCGAGTGCCCTGGCGATGCGGCGGGCGGGTGTGCCAGACAGCCAGGCGGCCAACGCGCTGGAGGCGTTGGGTGATCTGGTCCGCTCGACCTTTCCCGAACCGAACGACGAGACCCTGGCCGGATCGCTGGCCAACACCATCGCCGGGCGGATCTGCAACTACTTCGACTTCCACGGCACGGGGTACACTGTAGATGGTGCCTGCTCGTCGAGTTTGCTGGCGGTGATGACGGCTGCCCGTGCGCTGCGCGACCGCGAACTGGACCTGGCTATCGCGGGCGGCGTTGACCTCAGCCTGGACCCGTTGGAGCTGGTCGGGTTCGCCCGGATCGGCGCGCTGTCCGTCGATGAGATGCGGGTGTACGACGCTGAACCGACCGGGTTCCTGCCGGGTGAGGGCTGCGGCATGGTCGCGCTGATGCGGGTCGACGATGCCGAACGGCTTGGTCTGCGTAGCTACGCGTACATCAGCGGCTGGGGCACGTCGTCGGATGGCTCAGGCGGGCTGACCCGACCCGTGATGAGTGGTCAGGCGATGGCGCTGCGTCGTGCCTACCGGATGGCCGGGGTGTCACCAGACCAGGTCGGGCTGGTCGAGGGGCACGGCACCGGTACCTCGGTCGGGGACCGGGTCGAGTTGGAGGCACTGTGGCAGGTGCTGGCCGGCTCGGACCGCCGGGGGCCGGCGGCCCTCGGCAGCGTCAAAGCCAACATCGGGCACACCAAGGCAGCTGCCGGCGTGGCCAGTCTGATCAAAGCGGTGCTCGCGGTCCACCACCGGGTACAACCGCCCACTACCGGCTGCCCGCAACCGCATGGGTTGCTGCGCCGTGCCGGCGCTCCCGTCGAGACCCGGCACGAAGTCCGGGAATGGGCGGAGAAGGTGCCGGTCGCGGGTGTCTCGTCGATGGGGTTCGGCGGGATCAACAGCCACCTCGTGGTAACCGGGGCGACGCCGGGCGGGCACCGCGTGGGCGCGCTGCCCGCCACGATCAGTGCCTGGGCGCGGCCGGTGCCGGACGACGACATCATCGAGCTACGGGCGGCGGATCAGGCCAGTCTCATCGGGCAGTTGCGGATCCTGGCCGACCAGGCAGCACGATTGAGCTACGCCGAGCTGCATGATCTTGCCGCCAGCTGCAACCGGGCTGGTGGCCGCGGTGCTTTCCGGGCGGCCTTGGTCGCCTCCCGGCCGTCTGCGATCGCCGCCGCCACCTCCCGCGCTGTCGAGCTTCTATCATGTTTGGATGGCGCGATAGCGTTTGACGAGTCGGCCGGTGCGGCTGTCGGTTTCGGCACTGCCCGGCTCGGGCTGCTCTGCCCCGGGCAGGCGGCGCCGGTACGGGCGGATCTACCGTCCTGGGCGGTAGAGCTCGGCGTACCCGAACCTGACTACGAATTCGCGGTGCGGGATGGTGACGTCGCCACTGACGCTGCGCAACCCGCCATCGTCCGTCAGAGTCTGGCTGGTTTGGCCTGGCTGTCGGCGCTCGGTTGCCAGCCGAGCGCCGCTGTCGGACACAGCCTTGGCGAGATAACGGCGTTGGTCTGGGCGGGCGCGCTCGATCCGGCGGACGCGTTGCGACTGGCCTCGACCCGTGGCCAGGTGATGGCGGCCTACGGGGCAGCCGACACCGGCATGGCCCAGCTGGCCGCGGACGCCGCCACCGTGACCGGACTGCTGGCCGGCACGAACCTGGTGGTGGCCGGGTTCAACGGACTTCGACAGACCACTGTGGCAGGCTCATTGGTCGAGCTTCGCCGGATGCTGAGCCGGGCGGCGGCGGACGGGATCATCGGCAAGCTGCTGCCGGTATCGCACGGGTTCCACAGCCCGGCGATGGCTGCAGCCCAGGAGCCGTTCCGCGAGGCACTCAAAGGCATATCGCTGGGGTCGGTCGCGCGGCCAGTCTTTTCCACCACGACCGGTGAGCTGTTGACTCGTGGGACAGACCTGGCGCAGCTGCTCGTCGACCAGCTCACCACACCGGTGCAGTTCCTACCCGCGGTCCAGGGCCTGGCCGCACGCTGCGACCTGCTCGTCGAGGTGGGACCGGGTACGATCCTCAGCGGCCTGACCGCCGGTTGCGATGTCGGTACCCCGGTGGTCTCGCTGGACTGTCTCGGTCCGCCGCGCCGCCACGCGTGGGCGACGGCGGTGCTGGCCGCGGGCGGCGCCGACCTGGATGCCTACTTCGCCGGGCGGGCGTACCGGCAGGTCGGGCTCGGTGAGCCGATCACCCTGCTGGAGAATCAGTGCGAGGCGCTGCCGGTTGATGAACCACGACCGGCGCAGCCGCTCGCCGTGGCCACCGACGCGGTGGCGGCGGTCACGTCGGCCGAGCCGGTGCTCATCGGCGTCACCCGCGCCGGTTCCCGGGCGAACGGACGGCCCGCGAACGGGTCTGCGACTGACTGGCTACCGGCGAACGGCTCCGCGACGGACGGCTCCGCGACGGACGGCTCCGCGACGGACTGGCTACCGGCGGACGGCTCCGCGGCGGACGGTCACCCTGTCGTCGACTCGGCACCCCCGGAGATCGTCGGTCCTGCCCAACCTGATCGACTCGACACGTTGACCGTGGTCCGCCAGCATCTGGCGGATACCCTCGAACTGTCGATTTCCGAGATCAGACCGGAGTCCGGCCTGCTCGGCGATCTACACCTGAACTCGCTGCAGGCGGTCCAGACCTTCGTCGAGATCGCCAACAAGCTGGCCCGAGTTCCCGCTGAGCCATCGGCCGAGTTGGCCAACGCCACGGTGGGACAGGTCGCCGAGTTGATCGCCGGGCTTCCTCCGGCGGGCTCCCCGCGGTCCGTCGCGACCGAAGGCGTCCGGGCGGTGGTGCGCGCCTTCCAGCACGACTGGCGGCCGTACCCGCCAGGTGACCCGCTGCCGACATCTGCGCCGACCGCCTGGCAGGCGCAGGCCCCCGACGGACACTGGCTGAATGATGTCGTCGAGCAGGTCACCGTGGTGTCCGCCGCTCGTCGAGGGCTGGCGATCGTGCTGAGTGGCGGGGCTGATCAGGCGATCGACGTCACCGTCGAAGCGATGCGGTTGATCGAGCAGCACCGTCCGGACACGCTGCTGCTGGTGCACTCGGGGCATCCCGCTGCCGCGGCGATCGGCCGGGGCGTCGCGGCTGAGCAGCTCGGCTGCGCCGTGACTGTTGTCGATGTCGAGGACGGCCACCGGCTGACCCGACTAGACCTGGCCGGCGTCCAGGCCTATCAGGAGCTTCGAGTGGATGCCGCTGGTGCGCTGCTGCGGCTGGAAACCACGGCCTTGCCGGTACGCCCGACCGATGCGTCGACCCACCTCACCGAGACGGACGTGCTGCTCGTCAGCGGCGGGGTCGGTGGAATCACCGCGACCTCGGCAGCAGCGATCGCCGAGACCGCCGGCTGCGGGCTGGTGGTCCTGGGCAGGAGCTCCCCGGAGAGCCCGCAGGTACGCGACGGTCTGCGCCAGCTCACGCGGAGAGTCCGAGTCTGGTATGTCCAGTGTGACATCACCGATCTTGAGCAGACCCGCGACGCGGTCCGACAGGCCGGCCGCTACGGCCGAGTGTCCGGTGTCGTGCACGGCGCCGGCGTCAACCAACCCCGCCGGATCACTGAAGTGACGGCGGACTCGTTGGCGGAGACGACCGCACCGAAGGTCTCGGGCTTGCGGAACCTGCTCGCCGCCGCTGGTGACGGCATGCGGCTGGTGCTGGCGTACGGCTCCATCATCGGTCGCTGCGGGTTGGCCGGCCAGCTCGAATACTGCGTGGCCAACGACTGGATGCGGGTGGAGCTGGAACGGTGGGCCGCGGAACATCCGCAATGCCGTACCCATCTGCTGGAGTGGTCGGTGTGGGGTGCCCGCGGTATGGGGGTGCGCCTCGGCGCGCTGGAGAGCCTGACCGCCCGAGGCGTCGCGCCGATCGATCCGATCGACGGTGAGGCTGTGCTGCTGGACCTGCTGGCCGATCCGGACGCGCCGGTCACCGTACTGCTGACGAGCCGGTATCCGGCTACCGCGACCCTCGCGGTGCCGCCGGTCGCCTCGCTGGCCGCACTTCGGTTCGCGGAGGACCGGCGCGACCTGCTGCCGTCGGTGGAACTTGTGTTGGACAGTCGGCTCTCGCTGGGCACTGATCCCTACCTGACCGATCACCGCATCGACGGGGCCGCCGTCTTTCCTGCGGTGCTGGGGCTGGAGGCGATGGCGCAGAGCGTCGTGGCGTTGCGCGGAAGCCGTCCGGCCTGGTCGATGCGGCAGGTCAGCTTCGCCGCACCGATCCTGGTGCCGGACCACGACGTACGGACACTGCGGTGCGCGGCACTGGCCGGGGCACAGGATCCCGATGAGGTGGAGGTGGTCCTCCGCGACGATCAGGACGCCTTCACCCAGGTCAGATTCAGTGCGGTCGTCGGCGAGGTGCCACTGCCGCCCCCGTCGAATCGGCTCGGCACGCCGCCTGCGACGGCGCAGGCTGTCCATCCGTTCTACGGGTCGGTGTTCTTTCATAGCGGAAGGTTTGCCCGGATCGCCCGGTACGAATGGCTGTCTGCCTTCGCGGTGCGGGCCTGGCTCGACCCGGGTCCGTCGGTACGCTGGTTCTCCGAGTACCACGGTGAGGAGCTGCTGCTGGGTGATCCCGGCCTGCTCGATGCCAGCATCCATGCGCTGTTGGCCTGTGTTCCGCATCGGCGGGCGCTGCCGGTGGCGGTGGCGCGGTTCACGGCGTGGCGTCCGGTGCGAGGCGCGGTCCAGGTCATCGCCGTGGAGCGTTCGCACACCGTCGACAGCTACGTGTTCGATGTAGTACTGGTCGATCCGCAGGGCCTGGCACTGGCGCAGTGGACGGGTCTACGCCTGCGGGCGGTCGGTCCATCCGGCGTGGATCCGCTGCCCGTCGAGACAGTGGGAGCGTATCTGGCTCGCCGGTTGATCGAGTACGACATCGCAGACGACGTTGACCTGTGGCTCACGCCAGAGCCCGCCGACGGTGTCGACAAGATGGTACGGGGCCTGCTGCCGGGTCCGGCGGTGCCGACTCGCAGCTTCCCGAACAGGTGGGGGACCATGGTGGCGCTCAGCGCCCGGCCGGTCGCGATAGCGACGGCGTCGCCTGCTGACTCTGTTCCCGATGGCTGGACCGGGTCTGCGGAGCTGGTTGGGGAGATAGCTGACAAGACCGGCGAGCCGGCGATCGCGGCGGGCATTACGGTACGGGTCGCCGAGGCTGCCTTGGCGGAGTTGGCCGGCAGCCACGCCGGACCGCTGCGGCTGGAACAGGTGGCAGACGCCGCGCTGCTGGTGTTGCGCTGCGGCTCGACCGCCGTGCTGGTGGCCCGGGTGTCGATGCCGGGCGAGAAACTGCCGGTCTCGGTAGCCGTGGCGGTCGACGGGAGTTGAAATGAGCGGTTCGGCGTACCACTACCGACATGTGGTGACCTTCGACGAGACGAACCTTGTCGGTAATGTCTACTTCGCACATTTTTTGCACTGGCAGGGGCACTGCAGGGAGAGGTTCCTCGCTGATCACGCCCCACGTGTCGTGAAGGCTCTACAGGGTGGCGAACTCGGCCTGGTGACGGTTTCGTGCACGATGGACTACTTCGCCGAGTGCTTCGCTCTGGACGTGGTCGATGTGCAGATGACCATGCGCAGCTCGGGATCACATCGGGTCGAGATGAATTTTCGGTTCTGCCGTGACGGGATGACCGTCGCGGCGGGTCGTCAGACGGTGGCTTGTCTGGGCCGCGACCGGCAGCCGCCGTCCCCGGTTCCGCTGCCCCCGGAGCTGCTCCGCGCCGCGGAGATGTTTCCGATCTGACGCCGACCGGCTGCACGTGCACCGCGCTGGCGGCGCCTGCCGTGGGGACGTCTGCCCAGCTAGGACCACGCGCATCTGCATTGACAGAACAAAATGTTTCCACAGTACGCGGTCTTGTGGTTCACTTGCTAACTGTTTTGGTGCCACTACGGATGGTTGTGTCTACGGCGTGATGCCGGGTCACCGGGCGACGTTTGCCTTGGCGGATGCGCAGTAGACGAGCGACGGAAAGGGGTAGCGATGGAGGCCAACGCAGCACCAACTAGTCGGACCGGTGGCACGGGCCCGGCAGACGCCGGCACCACTGCTGCGGACAACGGTAGTGGTGGTCGGACCCTGCTGTTCGTCCTGTGCCTGGCGCAGTTCATGCTCATCCTCGATGTCGCAGTCGTGGCGGTCGCGATGCCGACCGTGCAACGTGAGCTCAACATCGCGGCAGCAGACCTGATGTGGGTGAGCACCGCCTACGCCTTGACCTTCGGCGGCTTCCTGGTCGCCGCAGGGCGGCTGGCCGACCTGTTCGGCGCCCGCCGGATGGTGCTGATCGGTCTCGTGGTGTTTGCCCTCGGCTCACTCGGTTGCGGAGTGGCGGACGGCGGATGGCTGTTGTTCATCTCCCGGGGTGTGCAGGGCGTCGGTGCCGCGATGGTGTCTCCAGCGGCTTTGTCCCTGGTCACCACCAGCTTCGGCGAAGGCGCCGGCCGAGCTCGGGCCCTCGCCGTCTGGGGCGCGGTTTCCTCCGCCGGCGCGGTGGTCGGCCAACTGCTCGGCGGGGTGTTCACCGAGTTGGTCAGCTGGCGACTGATCTTCCTGATCAACCTGCCGTTCGCGGCGCTGGTCATCGTCGCGGTGCTGCGCCAGGTCTCGGCCCGGACGGCCCGGACGGCCAACCAGAAGACCGACATCCTCGGCGCCGCCCTGCTCACCGGCGGGATGATGCTGCTGGTGGTCACCACCGCTCGGGCGGCCGCCGGTGGGTTCACGCCGGCCGCGCTGCTGACCGGCCCGGTCGGTCTATTGTTGCTGGTGGTCTTTCTGCTGGTCGAGCGGAAGGTCACCGCACCCATTGTGCCGCTGCGGATGTTCCGCAATCCGCATGTCAGCCTTGGCAATGTCATCTGCTTCGCGTCCAGCGGGGTCACGATCGTGACGGTCTTCTTCGCTGCCCTGATCATGCAACAGGTGCTGGGGGCCTCTTCATTGGAGGCCGGACTGACCTTCGGCCCGGTGTCCGCGTTGATCACCGTGGCGGCGCTGCGGTCCGGATGGGCCGTGACGAGATTCGGCGTACGCGCGGTGCTGTTGGCGTCGGCGGCGCTCAGCGCGGCCGGCATCGTGCTGCTGGCCCTGACGCCAGCCGACGGCAACTACCTGCTGCACGTCGCGCCGGCGCTGGCGATCTTCGGCATCGGCGGGGGGCTTGGTTTCGCACCGGCCATGTTCGTGGCGACGACCGGCGTCACGCCCGATGAGCAGGGTCTCGCCTCCGGACTGCTCTCTACCTCTCAGCAGATCGGTGGCGTGCTCTCGCTGGCGGTGTTGAACCTCGTCGTGGTTAGGGTGACGGCTGCGGACACCTCTTCGGTGACCGAGCAGGCCGCGATGTCCGGATACCGGATCGGGTTGTTGGCCGCACTATTGCTACCGGCGGCGGTGGTGGCCAGCGTGCTGGCCCTGCCGAAGTCGCCGCCACCGGTCGCCGGACCCGATGCCCACGGTGACACTCCTACGAAGTCGGGCGATTCGTCCGTGCCCGCGCCGGCCACCACCTGACCGGAGACTGCATGATCGTGGGGCGGTGGACATGTCCGCCGCCCCACGACCGATCGGGCTTCTCACTGGAACACGTGGGGTGCCGGTTCCTCCTCGGCGGTGACGTCGTCACTGAGCCGTCCGTAGCAGCGGGACAGCCGTAGCACCGGATCCAGCAGCCGGCTGTCGGCCCGGCCGTCGTGCCAGACCGAGGGATCGACGTGGACGTGGACCACCTGACCGATCACCAAGGTGCCGTTGCCGACCGGATAGGTGGCGGCGAGCGTGCACTCCAGGTGCGCGCGGGCCTGACCGACGCGGGGCGGGCGCACCCGAACCGAGGGGACCGCTGTCACGCCGACCTCGACGAACTCGTCGACCTCGGAGTCGAAGTCACCGCCGGATGCGTCGAGCGCTTCGAGCAGGGACTGATCGGCGACGTTGATCACGAACTCCCCGGTGTTCCGGATGTTGGTCAGGGTGTCCTTCTCCCCGATCGAGCTGAACATCGCGTGCGGGGGATGATCGGCGACCAGGTTGAAATACGAGTACGGCGCGAGATTGGCGCACCCGTTGGGGGAGACGGTGGAGACCCAGGCGATCGGCCGGGGCACCACCAGGGAGGTGATCAACTGGTAGACGTCCGGCTTGTTCCACCGCGCCGGATCGATTTCGAGATCTCGGTCGAGACGTCCCGGAGCCTGTGAGGCGATGGTCATCGTTTTCGGTGCGTGAACGCGGCGCGAGCCGGCCGTGGCACGCACCTACCCCCTTCCGAATGGCTGGTGCAGCAGGTCTGCCCGATCTGTGCCACCGACGGTCAACGGATGGTCCGGCTGATCCACTGGTCGCCGAACTGCATCAACGGGCAGTACCGTGCGGCCCGTAGATGGCGCATCTTGCGCAGGGTGCTGGTGGAGTTCTGCGCCGTCGTTCCCGGCTGCACCAGCGACCGGTCGCCGTCGACCAGGACGGCGGCGATGGTGACGTGCCGCTCCAGGTCGAGTAGATCGGCCTCCAGCACCTCGTCGCGGGCGGCGGCGAGTAGGCGGTCGGTCGCGGACAGCTGCGCGAAGGGCTGCGGTAGCGCTTGCAGCACCTCGTCGAGGGCGGCCCGGTACCGGCGGTGCTCGACCTGCATCACGCCGCTGAGACTGATCTCGACGAAGGGCGGGGCCATCGTCGGCCGTACCACCTCGCGGTAGTACCGCGCCGGCATCGCGCCGGAGTGGATCATCGCTGCGGTGAACCCCCGGATGTAGCTGGCGGCGAGGGACAGCCTCGTCGCCGCTTCGCGGCTGCTGCCCTGGGTGGCAGCGCGCGCGGCAGCGCGAAGTTCGTCTTTCGCGTGAACATTGAGTAGGAAGTAGAAGTGGTGGACCAGGAACCAACGGTCGAGCCAGTCTCCAGTGGGTACGAACCACGCTTCATTGGAGGCCGTAGCCACCTGCGCCACCTCGCTGGCCTGCGGCCGTAGCCGTTCCAGGACCGTTCGCATGCTGGCCAGCTCTGCCAGTACGTCGTTGATCTCCAACCGGGCGTACCGGAGGTCGGCCAGCGTCCGGTAGACATTCGCGATCGCCTGCGCGGCCTGCTGCTCGGCAGACAACGGGGCGTGGCGGACCCGGAAGTAATCCGAATGTACCTGCACCGGTGGTGGCAGCGCCTTGGCATTCGGATACCCTGCGCTGGCCGCCAACTGGCGGCCCAGCGCGTCCATCAGCTCCTGCGTTCGGTCGAACCGTTTATCCACCTGCGCGCCGCCGCTGGACTCCAGCACGACGAGCAGTTCCTGCAGGCCTGCTTCGGCTCGGGCCCACAGGTCGCACGTCGACTGGTCGAGGCGCGGCGGTCCGTCAGCCGGATCTGTCGGCAGCACCAGCAGCGGTACGGCACAGGTCGCGAGCGGATGGGTCGCCGCTTCGGTCATCGTCGGCATCAGGCATCCTTCGTAGTTCAGGAGACTACCGGGGCACCGTGCAGCCGCAACGGGATCGACGAGTAGCCGCGCAGCGTGGCGTTCTCCCATGGATCGAGGGCGCCGTCGACCGCCAGCGCCGGATACCGGCGTAGGACCGCGGTGAGCGCAACCCGGCCTTCGATCCGGGCCACCAGATTGCCAAGGCAGGAGTGGGCCCCCCGGCCGAAGCCGAGGTGCGGGTTCGGCGAGCGGGTCAGATCCAGCCGCTCCGGGTCGGCGAACCGTTCGGGGTCGCGGTTGGCTGCGGCCAGGATGACCACGACCATCTGGCCGCGACGCATGCGCCGTTCGCCGACGGTCACGTCCTCGGTGCAGACTCGGCTGACCACGTGCACCGGTCCGCAGAAGCGGACCAGTTCCTCGACGGCGGTGTCAGGATCCGCGCCCAGCAGCGACACCGAATCCGGGTGGGCGGTCAGAGTGGTGAGCGCGTTGCCAAGAAAGCGCGCGGGAACTTCGAATCCCGCGTGCCAGAACGCCCGCAGCGAATTGTGCAGTACGGCGTCGGGGTAGTCGACCTTGGCTCGGTTGGCAGCCACGTAGCCGCTGATCCCATCGGTCGGTCCGTTGGCAAGCCAGCCGGCGACGAAGTCGCTGAAGTGCTGCCGTGCCGCCAGGCCGGCTTCCTCGCTGCCTGGGTCGAGTCCGGCGTCCATGCTGCGGTGTAGTTCGTCGTTGCGCTGCCGCCACTGCTCGTCGGCCTCTGGCGGCGGCATGCCGACCAGTTCGGAGATCGTGCCCAGTGTGAACGGAGTCGCGAAATCGGTGACGAAATCAATGGTTTCCCGCTGCGCCAACCCGTCCAGCAGGCGCTCGGCGCGTTGTTGGGCATTGCGCTCCAACGCCCCCATGTCCTGGGACCGCAGCGCGTCGACAGCGAAGTGTCGCAGCGGGGTCTGGTCCGGCGGGTCCAGGGTTTGCAGGCTCAGTAGTGGGTCGGGAGTCGGGATGCCCACTTTGCGGAAGTCTGCCGCGAATACGGCGGAGTTCTTGAGCACCTGCAGGCAGTCTGCATACCGGGTCAGCACCCAAGCGCCGAGTCCGGCATGCCAGTGCACTGGATCCGACTCCCGGAGTTGCCGGTACACGGGGTAGGGGTCGCGGAGGACATCAGGGTCGAGTGGATTGAATAGCTCGTCCTGGTTGCTCATGTTCGACCTGCCTGTCTGGCCTGCCGGCCGGCGATCAGTGTTGACAGGAGAGCTGTGGTCCGGCGGTCGAGCCGCCGGACCACAGCCGCTGCTCAGCCTCAGTGCAGGTAGCGCATGACCGTCCCTCCTTTCGCACTCGCGGAGATTGGGAAAGCCAGGGGCGATATGGTGCGTTACCTTGCTCGACCCTGACGCCATGGGGTTGGAACGTCAGCAGCGTAGTCCATCCGGGCAAAGCACGAGTGTATTCTTAGGCTTGCTGCGAATTGGTGTCAAGGTTCGCTGAAAGATCTTTCCGTACAGTGAAAGTGTTCTTGTCGACGATCATCTGATGGCACCACAAATCGACGTAGGCGATGTTTAGGGCAGCAAGAATTCCATCAGCATTCCTCTTGTCTGGCCTGCTGCTGGCTAGCGTGTGTAGGCGCGTTGATCCATCCACGGAATGGTGTAGTTGGATCGAGAGAGGCGGATCTAGTGTCGAGTGTGCGTGAACAGGTAGCTGACCTGCCCGAGGAGGAGAAGCGAGCGCTGCTGGCCCAATTGCTCGGGCAGGACGATGACCGGGAGGCCGGCCGGCTGTTGCCGCCGCAGCGCCGCTACTGGGTGCTGCACCAGGTGTCGCCCCAGGTCCCGACCCATGTGGTCCGGGTGATCGAGGTCGCCGGAGCGCTCGACGTCAACCGGCTGACCGAGGCGTTGCACAGCCTGGTCGATGCCCACGAGAGTCTGCGTACCAGCTACGTGGCGGTCGAAGGCCGCCCGGTGCGTGGTGTCGCCGACACGGGGACCATCCGGCCCGAGGTCACGGTCGTTGACTTGCGGCGGCGCGGGGCGGGTACGCCGGGCGAGGAGGAGCGGTACGCCGCGCGGGTTCGCGAGGCAGGTCGGCCATTCGACCTGGAAACCGCTCCGCTGCTGCGGATCGCGGTGCTGCAGGTCGACGACGACGTGCAGGAACTTGTGCTGACCGGACACCAGATGGTGGCCGACGAGGTGACGATCGACCTGCTGCTCGGCGCGCTGGCCGACGCGTACCAGGCGCTCGCCGCCGGGGAACCGGCGCCCGTGCCGGCCGAGCCGGAGATGTCCCTCGCCGACGTCGTCCGGCGTCAGCGGGCCTGGTTGTCGACTCCTGCAGCGCGCCGGGAACTGGAGTTCTGGACCCGGAAGCTGGTCGGCGTACCGACGCTGGATCTGCCTACCGATCACCCAAGGCCGGTGGACCGGATGCCGTCGTTGCGCGGCGACCGGCGGACCAGGCCGATCGCGCCGGAACTGGCCGCCGCGGCCGAGACCCTCGCGGGTACGGTCACCGCCACCATGTCCGACGTCGTGCTCGCCGGCATGGTCGCCGTCCTCGGCCGCTACGCCCTGGAACAGGACATCGCGGTCGGCCTGCCGGTCGACGGTCGCACCGACGACCGGCTGAGCGGCACCCACGCTCCGGTCGAAAGCACCGTGGTCATGCGCACCGACCTGTCCGGTAACCCCACCTTCCGGCAGCTGGTGCAGCGGGTGCACGCCGCACGCAGGGAAGCCGAGCAGCATCAGCAGTTGCCGTTCGAGCACGTGGTAGCCAAGCTGCGGCCGGAAACCGACCTGAGTCGGTCGCCACTGCATCAGGTGCGGTACGTCGACCGGCAGCAGGATTTTCCGCAGCACCAGATGGCCGATGGCAGTTGGTCCCTGGTGGACGCAGCAGTCGGCCTGTCGCCCTTCGACCTGACCGTGTACCTTGCCGGATCGGTTGAGGCGGGCTACCGGCTGCACGGGGAGTTCAAGGCCGAACTGTTCCGCCCGCAGACCGCCGATCTCTTCCTGAACCATCTCATCCAGTTGCTCGACGAAGCACTGGTTGATCCGGACCGGCCCTGTGCCGATCTGCGGATGCTCTCGTCGACCGAGACCGACCGGGTCCTGCACGAGTGGAACGACACCGCGACGCCACTTCCGGCCGAGCCGATCCTGCACCGCCTCGTCGCCGAGCAGGTCGAGCGGACCCCGCAGGCCTGGGCAGTGCTGGCCGGCGCCGACCGGCTCACGTACGCCGAACTCGACGCCTCGGCGAACCGGCTTGCCAACTTCCTACGCGGAAGGGGCGTCGGACCGGAGCATCTCGTCGCGGTCGTCGCCAGCCGCGAGGTGGGCACGATCGTCGCGTTCCTCGGTGTCCTCAAGGCCGGGGCGGGCTATGTCCCAGTCGATCCGGACCAGCCGGCCGAGCGGCTGCGGGCGGTGCTGGCCGACGCCGGTGCGCAGATCGTCGTCGTACCGGACGGCGTCGAGCTGCCGGTCGAGGCCGCGCCGGACCAGCTGTGGCTCCGGCTTGGCGACGCCGACGTGCTCGCCGCACCCGACACCGACCCGGAGGTACTGGTCGACCAGGCCAACACGGCCTACGTCATCTACACCTCCGGTTCGACCGGGCGTCCCAAGGGTGTGGTGGTGCCGCACCGGCAGATCGTCAACTCGACGCTGGCCCGCACCGGGTTCGGTCGGCAGAATCCGGAGTCGTACGCGATTCCGGTGGCGTTGTCCTTCGACGCGTCCGCCGCGGGTATCTACTGGACCCTGCTCACCGGCGGGCGCATCGTGCTTCCCAACGACGAGCAGGTGCGCAACCCCGCGCTACTGGCCCGGCTGGTGCAGACCGAGCGGATCACCCACATCACCCACATGCCGTCCTACTATCAGCTGTTGCTCGCCGCTGGTGGCCGTCAGCTCATCTCGCTGAAGGACATCTCGGCCGGTGGTGACGTCTTCCCTGCGCAGCTCGCGGTCGAGCACTACCAGACTCTGCCGTGGGCGCGGCTCTACAACGACTACGGTCCAACCGAGGTAACCGTCTGGGCGACCGCCCAGCTGTCCAAGGCGGAGGAGGACGGGGCCAGCGTCCCGATCGGTCGGCCGATCCAGAACACTCGCGTGTACGTGCTCGACGAGCGTCTCAACCCGGTCCCGGTCGGCGTACCGGGCGAGATCTTCGTCGCCGGCGACGGACTGGCCCGTGGATACCTCGGCCAGCCGGGTCTGACCGCCGACCGGTTCGTTCCCGATCCCTTCGCTGACACTGCGGGCGGTCGGCTGTACCGGACCGGTGACCTGGCCCGCCACCTGCCCGATGGAACGCTGGAGTTCCTCGGCCGGGCGGACAACCAGGTGAAGATCAACGGGTTCCGGATCGAACTCGGCGAGATCGAGAACGCCCTGCAGCAGCACCCTGGGGTGACAAGCGCGGTCGTCGACCTGCGCCGTCGCTCCCGCGCCGATGACGGCGCGCTGTTCGCCTGGGTGATCCCGGCCGACCCGGCGGAACCGCCGTCAGCCAGCGACCTCACCAGCCACCTGCAACGGCTGCTGCCCCGGTACATGGTACCGGGCGCGATCGTGATCGTGCCGGAGTTCCCGGTCAACGCGCACGGCAAGGTGGACCGCAAGGCGCTGGTCGAGCCGGACGTGAGCCCGATGTCGCTGCCCAGCGGAGAGGTGCCGCGCCGGCGGATTGAGAAGGACATCGCCGATGTCTTCGCCGAGGCGCTCGGGGTCGCGCGGGTCGGCCTGCACGACGACTTCTTCTCCTACGGCGGAAGCTCGCTGCAGTTGTCCCGGGTAGGTGCCCGGCTGTCCAAGGCGTACGGCCTGGAGTTGCCGTTGCACGCCCTGTTCAGTACGCCGACGGTATCGGGCGTGGCGTCGCGGATCGATCTGTACGAGCGGGAAGGCTTCGAGGGCCTCAGGGCCACTCGGGACCCGGCCGACGACCTTGACCGGGAGGCCTTCCTGGAGGACTCGATCACCGCTGAAGGGCTGCCGCAGGCCGACTTCTTCGCGCCGAAGGCACTGCTGCTCACCGGAGCGACCGGCTACTTCGGGGTGTTCCTGCTCGACCAGCTCATCGAGCAGACCGACGCGGACGTCTACTGCCTGGTCCGGGCCCGGGACGTGGCAGGCGGACTGGCTCGGCTCAAGCACAGCTGTGCGATGTACGAGGTGCCGTGGGACGACCGGTTCGAGCGCCGGGTCAAGGCGGTCGTCGGTGATCTCGGCAAGCCGCTGTTCGGCATGTCGCCGGACAACTTCGACGACCTGGCCCGCGTGATCGACGTGATCTACCACAACGGCGCGCTGGTCAACTTCTCCTTGCCCTACTCCGCGCTCAAGGCGCCCAACGTCGACGGCACAGTCGAGATGCTGCGCCTGGCTTCGCGTCACAAGGCCAAGCAGGTGCACTTCGTGTCCACCATCGACGTCTTCATCGCGGGGCACATGAACCGACCCTTCCTCGAGGTGGAGCTGCCGAGCAGGCCGCCGCAGGTGCCGTTCAGCTATCCGCAGAGCAAGTGGGTCAGCGAGAAGATCATCATGAAGGCGCGCCAGCGCGGGCTGCCGGTGACCATCTTCCGGCCGTCGATCATGATGGGGCACCCGAACACCGGTGCCTGCCACGCGCAGAACTACGTGCTGACTGCACTGCGCGGCTTCCTGGAGTTCGGTGTCCTGCCGGACTACCCGGAGTCGATGAACGCGATCACGCTGGATTACGCCAGCGCGTCGATGGTGCATCTGTCCCGGCAGGAAGCATCCCTCGGCAACATTTTCCACCTGTGGAACACCGATGCGATCCCGCACAACGCACTGTTCCCGTGGATCAAGTCGTTCGGATACCCGTTCGAGGTGATCTCCTTCGACGAGGCGGTCCAGTTGGCCATCAACGCCGGGCCAGACCACCCGGTCTACCCGATGGTCCCGGTGCTGCTCCTCTACACCAGCGGTGACGCGGGCGTCGAGATGACCATGGAGACCGAGCACGCGATCGACAACCGGTCGGAGTGCATCAACACCCTCGAAGGCATCAAGGGGACCGGCTTCGAACCCGCCCCGCTGGACGAGAAGTACATGCACGACTGTCTCGCGTACCTCGTCCGGCACGGCCAGCTCGATCCGCCAAGTGCCTTCCCACGGCGTCGCTGACCCGGCGACCTGGCATCGACCACCCCACGGATGGGAGCGAGATGAACACCGACACCGAGTCGACGGCGTACGCCGTCGTCGTCAACGATGAGGAGCAGTACTCGATCTGGTGGGCTGACCGGCAGCCGCCCGCCGGATGGCGGCAGACCGGATTCCAGGGTAGCCGCGCAGACTGCCTGGCGCACGTTGACGAGGTGTGGACCGACATGCGGCCACGTTCGCTGCGGGAACGCATGGTCACGGCCTGACCGGTCTGGTGGCCGTCGCCGGCTCGCGGCGGCCACCGCCTCCGGACGACCGCAGACGATCCGCCGGTGCCGAGCGGCGGACCGAACAGGCGACTTTCGCCGTTACCGACAACACCTGACGGAGGCTGTTGATGAGCGTCCCCGAATCGGAGGAGGGGCTGTCCCCGGCGAAGGCCGCGCTGCTTCGTCGCTGGCGGGCCGGCGGGCAGTTGCCTGACGCGCATGCCTCCGAGGAACAGCGGGCCATGGGCCACGAGGACCCGCTGGTGTCCGACCCGGTACACATGACGGCGACCGGACCGGTGCCGCTGACCCCGGCGCAACGCCGACTGTGGTTCCTGGAGCAGCTGCGCCCCGGATCCGCCGCCTTCAACCTGAGCTACTGCCTGATTCTCGACCGCAAGATCGAGCTGGCGGCGCTTAACGACGCACTGTCCGGGCTGGCCCGGCGTCACGACATCCTCCGCGCTGTGATCGAGGTCGAGGATGGTGAGCCGCGACAGGTCCTGAAGGATGGGGCACGTCCTCGGCTCGCCGTCGTCGTGGTCGACGCCGCCTCGGACGCTCACGGCCGCGCCGAACTCGTCCGGCGGGCCCAGGCGGCGGCCGACGAACCCATCGACCTGACCACCGGGCCGCTGGCCAAGTTGATCGTCTACCGGATGCCCGACCGTGACGCGCTGCTGCTGGTCGTGCATCACCTGATCGCCGACGGCTGGGCGCTGACGGTAGCCCTGCGCGATCTCGGTGAGCTGTACGCGTCCCGGGTCGCCGGCCGGCCAGCGGATCAGCTCGTCCCACTACCGACGCGCTTTGCCGACGTCGTCGTCCCGCAGCCGGACGACGACGATCCCGACGTCGTCGAGGACCAGAACTACTGGCGGTCCCAGCTAGCCGGGCTTCGTCCGGTCGAACTGCCCGCCGACCGGCCCCGACCGCCCGAGTTCAGCTACGCCGGCGACTGGCGCCCAGTCGAGTTCGATACCGCGCTCGATGCCGCAGTGCGTGAGTTCGCCCGGTCGAACAACGCCACCCCGTACATGGTGTTGCTGGCCGCGTTGAAGGTGATGATCAGCGTGACGACCGGCCAGGACGACGTCGTGGTCGGGGGTGCCGTCGCCGGGCGGGACCTGCCGCAGACCCGTGATCTGATCGGCAACTTCACCAACACCGTCGCCTTCCGCGGCACTGTCCCGGCGCGGGGTACGTTCCGCGATTTCCTTGCCCAGGTCCGGACCACCACCCTGGCCGGACTGGCGCACCAGCGGCTCCCCTTCGACCAGGTGGTCGAACAACTCGACCTGCCGCGTAGCGCGGCACACGCCGGGCCGCTACCGGTGCTCTTCGTTCTGCAGCCGGGCACACCGCTCACCGGCTTTGCCGGGCTGCCGGCAGAGCCCGTCGAACTCGGTTGGCGTACCGCCCGCGCCGATCTCGAACTGCACCTTCGGGAGCAGCCCCACCTGCACGGCGGTCTGGTCTTCCGGACGGATCTGTTCGACCCAGTGACCGGCGACCGACTCGCTGAGCGGTTCATCGCCACGGTGCGAGCCCTGTTGCATGAGCCGAAGCGGGCACTGGACTCGCTCGACCTACTCTCCGAACGCGAACGCGCCGAGTTGACCCGCTGGTCCGCCGGGCCGGTGCGACCCATCCCGGTGGCCACCGTCACTGACCTGGTCGACGAACAGCTGCGGCGAGATCCGGACGCGACGGCGGTGAGCACCGCCGCGACGACGCTGACGTACGCGGAGTTGGACGCGCGGGCGACGGTCCTGGCCCATCGGCTGATCGGGGTCGGTGTCACGGTGGCGGATCCGGTGGCGGTCTGCCTACCGCGCGGCGCCGAACTCGTGGTAGCCGCGTTGGCGGTGCTCCGCAGCGGCGGCTGCTACCTCCCGCTGGACCCGGCGCACAGCGAAGCACGCACCGCCGACGCCCTCCGCCGCGCCGGCGCACGGGTACTGATCTGCGATGACACCGCTCTGGCCGATCGGATCACCGGCGGCGACGGTGCGGTCGTCCGGTTGGCGTCGGCCCAGTCCACCCAGTCGGCCGCAGCGGGCGGTCCGGCGTCCGGGATACCGGCCGTCCACGAGGACAGCCCGGCGTACCTCATCTACACGTCCGGGTCGACGGGCGCACCCAAGGGCGTTGCCGTCAGCCACCGTGCGGCGGTGAACTTCCTCCTCTCACTGGCAGAGGAGCACCAGTTCGACACCGAGGTCGCCCTCGGCGCGGTTGCCTCCCCGGCGTTCGACGCCTCGTTCGCGGAGATCTTCGGCCCGCTGTCGGTGGGCGGGCGGGTCCACCTGGTCGACCAGACGGACACCACGGATGGGAAGGCCCTCGCCGCAGCGCTAGTCGGTGCTGGCGTGAACCGGCTGTCGGCCACCAGCACGGCCTGGCAACTTCTGCGCCGTACGGCGGCCGATCTCCACCTCGACGCGATGGTCGGCGGCGAGCGGGTCGGCGACGACCTGGCCGAGCACCTGATCGCCACCCAGCGTCGGGCATGGACCCAGTACGGGCCGACCGAGGCAGCTGTCTGGGCCACCGTCGCCGAGTTGCGCCCCGGCGAACCGGTGGCACTGGGTCGGCCGATCCGGAACGTGCGTTGCTACCTGGTTGACGAACAGCTGCGCCAGGTGCCGGTCGGCGCTGCCGGCGAGTTGTGCATCGCCGGCTCCGGGGTCGCCCAGGGGTATACCGGCCAGCCGGGACTGACTGCCGACCGGTTCGTGCCGGACCCGTTCAGCGACCGGCCAGGGCAACGGATGTACCGCACCGGCGACTACGCCCGCTACCGGCCGGACGGCACCCTGCAGTTCCTGGGCCGGCGTGACGAGCAGGTCAAACTGCGTGGATACCGCATCGAACTGGGGGACGTGGCGGCGGCCTGTGCCGGGCACCCGGCGGTCGCTGAATGCGCGGTCGACATGCGTGACGACCCGGGCGTACCCGATGGGCAGATCCTCGTCGTGTACCTGGTGCCCCGGCCGGATGCCGCCGAGTCGGGCGACGCCCTGGCCTCTGCGGTCCGTCAGCGCGCTCGCGAGCTGCTTCCGTCCTACATGGTACCGGAGCGGTTCGTCGTACTCGCCGGGTTGCCCCGGACCGCGACCGGCAAGCTGGATCGCGCGGCACTGGCCGACCCCGGCCCTGCCGCACGATCCGCCGGGGTGCCCTTCCAGGCGCCGCGGACTCCACTGGAAGCCGAGATCGCCCAGGTTGTCGAGGAGTTCCTACAGGTCACCGAGGTCGGTGTGTACGACGACTTCTTCGAACTGGGCGGTAACTCCGTGCGCGCCGCGCAGCTCGTGGTCCGGCTGTCCGACCGCTACGGGGTGGAGCTGGTGCTGCAGAAGCTCTTCGCGTCGCCCACGGTGGATCATCTGGCGACCCTGATCCAGCAAGGGCTGGATCGCCGCCAACAGCTGACCGACGAACAGGAGGGCGTGCGTCGCCTGGTCGGCGACATGCCGGCTGACAAGATCGATGCGCTGCTGGCCAGCCTGCTCACCGAACGTGCGGCGTCGCGTCCTGAGCCGCGGGGAGAGGAAGACAATGCAGTTCGGCATGTTCTTTGAACTCCAGCTGCCCCGACCGTGGCGGCCAGACAGCGAACAGGAGCTGATTGGCAACGCGCTCACCTGGGCGGAACTGGGTGAGCAGGCGGGCATCGACTACGCCTGGGCACAGGAGCACCACTTCCTGGAGGAGTACTCCCACTCGACCGCACCCGAAGTGTTCCTCGCTGCGGTCAGCCAGCGCACTACCCGGATGAGGCTTGGCCACGGAATCACCCTGATGGCGCCCGCGTACAACCACCCAGCCCGGGTGGCCGAGCGGATCAGCATGCTCGACCTGGTCAGCGGCGGCCGGGTGGAGTGGGGCACCGGGGAGTCCAGTTCCCGGCTGGAGTTGGAAGGCTTCCGGGTCAACTACATCGAGAAGCGGGCAATGTGGGCCGAGGGGGTGCGCGAGGCCGCCCGGATGATGTCCGCCACTCCGTACCCGGGCCATCAGGGCAAGTACTTCACCATGCCAGCTCGTAACGTGGTGCCCAAACCGGTGCAGCGGCCGCATCCGCCGATCTGGGTGGCGTGCACCAACCGGGACACGCTGAAGATGGCTGCCCGACTGGGGCTCGGCGCGTTGACCTTCTCCTTCATGGACGCTGGCGAGGCCCGTTTCTGGGTGAATGAGTACTACGAGACGTTCCGTCGGGAATGCGCCCCGATCGGGCAGACCGTCAACCCGAATGTCGCCATGCTGGCCGGCGTGATGTGTCACCGTGATGCCGAGGTGGCTCGCGCCCGTGGCCTCGAGGGGCAGCAGTTCTTCAAGTGGGCGTTGGCCCACTACTACCGGTTCGGAGCGCACATACCCGGCCAGACGAATCTGTGGGAGGAGTTCCAGCGGGCCGAGCCGGAGCCGATGGCTGGTCTGGGCGGGGTGAACGACCCGGCCGGGGTCCGGGAACACTTCAGCCAGTTGGAGGCAGCCGGCGTCGATCAACTCATCCTGCTGCAACAGGGCGGGCGCTACGAGCACGAACACATCTGCGAGTCGCTGGACCTGCTCGGGCGTGAGGTGCTGCCGGAGTTCGCCGAGCGCCATGGGCAGCGTCGGGTACGCAAGGAGCGCGCGCTGGCTCCCTACATCGAGAAGGCACTGGCGGCGGTTACCCGGGTCGAGGACGTCGAACCGCCGGTGGTCGAGTCCTACCCTCGTCTGTGGGAGCGCGAAGGGGTCACCCGGCAAGAGGTCGGTACCCAGCGGGCTCTCGACGCGGCGTCACTGTGGCGTCTGCACGTCGGCGGTACCGGTACCGGCTCGGGCACCGTTGGCCGGGACGGCCGGGATGGCTGACTCGCTGGCCGAGCTGCTGGCCGAACGTGCTCTGGGGCAGGGCGACTACCTCGCGTACGGTTTCGTCACCGACGGCGAGACCGAGCAGCAGACCATCACGTACGGCCAGTTGGCGTCCGCAGCCCAGCAGGTAGCCGGGCATCTGTCCCGCCGAGTCTTCGCCGGCGGGAGGGTGGTGCTGGTCTTCGAAGCCGGACTGGACTTTCTGGTGGCGTTCTTTGGCTGTCAGCTCGCCGGGGTCGTCGCGGTGCCGGTCTATCCACCGTCACCCTCCCAGCCGCGGACCGGGATGGCGAACATCGCTCGCGTGGTCGCCGACTGCCGGGCCGAGCTGATCCTGACCAGCCCGGCGTGCCTGGGATTCGCTGCGGCCGCCGGCGGCGAGCCGCGCCTGAGCGGGGTGCCCTGGGTGTCGGTCAGCGAGGCATCCGGCGCGGGGGAGCCGTTCGTCGGTGGCCGGGTGCGGGGCGACTCGCTCGCCCTGTTGCAGTACACCTCCGGGTCGACCGGAGCACCAAAAGGGGTGCAGCTGCGGCACGAGCACCTGCTCGCCAACCTGGCGGCGATGGACTGGTTCGTGCGCCGCCCGACCGGCGGCACGGTTGTGTCGTGGCTGCCGATGTACCACGACATGGGCCTGATCGGCACCGTGCTGTACCCGCTGTACCGGGGCATGCCGGGCTACCTGATGTCCCCGTTGCACTTTCTCCAGCGGCCGTCGCGGTGGCTCCAGCTGATCAGCCGGGTGTCGGCGACGATCAGCGGCGGACCGAGCTTCGCCTACCAACTCTGCCTGCGCCGCGCCGTCGATCCGGCCGGCCTCGACCTGTCGAGCTGGGAGGTTGCGTTCAACGGTGCCGAGCCGGTCAATCCGGAGGTGCTGCGGTCGTTCGAGCGGACCTTCGCGCCGGCCGGTCTGCGACCGGGTACGGTCGTCGGCTGTTATGGCATGGCCGAGGCGTCGCTGTTGATCACCGGTGCCCGGCGGGACGACCCGCAGCGGTTGCTGCGGGTCGATTCTGGTGAGTTGGCCAGCGGCCGGGTGGTCGAGTGCCCGACACCCGACTCAGCCGGCCGTGAGCTGGTCAGTTGCGGGACGTTGCCGCCGGGCCACGACGTACGGGTGGTCGACCCGGACAGCGGCCGGGAACTGCCCGAGGGACGAGTTGGCGAAATCTGGTTCCACGGACCGAGCCTGAGTACCGGTTACTGGCGTCAGCCGCAGGAAACGGCGACGGCGTTCGGGCCCGGACCGCTCACCCCAGATGGTGTCGTCGGCCCGGCCCCCCGGTACCTACGCACCGGTGACCTCGGCTTTCGTCACGGCGGCCAACTCTACGTGACTGGCCGCCGCAAGGACCTGCTGATCGTGCGGGGGCGCAACGTCTATCCACAGGACATAGAGGAGACGGTCCAGCAGCTCGACGACCGGCTGCGCAATGGTGGCGGGGTCGCCGTGCCGGTGACCACACCATCGGGTGAAGGCGTCGAGGTGATTCAGGAGGCGACGAGCCGTGATCGTGAACAGCTGCGGCAGCTTGCCCTGACGGTGCGGACCGCAGTGCTGACGGACCACCAGGTGTCGCTGGTGGCGGTACATCTGGTCACGCCACGCAGTGTCCTGAAGACCTCCAGCGGCAAGCTCCGCCGGGCAGCGACTGCGGCTGCACTGCACGCGGGTGAGATGACCGTGTTGTACCAGGACCACGACCCCGGCGAGGAGGCGAGGGCGGATGAACGGGCCGTCGGAATCGGTTGAGGAGCTGGCGGATTGGTTGGTCGAGCGGATCGCCGCGCTGTCCGGCCGGTCGGTGTCACACATCGACAGGACGGCGACGTTCGCCGGCAACGGCCTGGACTCGGTACGGGTCGCAGAACTCGCCAGCCAGTTGCAGCAGCGATGGGCTCAGCCGATCGACCCGGCGGTGTTCTTCGAGTACCCAACTGTCGCGGATCTGGCCCGGGCGCTCGTCATGACCGTCGCGTCCGTCACCGGTCCCGGCCCGAGTGAATCCACCGGTCGGCCGGTCGCTCCGCGCGGCGGCGACCGGTCGGAGCCGGTGGCCGTGGTGGGGCTCGCCTGCCGGATGCCCGGTGCGCCGGACGCGGCGGCGTTCTGGGATCTGCTGGTGGACGGATCGGAGGCGATAGGCCCGGTGCCGGTCGCGCGATTCCGCGGCCTGCCTGGCGCCGACGACCCGGAGCTGTCCACGTTGTCTGGCGGGTTCCTGCCGGATGTGGCCGGGTTCGACGCCGCGTTCTTCGGCATCGGGCACGATGAGGCGCTACGCATGGATCCTCAGCAGCGGCTACTGCTGGAGGTCTGCTGGGAAGCCGTGGAAGACTCGGGGCAGCGGCCGGGCGACCTGCGCGGTTCCCGTACCGGGGTCTTCGTCGGCATCTCGACCAGCGACTACGCGTACCGGCAGTCGGCCGATCCGGGCCAGGCTACCCGGCATACCGCGACCGGCAGCGCATCGGCGGTCGCCGCGAACCGGATCTCCTACGCCTTCGACTGGCGGGGTCCCAGCCTCGCGGTCGACACCGCCTGCTCAGCGTCCCTGGTCAGCGTGCATCTCGCGGTCGGCGCGCTGCGCAGCGGAGAATGTGACCGGGCGGTCGTCGGGGGAGTGAATCTGATCCTCGGCCCCGGCCCGTCGCTGAGCCTGTTGCGAGCCGGGATGCTGTCTCCAGACGGTCGGTGCAAGCCGTTCTCGGCGGCGGCCGACGGGTACGGCCGGGGTGAGGGCTGTGGAGTACTGGTGCTCAAGCGGTTGTCCGACGCGCAGGCCGACGGCGACCGGATCTACGCACTGGTACGCGGTAGCGCTGTCAACCAGGATGGTGGTTCGAACGGTCTGACGGCTCCGAACCCGGGCGCCCAGCGGGCCGTCCTTCGCGCGGCGTACGCCGACGCCGGCCTACCCGCCGATGCAGCCGAGTACGTCGAGTGCCACGGCACAGGGACCCCACTCGGTGATCCCATTGAGGTCTCCGCACTGGCCCAGGCCCGCGGCGGCGACACTGCCAGGCCGGCGTTCATCGGTTCTGTCAAAGGCAACATCGGGCACCTGGAAGCGGCCGCCGGCGTCGCCGGTGTCATCAAGACCGTCCTCGCGCTGCACCACGGGATCGTCCCGCCGAGTCTGCACGCCGACGAACCGAATCCGCGGATTCCGTTCGATCGGCTGAACCTGACGGTGGCCGCCACGGCGCGCCCCTGGCCCGCCAGCTCGGGCTCCGCCGACCCGGTCACCGACCCGTCGGCGGCGGCACCGGGCAGGTGCGCGGGAGTCAGCGGCTTCGGATTCGGCGGCACCAACGCCCACCTGGTACTGACCGGTGCGCCCGGTGCGCCGGTGCCGTCGGCCCACAATGGCCTGGTCGTGGTGCCGCTCGCCGCGCGGAGCCGGTCGGGCCTGCTCCGGCTGGCCCGTGCCGCCGCCCGCCACGCCGCCACCAGCGCCGACCCGGTCGGGTTCGCCGCGACGATGGCCTGCCGGCGCGAGACCCGCCGTGCGCACCGCGCCGTGGCGGTGGCGGCAGACGGGCCCGCGCTCGCAGTGGAGCTGGCCGCACTGGCCGACCAGCTCGAGCACGCCGGGGCAACGGGGCCCGCCTCGGCTGGCCCGCCTGAGGTGAGCTTCGTCTTCTCGGGCCAGGGCAGTGCGCTGCCCACCGACGCCGTCGCCCTGATGCGGGCCGAACCGCTGTTCCGCTCGGTCGTCCGTCGATGTGACGACGCCGTCGCCGACCAGCTCGGCTGGTCGATCGAGGCGGTGCTCGCCGGGGAGGCGGAGGTGGATGTCACCGACACCTCGGTGGCACAGATCCTGATCGTCACGGTGCAGCTTGCGGTGGCCGAGCTGTGGCGCTCACTCGGCGTACGGCCGGCTGCGGTGGTCGGTCACAGCGTCGGTGAGATCTCCGCCGCTGTCGTCGCCGGAATACTGTCGCTCGACGCTGGGATGCGGCTGGTGGTTCTCCGGGGCACCAGCATGGCCCAGGCCGGTGGCGACGGTGATGGCGGGATGCTTGTCGTCGGTCTCGACGAGGAGTCGGCCCAGGACCGGTACGGCGGCCGGGTAGCCGTGGCGGCGGTGAACGCCCCCGACACCGTTGTGCTCTCCGGTACCTCGGGTGTGATCGACGACATCGCCGCCGAGCTGGACGAATCCGGGGTGTACACCCACCGCCTCGCGACTCGGTACGCCTTCCACAGCGGGCAGATGGCGTCGGCCGCCGCCGAGGTAGCGGCGGGCTGTGCCGATCTGGAGACCCGGCCGGCGTCGGTGCCGTTCTACTCGACGGTCACGGGCGGCCCGGTCAGTGCCGGGCAGCTCTGTGGTGCGCAGCACTGGGCGGCCAACGTGCGGGAGAGGGTGCGGTTCGCCGACGCGGTACGGCAGTTGACCGCCGACCACCCCGGAGTACTGCTGGAGATCGGTCCGGTGCCGTCGGTGCAGGGCGCGCTGCGACGATCGACAGCGGGAAGCGGTGCAACCGTCCTGTCATCGGCGAGTGGCGTGGCGCAGGCCCACTCGACGCTGCTACGTACCGCGGCCGATCTCTACCAGCTCGGCGTGCCGGTCGACTGGAACCACTGCTTTCCGACCCGTCGTCAGGTGGTGTCGACGCCGCCGCCGCCGTGGGACCACGAGCGGTTCTGGCTGGAGCCGGCGCCCCAGGTGACCTGGGCCGGGACCAGCGCGACGTTGCTCGGTGACCGGCTGGAGCTGGCTGACCTGGACAACGTTCGGGTCTGGCAACGGATCATCGGCCTCGCCTCGCTGCCGGCTCTGGCCGACCACCGCGTCGGTGCTGCGGCGATCTTTCCAGCGGCCGGCTATCTCGTACAGTTCGCGGCCGCCGCTGCGACGATGCCCGGTCAGTGGACGTTGACTGGGGTAGATTTCTTGAGCCCGTTGAATCTCGACGAGCCCGTCGTGGTGCAGTGTGGTCTGACTATCCGAGGGCCGGAACAGGCCACGGTCACCGTGCATGCCCGTCCGGCTGGTGCGGACGCAGCCGACTGGCAACGCTGCGCTAGCGCGCTCCTCGTGCCCGGCAAGCCCGCCCCCGCCGTGTCCAACCTCGCTGACGCTGTCGCGCGTTGCCCCACCGAGGTGTCGACCGCCCAGTTGTACGCCGAGCTGTCCCGCGGCGGGCTCAACTACGGTGACGGCTTCCGCGGGCTACGACAGGTGCACGCCGGGTATGACGAAGCGGTCGCGGAACTGACCGCGTCGGCTGACCCGGTGACCCACGGGGCGCGACTGGTGGACTCGGCGTTGCACGCGATCGCCGCGACGGGCCTGGCCCGTCAGGCCGCCGGTGGTACGCCGGCCGTTCCGGTCAGCGTGGACGAAGTCACCTTCTGGTCCGATCCGGCGACCGTCGCCAGGTGCCGGGTCGTGGTGCGTGAGGTCGACGGCGACCTGGTGGCCGATGTCGAGTTGGTGACCGGGGAGGGTGGCCCCGCCGGGCAGCTGCTCGGACTACGGCTGCGTCCGCTTGCCGTGCCGCGGCCGGCGGCGATCCCGCTGCACCACTACCAGCTGCACTGGCGGGTGCAGCCGGTCACCCCGCAACCGCGAGCCGAGGCCCGTTGGCTGGTACTGCACCCGACACTCGGCTGCGGGCTGCGGGTCGCCCACCAGCTCGCCGAGGCCGCTGGGCCGACAGTGACGTTGTGTCCGGTGCCGGCTGACGCGGACCCGGAGCGGATCGCCGATCTGCTCACTGAGCTGGACTTCCAGCCAACTGGCATCATCCATCTGCCCAGCGAGTCGGGCGAGGCCGACGGTGGGATCGACGCCGACATGGTCAGCGGTGTCGTGGAGTCCGCGCTGAACCTGCTACGTGCGGTCGCGCTCCGGCCCGCGCGGGTGATGCCCCGCACCATCTTCGTGACCTGGGGCTCCCAGTCACTGCCCGGGCGACCGGTGAGCGACCCGTTCGGTGCCATGGTGTGGGGTGCGATGCGTACCGTGCCGCTGGAGCATCCGTTGCTCGACGTGGCCTGCGTCGATCTCGACCCGGACGGCGATCCGGTGTCGGCGCTGCGCGCTGAACTCACCGCGCCCGGGACCGACATGGAGATCGGGTACGCCGGTGCCGAACGGTTCGTCCGTCGGATCGTGCCGGTTGCGGCTGCCCACTACCGGCGGCTGGTGCCCGACCCCGAAGGGGTCTACCTGATCACCGGCGGCAGTGGTGGCCTCGGCGTTCAGGCCGCGATGCGGCTGGCGCAGCGCGGCGCCCGCCACCTGGTGCTGTTGTCGCGTACCGGTCGGGCAGAGGACCTGCCGGAGACGCTGCTCCAGCGTTGTCCGTATCTGCGGGTGGTCCGGGCCGACGTGGCTGACCGCGAGCAACTCGCGGCGGTGCTCGACTCCGTACGGGCGGACGGCAGGCCGTTGCGTGGCGTGATACACGCCGCCGGAGTGCTTCGCAACCAGGCGATGCTGGAGCTCACCGCGCAGGCGGTCCGCGACGTGCTCGTCCCGAAGGTGCTCGGCGGCTGGCACCTGCACCAGCTGACCCGCGACGATCCGCTCGATTGGTTCGTGCTCTTCGCCAGCGCGGCCGGGGTGCTCGGCTCCCCCGGTCAAGCGAACTACGCGGCGGCCAACAGTTTCCTTGACGCGCTCGCCCGGTATCGGAGCGCCGCCGGGAGCACCGCGGTGTCGGTGGACTGGGGACCATGGGCCGAGGTCGGCATGGCCAGCGACTGGGACCCGGGGCTCGATCGGGAATTGCGTACCGCGGCCACGGCGATTGCGCCACAGGTGGGGCTCGACGCCCTGGAGACCCTGGCGGTCGCCGATCAACCGCAGGTCGTGATGCTCCCCTTCGATCTGCGTGACCTGGTGCAATTCTATCCGTCGGACGTCGGCAGATCGTTCCTCGCCGAGGTGACCAACGCCGAGACGGACGCGCTGCGGTCGATCGGAGTAGGTTTCTCGGCCCGTCCCGAACTCAGCTCGCCGTACACGACGCCCCGCAACGGGATCGAGCAACGGATTGCCGCGATCTGGCAGAAGGCGATGGGCATCGAACCGATCGGGGTGTTGGACAACTTCTTCGAGCTTGGCGGCGACTCGGTGCTGGCCAACCAGATTCTCGTCGACACCAACCATGCGCTGGGTGTGCGGATACGACCGGACGGCGCATTCGGCGATTTCACGATCGCCAACCATGCGGTCCTGGCGGAAGCGGCGATGCTGGCCGCACTCGACGAAATGTCTGAGGACGAGGCTGCCCGCCTGCTCGGTGATGACCAGAGTCGGTCCGATGAGGAGAATCTGTCGGACTCCTGAGGGGAGCGGAACATGGTCGACCAGAAGCCCGGGACGGTGCCGCCCGGACCGCCCGGACCTGCGGGATTCGCCGGTCGAGCACCATCTGCGCAGTTGCGTGCCGACGCGGTGGGCGCCAGGGAGCTCATCTTCTTCGTCGTCTCCGCCGCAGCACCACTGACCGGAATGGCCGGGTTCGTCGCGCTGGCGTTCTACTTCAGTGGGGTCATCGTGCCGGCGGGCTACGTCATCGCGGGCGTGGTCTATGCGATCTTCGCGGTCGGCTTCACCGCGATGAGTCGGCACGTGCGTAACAGCGGGGCGTTCTACGCGTACATCACCGTCGGGCTGGGCCGGCGCCCCGGCGCCGGCGCCGCTTCGATGGCCTACGTGGCGTACGCCGTCGGCCAGGTGGGTTTCGTCGCCGCGTCAGGTGTCTTCGCCTCGCTGATGTTGGCGGAGGTCGCCGGCGTCTACGTGTCCTGGCAGCTCTGCGCGGTCGTGCTGACACTGGTCGTGGCGGCGCTGTCGTACTTGGAGGTTGGTGTCGGGGCCCGAATCCTGGCGGTGTTGTTGTTCGCCGAGCTGGGGGTGCTGTTCGTGATGGCGGCCGCGGTGCTGGCCCGCGGCGGCTATGAAGGGCTGTCGTTCGGCAGCTTCAACCCGGTGCACCTGGCGACACCGACAGTCGGCGTGCTGTTTGTCTTCACGTTCGTGATGTTCATCGGCTTCGAGCAGACCGCCGTCTACAGCGAGGAGGCCCGGGATCCTCGGCGTACCGTACCTCGCGCCACGTACGGGTCGATCCTGATCCTGGCGGGGGTCTTCACCCTCGTCTCATGGACGATCCTGATGGCGGCCGGGCCGAGCCGGCTGGAGAGCCTGCTCGCCGACGACCCGTCGACACTGATCTTCACCTTGAACACCGAGTACGTCGGTGCGGCAATGACTGCCGCAATGCAGGTGCTGATCGTCACCAGCTTCGTCGCCGGGGTGCTGGCGGTGCACAACGCCAGCACCCGCTACCTGTTCTCGATCGGCCGCGAAGGGCTCATCCCGCAGGTGTTCGCCCGTACCGACCGTCGAACCCGAACCCCGAGCGTCGCGGCCTATGTACACACCGCGTTCGTCGTCGGGGCGCTGGCGGTGTTCGGAGCGACCTCGCTGGACCCGTACACCCAGATCATTGTCTGGACCAACACCCCGACGCTGGTGGGCGTGATCGCGCTGGAGGTCCTCACCAGCATCGCGGTCATTCGTTACCTGGGTCGGAGCCAAAGCGGGGAGACGCTGTGGCAGCGGTTGATCGCCCCGAGCCTGGCCGTCGTGCTGCTCGGCGGCGCGCTGGTGCTGATCCTGGTGCAGCTGGAGCTGCTCACGGGACTGCCTCCGGTCGGAAACATGATCGTACTGAGCCCGTTGGTGGTTGGTTTCCTGGTGGGGTGGTGGCGAGCCGGATCGATGCGTCGCTCCGCCGATACAGGCAGCCGGCCGCAGCTGACTGGCGTCGACCCGGCAGACAGAGGGCGGAGCCAGTAGTGCTTTGTCATCATCGGAGATGGTCTCGGGGTCTTCTTCTTGGGGGAAGCGGGTCCTAGCGAAGATGCCCTCCTTGCTCCCACGGGCACGGCAAAGTCGGCCGGGTTGGTGTTTAGGCTGGTTGGAGCTGTAGGAGTTTGA
>NZ_JBHMIN010000024.1:0-97169 GCF_048060215.1 Micromonospora sp. LOL_021 | reverse complement strand
CAGAGGGCACTTTCTACATCCGGGGTCCTGCCGGTCCAACCTTCATCGGTGGATCGAGGCTCAGGTCGACACCCCGGACCGGGACTGGTTCACGTCGTCACGCAGCTCAAGCAACGCCAACTGCGTCGAGGTCCGCTTCGCTGGCGGCCAGGTGGACGTACGCGACACCAAGGACCGCACCGGCCCGACGCTCGCCTTCGACGCCACCACCTGGACGAGCTTCGTCACCGGCCTCAAGCACACCCCCACCCAGCCTTGACCGCAGGATCCTGCGGGGCTGGGCTCCCCCGAAGTCAACCGTGCGGGCTGATCCGGCAGCCCCGGGTCAGCCCACCCAACCCCGGCAGCACCACCCGCGCCCGCTGACACCTCCAACGCAGACGAATAGACCGCTACTACATCCTGGCATCCAGAAACGAACTTCAGGGCAATCAGGTTTCCGAAGCGACCAGTAAGAGCGCCACCAAGACCAGGATGAGTGGACCGACAGCAATAATTGCAATTGCAGACTGCGGCACGGGCGGTGCCATCTCCGCGCCGGTTCGTGGATCGATGACTCGATCACCCTTTCTACGCCGCCGCACTATCAACCACATTGCGACAGACAGCAGAGTGACTTGGCCCAGCATCACCGAAAGAAGCGCAGGAGATCCAACGACGTTGGACTGCCCGGTCAGCAGCTGATGTAGACCTCGGACCAGAAGCGCCACAGCGGCAGCGAACAGCACCGCAGCGGCGATCGCACTCCGAGTTAGCGCCGCAAAGGTCGTCCTCCATCCGCCTCGCCGACGACCGAGCGCTCGAGCCAGTTCATTTGCGTATTCGACCGGCTCGCCGAACGCAAGTCGAGGGTCCTCGCCGCTCTCAATGACATGACTCTCCACCTCGGCGAGCGCCTCTGCTATACGTGGTGCAGGTAGCTTGCACATCCGCAGCGCAAGCAACAACTCCTGTTGGTACCTCTCAAGTCTGATACCCACACTCTGATGCATCACTGTCCCGTCGGATCACTGATCTTACTAAGGATTAATCACAGGGAGGCTTCTTCTCCGAAGGCGCTCTCTTTATCAAAAGCTTGAATCATCGACAGACCGCGCGTCAAACTTGTTGATTACCGTAGCCACCTTGTCGGTAAATGTTCGCCAATCGGCGATTCGCGCTCGCAACTCTTCAAGGCCAGCATCGGTGATAGTGAAAAACTTGCGCCCCGGACCTGCCTCACCCTCGCGCCAGGATGAGATCACTAGGCCATCGATCTCCAAGCGCGCAAGAACGGGATAAAGCGTCCCTCCCTTCACAGCTCCGAGACCAGCACCCCGCAGACGCTGTGCAATCGCGTAGCCGTAGATTTCCCCCTCCGCGACCATCGCGAGCACGCAGAGCGCAAGCGCACCACGCATCCACTCTGTCGGCCACTGCCTGTTGCCATCCACTGGACAACTGTAACGCCAACTAGTTAGGCACACAACCTAGCTTACCGAACCACTGCCGGTCCTCGTCGCCATTGACGCGCCTGTGGCGCGGGGCGCGCTGCCGATGGTCTAGCGGCACCCACGACCACGTGAACCAGGGTATGTTGGTGATGTTGGGAAGGCTCATACATGATGGGGGTAGCGATGACCGTCACGCAGATCGACCTTGACGATGAGGCGTTGGCCGAGGCAATGCGCCTGTCCGGGGCCAGGAGCAAGAAGGAAACTGTGAACCTCGCGTTGCGCGAGTACGCTGCACGGCATCGACGCATCGCGGCACTCGATCACCACGCCGCAGTCGCGCAGGGCTGGGACTACGAGGGCTGGCAGGAGATCCGGGCAGCAGGCAAGGCGCCAGCTGCGTGATCCGGTACCTGGCTGATTCCTCGGCGCTATGGCGGCTCCTACGTGAACCTGCCGTGCGAGCTGCCTGGGCGGACGTCATTTCTGATCATGCGATCGGATCGTGCCAGCCGCAGCGCACAGAGTTCCGGCGTTCCGCTCGCTATCTGGACGAGTATGAGCAAATGAACGAAATGTTCGCCGATCTCTACCCCGATGTCCCTGTGCCCAAGGCAGCATGGCGGTGGGTGGAGTCAGCCCAGTACCGGCTGCTGCGGGCCGGCGCGCACCGGGCTCTGTCCTGCGTGGATCTTCTGGTATGCGCGTGTGCAGCCGTCAACGGTCTGGTGATCCTGCACGACGACAACGACTTTGTCACTGCTGGCCAGCACCTGCCAGATCTCGCCGAGAGACGGGTCAAGATGCTCCCTGCAACAGAGTGATTGGCAAGCGATAGCCTGCCCACCGGAGGGTGGTCAGGCCTGCTCGATCAGCTGGCGAAGATCGACTGCGCGGGCGTCATCGAAGCGGCTGAGCAGCGTCAACACGTCTTGCCGTACCGGCAGTGCTTCTACTTCGCGGCCGGTCGCCGCGAGGGCGGTCGCCAGGTTGTGCAGTGCGACGGCGGCTTGCCAGGAGTCGCCGAGCCGGCGGTGCACTCCGGCGGCCTGGCGGTGGAAGTCCACTGCCTCCGCCGACCTGCCAAGATCCTGATACGCCTCGCCGACGCCGTCGATTGCGGTTGCTTCCCGGCTGCGGTCACCGATCCGTCGTTGCAGCGCAGCAGCGCGGTGCAGGATGTCGAGGGCGGCGGCAGGGTCACCGATGGCCCGCCGCACCCGGGCCAGCTCGACCAGCCAGTGGCCCAGCCACAGCGAGTTGTTCGCCTCCTCGGCGATTGCGACCGCAGTCTCGATGTGGGGCCTGTGTACTGGCAACGTCGCCCAGCCCGCTCGGCCCTGCTGAGGCAGAACAATGCGTTACCTTCCTGGCCACGGTCGCCGAGGTCGCGTAGCTCAGCGAGGGCTTCCCGGAGCAATTCGGCGGCCTCCGGCAACCGCAGCATCTCGTACCGTGTCTCGCCCAGATTGCTCAGCACGAGCGCCCGCCAGCGCCGGTTGCCGAGTCGGGTGACGATCTCCAGGGCTTCGGAGAAGAAGCGGACCGAGTCGGTCAGCCGGCGATGCGGCAGCCCAGCAGGCTGAGCGCGTTGATCGAAACAGCGGTGCCGAACTCGTCACCGATCTCGCGGCGGACCGTCAGGGCCGCCTGGTGGCACTCGGCCGCCTCGTCGAGTTGGCCGTGCCTGGAAGTGTGCCTTGCCGCCTGGCGGGTCTTCCTGCACCCGACCCAACGGGAGATCGCCCACCGCCCGTCGTACGCCGGACCGGCGCTGGTCACCGGCGGTGCCGGCACCGGCAAGACGGTGACCGCCCTGCACCGGGCGGTGTTCCTCGCCGCCCGGATCACCGGCGGCCCGGACCGGCTGCTGCTGTCCACCTTCACCCGCAACCTCGCCGACGCCCTCGACCGGCAACTCGGCCTGCTCACCGACGATGCGCCGATACGGGACCGGATCGACGTGCTGAACGTCGACCGGCTCGCCTACCGGATCGTCGCCGAAACCCTCGGCCGCCAACCGGTCATCGCCGACGCCAGGACCGTCACCCGACCGCTGTGGGAACAGGCCGCCGACGCCACCGGCGGGCAGCACAGCGCCACCTTCCTGCAACGCGAATGGGAACAGGTGATCCTGGCCCAGGGCATCACCGAGCCGGCCGGCTACCTCGCCGCCCGCCGGCACGGCCGCGGCGCACCGCTGCGCGCCGACCAGCGGCTCGCCGTGTGGGAAGCGATCCGGCAGGTCACCGACGCGCTGCGGCAACAGGACCAGCACACCCACCTGCAGCTGGCCGACCAGGCGGCGAAGATCCTCGCCGAACGGCCGGACCGCCCGTACCGGCACGTCATCGTCGACGAAGGCCAGGACCTGCACCCGGCGCAGTGGCGACTGTTGCGGGCCGCCGTCGCCGCCGGCCCCGACGACCTGTTCATCGTCGCCGACCCGCACCAGCGCATCTACGACAACCACGTGTCGCTGGGCAGCCTCGGCGTCGGGATCCGGGGGCGCAGCCGCAAACTGACCATCAACTACCGCACCACCCAGGAGATCCTCGCCTGGTCGGTGCGGCTGCTCACCGGAGTCGACCCCACCTGGACTCGACGACCAACCGGACAACCTGACCGGCTACCGCTCGCCGATGCACGGCCGGCGGCCCCGGGTCGCCGGGCACCCCGACCGCGACGCCGAGCACGACCAGCTCGTCGACCAGGTACGCCGCTGGATCGACGACGGAGTCGAACCGCACGCGATCGCCGTCGCCGCCCGCAACGGCCACCTGGCCCGCGCCGCCCGCGACCGGCTCGGCACCGCCGGCATCCCGGTCAGCACCCCCACCGCCAGCAAGACCAACGCGGTACGGGTCGGCACCATGCACGCGATGAAAGGGCTCGAGTTCCGCTGCGTCGCGGCGATCGGCGTCGACGCCGACACCATGCCGGCCCGCTCGACGATCACCGCAGCCGACGACGACCCCACCGCGCACCGGCACGACCTGCAAGGGGAACGCTGCCTGCTCTTCGTCGCCTGCACCCGCGCCCGGGACTCGCTCTACGTCTCATACGCCGGTGCGCCCAGCCCGTTCCTCGACGCCCGGCCCACCCACTGACCAACCCCTTGAACCCTCCGCCACACAGCCCTGCTCAACGGACGCACGGTGGGGACCGCCCGTCGAGCCCGCCTCAACACTCGGCCGTCGAGGCGGGCTCGACGCAGACAGAAAGCCGGTGCGGGAAGTCGATCGAGCGAACGCCCCCGGTCGACCGGTAGGTCACCGTGACGGGTGGGGCCTCCCACAGGCCGGGCCGGACGGCCGTGATCTTGAATACGGCCGAGTAGCGTTCCCGGCTGGCATCGCTCGGCAGCAGCTTGGCCGAAGCCGGGTCGACGGCGGTCAGATCAGGTGCGAAAACGGGTGGGAACCGGTCGGTGAAGCCGACGCCGTCGGCCTGGTCCGGCGCCAGCGCCACCAGGCCGACCCGGTCCACGCTGACGACCGTCGAATCACCTGCCGCCATCTCGACGGAGATCAGCTGGACCGGAGAACCTGTCACGTTCCGGAAGACGACCAGGCCGTCGTAGCGGCTCTGGCTGACCTCCAGCTGTGAGCTGTGCTGGCTGCCGCGCCCGGCCCATTCGAGGGCGACACCTCGATGGTCGTCGTCGGCCAGGCCTGCGGACGACGACTGCCTGGGCGCCCCGGTATCCGGGCCGTCCGAGTCGCCGGTGCACCCGGCGACGCCGAACGCCAGGACCACAGCAAGGCCCAGGGCGACAGGCAGCCTATCCATGTCTCCCCACGTCACCCCTTGTTAACACCCGCCCTGCTGGTTCGGATACCACCAGGCCGTCGCCGGGTAGTCGTCCCGCTTCCAGCAGTAGTAGTTCGAACTGTGTGACGCGAGTGGGGCGTACGCCACCGCGTCAGCCGACGTGGTCACCGTGCAGTTGGTGTTGAGCCGATGCTTCCTGAAGCCGAACAGCCGGCCTTCTTTCGTCCGTACCAGGCGGGACGTCACACCGGACGACAGCGGGATCGAGTGGCTCCAGCTGGTCGTGTGGCTCGACCCGACGGTGAGGTCGACACCGAAGGTGGTCTCAGCCGACGCGACGAGCGCACCGGCCGAGACCGAAAAGCTCGCCGACGTGGTGACCGAGATGTCGATCGTGCCGCTACCGGTGAAGTCGATGGACCCGGGACCGGTCTGCCAGTCGCTCGCGGTGTCGGTGGAGATCCAGACCTTCTGTGGCGACCAGACCTCGTAGGTCTCCTCGATCGGACAGGCCTGGGGCAGGATGTCGGCGGCCCGCACCGGAGCGACCGCGAGCAACGACAGCGCCGTGCCGGCCGCCACGACCATGGCGGCCCGTACCCCGCTCGGCAGGCACCCCCGCCCCATCAACGACAATGATCGGGACATATCGATACGGTAGGCGGGCCAGTCCACGGATCACAAGGCGGACCCGGGCAGCACGGTGCAAGATCTCCGACAGACACCTCGGCGCTCAGGTCAGGCCGGGGGTCAGCAGGCCGCTTTCGTACGCGAGGATGACCAACTGGGCGCGGTCGTGCGCGTACAGCTTGGTCATGATCCGGTTGACGTGGGTCTTCGCCGTGTGCGGCGAGATCACCAGGTCCCGGGCGATCTGCTGGTTCGACCGGCCGCGCGCGACCAGCAGCAGCACCTCGCGTTCCCGGTCGGTCAACTGGTCCAGCGCCTCGCTGGCCGGATTCGGCCGGCCCACGGTGGCCGGAGCGGGACCTGGCAGCACGTACCGCTCGATGAGGCTGCGGGTCGCGGCCGGTGACAGCAGCGCGTCGCCGGCGTGCACCGCGCGGACCGCCCGGACGATCTCCTCCGGCTCCGCACCCTTGCCGATGAAGCCGCTGGCACCGGCCCGCAGCGCCGCCACCAGGTACTCGTCCTCCTCGAACGTGGTGAGGATCAGCACCCGGGTGTCGGCCAGCGCCGGGTCGGCGCAGATGGCCGCCGTCGCGCCGATGCCGTCGAGTTGCGGCATCCGGATGTCCATCAGTACGACGTCAGGACGCAGCGACCCGGCGAGCCCGACGGCCTGCGTACCGTTGACGGCTTCGCCGACGACGCCGATCTCGTCGTGGTCATTGAGGATGTCGGTCACGGCCTGCCGGATCAGTGGCTGGTCGTCGACGACGAGCACGCTGGTCACCGGGGATCCTCCTTGGGCAGTGGCAGGGTGGCGGCGAGCCGGTAGCCGCCCGGGGACAGGCCGGTTTCGACGACGCCGCGGACCGAGGCGACCCGTTCCCGCAGGCCGACCAGTCCGTGCCCGCTACTGGGCACGGGTACCTCGGGCCGGTCGTCGGAAGACCGACCGGACACCGGGTTCGTGACCACCACGCGGATTCGATCAGCGTCGACCTCGATCAGGACGTGGGCGCGGTGCTCGGCGCCGTGCTTGTGGGCGTTGGTGAGACCTTCCTGGACGACCCGGTATGCGACCACGTCGACCGCGCCGCTGACCACCGACAGGTCCCCTTCGGTACGCAGCGAAACGTTGAGGCCGGCCCGGGTGAATCCCGCGACCAGCTGGTCGAGCCGGCGCATACCCGGCTGCGGGGCGGTCGCCGCCCCGGTGGCGGGGTCGTCGTCCTCGGTCCGCAGCACCCGCAGCAGGTCGCCGATCTCGGTGAGCACGGTCCGGGCCGCGCCCCGGATGACGCCGAGGGCCTGCTGGGCCCGGTCGGGGCGGGTCTGCAACGCCGACGAGGCCACCCCGGCGTTGAGGCTGATCACCGAGATCTGGTGGGCGACGACGTCGTGCAGGTCACGGGCGATCCGCAGCCGCTCCTCGGTCACCCGTCGACGGGCCTCCGATTCGCGGGTCTGTTCGGCGCGTTCGGCGCGTTCGATGATGGCCAGCAGGTACTCCCTACGGGAGCGGGTGGCGTCGCCGGCGGCGGCCGCGAACGCGATCGTCACGGAGAACTGGAGTGCCCGTGGGTCGGCCACGCTCTGGATCGCCGCCAGCAGACTCAGCACAGCCGTGGCCACGACGGCGACGCTTGTCACGGCGAACGTCGTGCGCCGGTCCATCCGGTTCGCGACGTGGAACACAGCGGCCGACGACGCGATCACGACGCCCGGAGCGAGCGTGCCGGCGGAGGCCGCGACGCCGTAGATCGCCACGCAGCCGGCGAGTACCGGGACCGGCCAGCGCCGCCGGGCCGGCAGCAGTACGGCCGGCACGATCACCAGAGCGGTCACGGCGGGCCCGTTCGACCGGAAAACCGGCACATCGTACGGGAGGAAAGCCGCCGGAACGATGAGACCGGCGACGATCAGGTCGCCGGCCCACGCCGGCACGCGTGAGCGGCGGTATCTCGGTCCCCGAACTCCGCCGGCCGGGCTCGTCATGGCCCCAGTGTGCCGGTCGCCGTGGCGAGTGGAGTCACCCTGCAGCGGCAATCCGCCTACCACGTACGCGGTACGTGGGTGCCCGCAGCAGGGTGACGCGGCGGGCCCTGACCGCCGGCAACGATGGAGACACCCCACAGAAACGTGACCTGATCCGGAATGAGGAGTCCTGTGGAGAGCCCCATCATTTCGGCCGTCGAAGTACGCAGAACGTACGGTCGCGGCGCGAGTAGTTTCGACGCGCTGAAGGGAGTGAACTTCGACATCCGGGACGGCGAGAGTGTCGCCATCCTCGGCAAGAGCGGGTCGGGCAAGTCGACCCTCATGCACATTCTCGCGCTGCTGGACGCGCCGACGTCGGGCTCGATCATGCTCGGCGGCGTCGATACTCGTACGCTGCGGGGCAGCCGGCTCAACCAGACCCGCAACAAGACCTTCGGGTTCGTCTTCCAGCAGTTCTTCCTCACCCCGAACGTCTCGGTGCTCGACAACGTCATGCTTCCGATGAAGATCGCCGGCGTGGGGCGCACCGAGCGCAGACGGCGCGGCATGTCCGCCTTGGAGCAACTGGAGCTGGTTGACAAGGCGAAGAACAAGGCTGCGAATCTTTCCGGCGGGCAGAAACAACGCGTGGTGATCGCGCGGGCGCTGGTGAACAATCCGCGGATCATCTTCGCCGACGAACCCACCGGCAACCTCGACTCCGCGACCGGCTCGGTGGTGGAGGACATCCTCTTCGGCCTCAACCGCCAGCACGGCATCACCCTGATCGTCGTCACCCACGACGAGGAGCTAGCGGCGCGCTGCGACCGCCGCATCCTTGTCCGGGACGGTCAGCTGGTCAGCGACTCGGCGGCGGTGCCGGCATGAAGATCTCCGACCTGGTCGGTTCGGCCACCGCGAACACCTTCCGGTCCAAGACCCGTACGCTGCTGACGATCCTGGCGATCTTCATCGGCGCGTTCACCCTGACCTTGACCAGCGGGCTGGGCACCGGCATCAACGCCTACATCGACGACACGGTGACGGCGATCGGCGCCTCCGACGTCATGACGGTCGTCAAGACCGCAGAGCAGGGCGACGGATTCGGTGCCGCCGACACCGGGCCGGCCGAGTACGACCCGGACACGGTGTCGAGTGGGCAGCCCGGCCCACCCGGGCAGACGGTCGTCGCCCTCACCCCGGCCGATTTGGACACCCTGGCCGGGATCGACGGGGTGCTCGATGTCGTGCCGACCAGGTCGATCAGCGCCGACTACATCCAGGTCGGCGACGGTACGCGCTACGTCGTCGACGTCGGCGGGCTGGTCGCCGGGCAGCAGACGCCGCTGGCGGCCGGGGCCGAGCCGGACAACTCGTCCGCCCAGCCGCAGCTCGCACTCCCGACGTCGTACGTCGAACCCCTCGGCTTCGCCGACGAGGCGGCTGCGCTCGGCGAGACCGTCTCGATCGCGGTCACCGACGTTGAGCGCACCCGGCAGGTGGTCGAGGCGACGATCGTCGGGGTGGCCGAGGAGACCCTGGCGACCCCGGCCGGAGCCAGCATCGTGCCCAACGACGCGCTGACCGACGCGCTGTTCGACGCGCAGACCGCCGGCCTGCCCGCCGCCGAGGCGCAGCGGTACGCCCAGGCGAGCATCTGGTTCGACCCGGTTGCCACCGACGCGCAGATCAGCGCGCTGAAGGAGCGGCTTACCGCCGCCGGCTACACCGGGCGCACGGTCGCCGACCAGCTCGGCGCGTTCCGGACCGTCATCGACGGCATTGTCTGGGTGCTCAACGCCTTCGCGGTGATCGCCCTGCTGGCGGCGAGCTTCGGGATCGTCAACACCCTGTTCATGTCGGTGCAGGAGCGCACCCGTGAGATCGGCCTGATGAAGGCGATGGGTATGGGTTCCGGCAAGGTGTTCGGCCTGTTCAGCCTGGAGGCCACCGTCATCGGCCTCCTCGGCAGCGCGATCGGTGCGGTGCTGGCGATCGTGGCCGGTACGGCGATCAGCGGCGTACTGGCCGATGGCTTCCTGTCGGACCTGCCCGGACTGACGCTGATCGCGTTCGAGCCGGCCTCCATCGCGATGATCATCCTGCTGGTGATGGCGATCGCGTTCCTGGCCGGCACGCTGCCGGCGTCGCGGGCAGCCCGGGCCGATCCGGTCGAGTCGCTGCGCTACGAGTAGCAGCGACCGGGCCGGTTGACGGCCGGCAAGCACCACGTGCCTGGCGGGATCCGTTCCCGCCAGGCACGTCACTGCTGCCAATCAGGCTCCGCAGGTCGGTCAGGACGGGAAGTACGAGTTGGTGGTGGCGCTGCTGTACGGGGAGTCGTTCCAGTGGTGGTACATCAGGGGCAGCTGGCCCCACTTTGACCGTACGTAGTTGCCGGTGCCGACCCAAATCCCGGAGTGATCGTCACTGGCGTACGACAGCTTCATGCTGGAAAACCAGATGTACGGCGGGTGCCAGCGGGTGTAGCTGCCATCGAGCCAGTACTGGTCGTCACCGGGGCTGTTCATCCACCGGTTGTTCGCGCTGGAAGTGCTGTACCAGGCGTACGAGTGGCAGTTGTACATGCGCGAGGCGTTGCTTTCCCGAGTGGCCGACGGATAGGAGTTGTCCACGTAGTTGTTGTAGCTGGCGATCTCGGCGCTGGTCAGCTCGTACGTCCTGGTGATCACCGTGACCGGGGTGCCGTTGGGGGTGTAGACGGTGCTGTAGTAGTCCAGCGTCCCGACATCGTCGCTGACCGGGTGGGCGACGCTGGGATCGGCCAGGTGTGCCCGTACAGCGGCGACGATGGTCTCGACCGCGCCCGGCCGCAGTTGCAGGCCCTCCCGCAGCAGCTCCGAGCGGGTCCAGTCCCAGTTCTCCCGGATCGCGAGCGTGCGGCCCAGCAGCACCGCGGTCGGTTCCAGGCTGGCCTGGCCGTACGTCTTGGCGTCGGCCTGCTTGGCTCGGTGTACGGCGAGTCCGACGTGCAGCAACTCCGTGGACTGCGCCGTGGTCAGGGTGGCCAGCACCTGCGGCTGGGCGAGGATGGTCTCCAGTTTCCACGCGGCCAGGGCCCGGTCGCCGGCATCGGCGAGGGACTCGCCGCTACGGGCCGCGACATCCATGGTCCGGTAGCGCTTGAGCAGTTCCTGGCCGGCGTCGGGGCGGCGGAGCAGCTCCTGCAGTCCGGTGAAGCGGGCGGTGACGGTCTCGAAGCCTTGTTGGACGCTGTTGAAGGCCAGGGCGTCGGGCAGCAGCGGGTACGCCAGGACGGCGTCGACGAGCAGCGGGGTCCGCAAGGCGACGGCGGTCTTGTCCGGCATCTGTACGGCGTCGACCATCTCCTGATGGCTGCTGAACGCGCGCCACTGCTCGGTGCCGGGGGTCACCTGGTAGGTGAAGGGTCGGTCGGCGGCCGAGACCGGGGTGCCGGGGGTGAGGGTGGCGACGAGGGCACCGGCGACCGCTGCGACGAGGGCGCGCCGGGCGAGGCGGGCAGGACGGGACATCCGTGATCCTCTCGACGAAGAACTGGATCGACACACCGCACTTCATGATCGAGATACATCTATCTGTGTCGACTCAGAAACGTTACCAGGATCAGCAGTTGTAAAATTGCCGCAAGTCTCAATCAGGATACGGGCAGTGTCAGTAGTTCATTGGACACCAGACCAGCGGGTGACATGATCGTCCGATGCCGTCCTCCCGTGCCGAACTGCTGCGGTGGCAGTTCGATCTGACCTGGTCGCTGTTCGAGTATCACCTGGAGCGACTACAGCCCGACGACTTCCTCGCCGAGCCGGCACCGGCGTGCTGGACACTGCGGCCGTCCGACGACGGCGACTGGCTGCCGGACTGGGCAGAGACCGAACCGGATCCGGTCCCGGTGCCGACAATCGCCTGGCTCACCTGGCACATCGGCTGGTGGTGGACTGTTGCCATCGACCACGTCGAGGGTCGTACGCCCCACGACCGCGCGGACACCCGCTGGCCGGGCAGCGGTGCGGCGACCATCGGCTGGCTGCGGGCGTTGCGTACCACCTGGACGACGGTGCTGGACCGACTCGCCGACGCCGACCTCGACCGCCCGACGGCCTATCCGTGGCCCGCCGAAGCCGGGCTCAGCCTCGCCCACCTGGCCAGCTGGGTCAACGCGGAACTGATGAAGAACGCTGCGGAGATCGGCCAGCTCCGGATGCTCCGGGCGGCGCATGGCGACCTCGACGAGACCACCTGCTGACCGGTGCGGGACCCCGCCAAGTCAGACAACTGCCAGAATTGTTTTTCATATTGGCTATTGTCTAAGTAATCTTAGCGTGTTAGCGCTTGCATCAACATCGACAGACAACAAAACTGTCAATATCCAGTAAGCCTGAGATCCCCAGTCCCATTCAGGAGGGAACAGTGCGGATCAGCCACACGACCAGCCGGGCCACCCGGCTGCTCGCCGTCGCCGTCGGCGTGGTCACCGCCGGCGCGCTCGCCCTACCATCCGCCGGGGCCGCCGCCCCAGTGGTCTACACCGCCAGCGAACTCGCCCAGGTCAGCGACCTGGTGGAAGCCTCCGGCGTCGAAGGGATCGCCTGGCACGTCGACAGCGCCTCCGGTCGCGTCGTGGTGACCGCCGACAGCAGCGTCTCCCGCGCCGAGATCGCCAAGATCCGGCTGACCGCGCGCGGCAAGGCCGGCGCGATCCGGGTGGAGCGTACGCCCGGTGTCTTCACCCGACTGGTCTCCCCCGGTGACCCGATCTACGGCAGCGGCGGCCGGTGCTCGCTCGGCTTCAACGCCGTCCGTGGCAGCACCTACTACTTCCTCACCGCCGGGCACTGCGGTGAGGTGGTCAGCACCTGGTACAGCAACTCCGCGCAGACCAACCTGATCGGCCCGACCATCGACTACAGCTTCCCGGGCGACGACTACGCGCTGGTCCGCTACGACAACCCGGCGCAGAGCCACCCCGGTGGGTTCAGCGTCGGCGACGCCTTCGTCGGGCAGTCGGTGACCCGCACCGGTTCGACGACCGGCACCCACAGCGGTACGGTCACCGCGCTCAACGCCCGGGTCCGCTACCTGGGCAGCGGAGTAGTCCGCGGTCTGATCCGGACCAACGTCTGCGCCGAGCCGGGCGACTCCGGCGGCCCGCTCTACTCCGGGTCGACCGCGCTGGGCCTCACCTCGGGCGGCAGCGGCAACTGCCGGACCGGCGGCACGACCTTCTACCAGCCGGTCCGCGAGGCGGTCGACGAGTACGACGTGACGATCTACTGATCGCCCCGGGTGGCCGTCGCCGCTGATCGCGACCGGCGGCCGCCGCTACCGATCAACCTGCGGCCGGGCCGGTCGCCGGAGGGCGTGCTCTCCGGTGGCCGGCCCGGCCGACGTCGGGTGGTTCGGCCGACGTCGGGTGGCCAGCAGCATCCGCAGCATCATCGCCGGAGTCGCCAACGACACCGGCCGGGCCAGCAGATGCTGCACCAGCAGCGCCTGCCGGGCCACCACCGGCGACGTGTGGCAGGCCCGCGACACCAAATCCCGGTACCGGTTGACCAGGCCGGTTCCGACCGGCCGGCGGCCGGTGGTCCGCGGGTCGGCGAAGTCGGCTCCCACGGCGGTACGCCACAGTACGTCGACCGCCCGGCCGGCCCGACGATAGAAGGCACCGGGCAGCCGTGGCGAGGTCGGCCCGTACCGCCGCAGCACCCGGTCCAACGCCAGGGCCTGCAGCGCGGCGGATGTCATGCCTTGCGCGTGGATCGGGTTGAGGCTGCAGATCGCGTCGCCCAGGACGAGGAATCCGGCCGGGGCACGGCGCAGCCGTTCCACCTGACGGCGCTGATCGGTGGCGATCCGGTGGGTCAGCACCGGGCTGAGCGCTTCGGCCTTGGTCAACACGTCGGCGATGGTGGGCGACGGGAGCTCCCGGGCGAAGGTCTCGAACTCGGTCGGGTCACTCGGCGGCACCTCACCGTGCCGGGAGCCGATGGTGATCAGCCAGCGGTCGCCTTCCACCGGCACCATGGTGCCGGTCCGGTGGCCGCCGGCCCGGTCGTCGACCATGACCGCGAGGGCACCGTCGAGGTCGTCCGGACCACGCCGGACCAGCTGTGACGCGTACGCCGCGTCGACCCGGACCGCCGCGACCTCCGGTGCCGGGAAGCCCAACTCGGCCAGCTGGTCCAGAAAGTGGGTGTTGCGCCCGGTGCAGGCCACGACCAGGTCGGCCCAGTGCTCGACCCCGTCCACCCGGACCCCGACGACCCGGGCACTGTCGATCCTGGCATCGACCACCCGGGCACCGGCGGTCCGGTCGGTCGCGACCACCAAGCCGTCGACCGCGGTCTGGTCGACGACGGTGACGTTGCGCCGCTGCCGCAGCAGGCACCGGCGGACGGCGTCCTCCAGCAGCGGCCGGCTCGCCGACATGGCGAGGAAGCCGAGGTCGGGACGGGCCCGGTAGCCGCCGCCCTGATGCCACACCAGGTCGGCGCCGTGCAGTGGGACGGCACCGGCGGCGGCCAGCTCCCCGGTCAGCCCGGGGAACCAGCCGTCAAGGAGCCGTCGACCGGCCGCCAGCAGCAGGTGGCCGTGGCGGCCCTGCGGGACGCCTCGGCGCGGCACCGCGTCGTCGGGTAGCCGGTCGCGTTCCAGGACCGTCACCCGGTCGACGTGGTCGCTCAGCACCCGTGCGGTGATCAGGCCGGCGATCCCCGCCCCGATCACGATCGCGTTGGTGCCGTCGCTGTCGCTCACCCTTGTTTCGCCCTTCCGGGTCGAACTCGCCGACCCGTCGACGGGTCCTACGATCATCGGGCCGCGACCGGACACGACGCGTGATGGAGATCTGAGGATTCTCTGAGGAAGGGCTGAGCCCCAGGGTTCAGCCCAAACCGAAGCGTTCGGCGTGGATCTGGGCGTTCGGCACGCCGATGGCCCGGACGCTGGCGACCACGGCGGTGGTCATCGCCGGCGGCCCGCAGACGAACACCTCGCGTTCGGTGATGTCCGGCACCCGGGCGAGCAGGTTCTCCGGGTCGAATGGCCGGTTCGGCGGCGACCCGGACCCGGTGCGCCCGGTCAGCAGGTGCAGCTGCGCACCCTGCGCGGCGGCCAGCCCTTGCAGCTCGCCGAGGAGCACCGCGTCGGTTTCCTTGGCCGCCCGGTAGAGCACCACCGTCGAACCGCCCGACTCCTCCAGCAGCGCCCGGATCGGGGTGACCCCGACGCCACCGGCGACCAGCAGGGTCTTGTCCAGTTTGCGGTGCAGGTTGGTGAATGCGCCGTACGGCCCCTCGATGAAGACCCGGTTGCCGACCTTCAGGTGCCGTAGCCCGGCGCTGGTCTTGCCGGCGGCCTTCGCGGTCAGCCGCAGGGAACGTCCGTCGGGTGCCGCCGACAGCGAGAACGGGTTCGCCTGCCACCAGCGGTTGTGACCGGGGAACCGCCAGATGCAGAACTGCCCGGCCCGCGACGGCAGCCGGTCCAGGTGGCGGCCGGTGACGTACACCGAGGTCACGTTGTCGGCCTCGGGCACCACGGCGGCGACCCGGAACCGGTGGTACGCGTTGCGCCACAGCGGCACAGCGACCCGGTTGACGATCAGGGCCCCGATCACCAGTGCCCACAGTGTCCACCAGTAGATGTTGGCCGGGGCCGAGTCGAAGGTGGTGGTCTCCATGAACTGGTGCACCAGGCCGGCCAGCAGCGCGAGGTAGATCAGCACGTGCAGGCTGTGCCAGGCCTCGTACGGCAGGCGGCGTCGGGCGTACCGGATGGAGGCCCCGACCACGACGATCATGATGCCGGCGGCGATCATTCCGAGCAGCGAGGCGGTCACCCCGGCCAGGCTCAGGAACGTCTCGCCGAAGCCCATGTCGTACAGGGTGGCGTAGCCGGCGATCACGAACACGGCGTGCAGCATCACGGTCCAGAACAGACCGAAACCGATCCACCGGTGCCAGGCGGTGAGCCGGTCCATCCCGAGCCGCCGGTCCAGCCAGGGAATCCGGGCCACCAGGGTCAGCTGCAGCATCATGATCATGGCGGCGTGCAGGCCGAAGAACTTGGCGACGGTCAGCACCGGGTGCTTGCCCTGGCCGTACGCGAAGAAGGCCACTTCGAGGATCAACAGGTTGGCCGCCAGCACGCCCCACAGGGTCCAGCGGGCCAGGGTCATCGGGGGGATGCCGGTCGGAGGGGTCGGGGTGGGGGTGGCCTCCATCGCGTCTCGCACGCGATTGGGATCGCCGTACAGCCGGCTCACTGCCTTGCTCCCTGCTATCAGTTACTATCAATCGAATTCCGGAAAGGGTGCCCCGCCGCCGATGCTGGTGGCAACCGGCGGACGGTTGGGTCCGGTTCGATCATGAAGCAGGCATGTCCCGCGACGCTTGGCGGAGATCTGAGGATTTCCTGAGGATCCGCGTGCCAGGGTCACGGGTACGGCTCAAGAGCCGAAGGGTACGGCTGAGAGCAGCTCGTGGCGTACCACGTTCTCCTCCCGGCCGGGACCGACGCCGACCACGCTGACCCGGGCCCGGCACAGCTCCTCGATCCGGGCGATGTAACGCCGGGCGTTGACCGGCAGCTCCGCCTCGGTGCGGGCTGCGGTGATGTCCTCCCACCAGCCGTCGTGCTCCTCGTAGATCGGGGTGGCGTGGTGGAAGCCGGTCTGCGTCATCGGCATGTCGTCGAAGCGCTCGCCGTCGATCTCGTAGCCGACGCAGATCGGCACCTTGGCCAGCCCGGTCAGCACGTCGAGCTTGGTGACGACCAGGTCGGTGATGCCGTTGAGCCGTACGGCGTACCGGCCGACGACCGCGTCAAACCAGCCGCAGCGGCGCTCCCGACCGGTGGTGGTGCCGTACTCGGCACCGACCTTGCGCAGATGGTCACCGGCGGCGTCGAACAGCTCGGTCGGGAACGGCCCGGAGCCGACCCGGGTGGTGTACGCCTTGGTCACCCCGATCACCTTGGTGATCGCGGTCGGCGGGATGCCGGTGCCCACGCAGGCCCCGCCCGAGGTGGGGTTGGACGAGGTCACGAACGGGTACGTGCCGTGGTCCATGTCGAGCATGGTGGCCTGCGCGCCCTCCAGCAGCACGGTGTCGCCCCGGTCCAGCGCGTCCCAGAGGATCGCCCGGGTCTCGGCGATGTGCGGGCGCAGCCGCTGCGCGTACGCCAGGTACTCCTCGACCACCGCGTCCAGGTCCAGCGCCTTGCGGTTGTAGACCTTGAACAGGATCTGGTTCTTCTCCCGCAGCGCCAGCTCCAGCTTCTTGCGCAGGATGCCGGGGTCGAGCAGGTCCTGCACCCGGATGCCCATCCGGGCCACCTTGTCGCCGTACGCCGGCCCGATGCCGCGCCCGGTGGTGCCGATCCGCGACGATCCGAGGTAGCGCTCGACCACCCGGTCCAGCGCCCGGTGGTGCGGCATGATCAGGTGCGCGTCGCCGGAGATCCGCAGCCGGGAGACGTCCACGCCGCGTTCGGCGAGGCCGTCGATCTCGGTCAGCAGCACCTTCGGGTCGACCACCACCCCGTTACCGATGATGATCATCGCGTTCGGGGAGAGGGCACCGGACGGCATCAGGTGCAGGGCGTACTTCTGCCCGTCCGGCGTGATCACGGTGTGCCCGGCGTTGTTGCCGCCGGAGAACCGCACCACGTAGTGGACCCGCTCGCCAAGCAGGTCGGTAACCTTGCCCTTGCCCTCGTCACCCCATTGCGCGCCGAGCAGCACGATCGCTGGCATCTTGTGTAACCCGCCTCCATGGGGCTCGGGTGCCAGGTGGCGACCGCGTGGCAAGCCCGAGGAGTCAGGCTAACAAGGGTCACGAACCTGGTGGACGTGGCCGCAGAGATCGGCGGAAGGCGGCGACGGTGTACGACGTGGTGCTGCTGACACTCGGCAGCCAGCCGGACGCGGGCTGCGACGGCGGCTGCGGTGTCAGCTGCGGCACGGCACTCACCCGGGCGAAGCCGCACTGCGCCGAACCGGTCCGGGTACCGGTGCTGACCTGCCGGGACGCGCTGATCGCCGCCGGTGCCCGGGTCGAGACGGTGACGGCGCGGTCGGACCGGGAGATCGACGACGTCCTCGCCCGGTTGGACGGCCCCGCCCGACCGGACGGTCTGACCTGGCCCGACGACGACGGCAAGACCCGGCTGATCGTCGCCACGGCCACCGACGGGCAACTGCGGGCGGTACTGCGCCGGATGGTCCGCCGCTACGCACCGCCGCCGAGCCGGCGACCCGCCGACCTGGCCGACTCCCGGACCCTGCCGGACCTGCCGGCGATCGGGGTGCTGCCGCTCGACCCCGGCGGCTCCACCGATCTGGCCAGCCGGCTCGGCCTGCCCCGGGAGCCGGCCGCGGTCGCCGCGGCGGTCCTCGGCGGCCGGCAGCGCCGGCTGGATCTGCTGCGTACCGACGGCGGTTCGGTGACCCTGGACGGCGCGCTGCTGGGTGCCGCCGACGAGCACGACCACCCGTTACCCTGGCGCGGACGGATCGAGGTCGATGACGTCGTGCTGAGCGCGGGCAACGACCCGCTGTTGGCCTGCGTGGTGGCGAACGCCGACGGGTACGCCCGGCTCGCGGAGGTGGAACTGGTGGCCCGGGCGGACCCGGCGGACGGGGTGCTGGAGGTGGCGGTGGCGGTGCCGGTGAAGACCAGGTCGTGGTGGCGCGGCGACCGGGTACGCATCGAGATCCGCCGGGCCCGTGGTCGCGCGGCGGCGGTCACCCCGCGCGACGGCGAACTACCGTTCCTGGACGACGGCGTAGCGGGCGGCTTGACCCGGAAACGCTCCTGGTGGGTGGAACCAGGCGCCTGGGCCGTGTACACATACTGACCTGGTATGCGACGCTAAGTAGCGACTGACCTGCACATCCTCGGGTGGTCCACGGGGGGCGAGGGGGGTACTACGCAGTGCACGACAACACCGATCCGGGGCGGTCGACCGGCGCCGACGGAGGCCAGGTGGAGGAGCCGTTCTGGCCGCCGGACGAGGTCGTGGCCACTCCCCGCAGCGATCAGACCATCGCCGTGCCGGTCATTCCGACGGCGACGTCCGGAGCCGAGGCCCGGCCCGGCAACGGCCAGCCACCCGGCAACGGCAGGCCGGCGGGCAACGGTCAACTGAGCCGTGATGGGCAGGCCAACGCGAACGCCAACGGCAGCGGTGGCGGCCTGCCCGCCGACCGCGATCCGGAGCTGCCGCATTCGCCTGCGTCGCCGTGGGCGCAGCCACCCAGCAGGTTGACCAGCCGCTCGACCGGTGCGGCTGGCGGCACCGCCGGCGACAGCGGCACCGGCGGCGATGCTGGTCCGTCCGGCGCTGTGCCGCCGGCTCCCCGGCGGTCACCGGAGCAGCCCGTACCGCTGGCGGAGCAGCCCGTACCGCTGGCGGAGCAGCCCGTACCGCTGGCGGACGCGGCCGCGCCCACGTCGGAGGCTGCCGGCCGGCCGCACCCGACGCCGCCCCGGCCCGGCCCGACCCACCCCCGCCAGCCGCATCCCGGCCCCAGCCGACCCGCCCCGCCACCCGGTCAGACGCCGACGCCGCCCCCACTGCCACCGACCGGCCCCGGCCGACCGGTTGAGCCCCGGGAAGAGGCGACGGACGAGGCGACGGAACCCGCGCCGGGCCAGCCCGCCGACCCGTGGGCCCCGCCGGCCGCCGGCCCGGTGTCGGCAGCCGTGTCGGCGTCGGCGTCGACACCCGGCTGGGACGACTGGACCCCGACGGACGGCGGGGCCTGGTCACCGACAGCGCCACCGCCTACCCAGACTTCGGCGTACCAGCAGGTGAGTCCGGGCGTGACCGAGCTGCCCCGACAGCCGTACCAGGAAGCGCCCGGGGTACACCGGATGCCGTCGCCCCCCGGGCCGGACACTGCGATGCCGGACACTGCGATGCCGGGCGCACCGGGGCCGGACACTCCGGTGCCGCCGCCGCGGTCGGCGATGTTCGACTCGGGCTACCCGGTGCCGCCCGGGGTGCTCGGGTCGGTGCAGCAAGGTCCCACCCAACAGGGTCCCGCGTACCAGGATCCTGGGCAGCAGCCGGCCGCGTCGGCGCACCACCAGACCGGCCCGCCGGCCGGCGGCAGCCAACTGCCGGCGGGCTGGACACCCGACTCGTTCGTGCCGACCGCCGAGGAGTTCGCCCTGCGCCGAGCGGCGAAACCGGCCAACCCGGTCGCCACGATGGGGGTCCGGGCCGCGCTCAACCGGACCACATTGGGCCTGGTCAAGCTACCGCCGGGGCAGCACGAGCAGGAGATCCGGCGGGACGTCGAAATGGTGCGCCGCAACTTCGGTGGGCTGCGCCAGGTCACCGTGGTCAACCCGAAGGGCGGTGCCGGCAAGACCGTCGCCATCCTGATGCTGGCCATGACGTTCGGGCAGAAGCGCGGCGGCTACGTGCTGGCCTGGGACAACAACGAGACCCAGGGCACCCTCGGCATGCGCGCCCAGCAGGACTTCCACTCCCGTACGGTTCGCGACATGCTGCGCGACCTGCGCCTGTTCCAGGGGTCACACGGCCGGGTCGGCGACCTGTCGCAGTACGTGCGGGCGCAGGGCGAGGGCATGTTCGACGTGCTCGCGTCGGACGAGTCGGCCACCGCCGGCGAGATGCTGACCGCCGCCGCGTTCGCCGAGATCCGTGAGGTGGTCAGCCGGTTCTACAAGTTGATCTTCGTGGACACCGGGAACAACGTACGGGCGCAGAACTGGCAGGCGGCGATCGACGCCACCGACCAGCTCGTGGTGACCATGTCGGCCCGCAACGACTCCGCCGAGCCGGCCGCCCGGATGCTCGACCACCTGGAGCAGACCGGCCGGCAGCGGCTGGTCCGGCAGGCGGTCACCGTCATCTCCATGCCGCCGTCCCGCCGGGAGATCGACCTGGCGCCGATCCAACGGCACTTCGCCGCCCGCACCCGTACGGTGCTGCTGGCACCGTACGAGCGAATCATCGACAGCGGGGAACCGATCCGGTACGGACAGCTGTCCGCGACGTTCCGGCAGGCGTGGCTGAAGATCGCCTCGGCGGTGTCCGAAGGGCTCTGAGCCGTCAGCTGCTGGCGAGAGCGTCCCCGGCGGCCGGGTCGCAGTCCCGCAGGAACTGCGCGCACCGGGCGGCCTCGTCGCTCTCACCGATCTCCCCGGCCGCCCGGGACAGCAGGTGCAGGCAGGCCAGGAAACCCTGGTTCGGCCGGTGCGACCAGGGCACCGGGCCGTGCCCCTTCCAGCCGCTGCGGCGCAGCTGGTCCAGGCCCCGGTGGTAGCCGGTGCGGGCGTAGGCGTACGCGGCGACGACCTCGCCCTTGGTGAACGCACGCTGGGCAAGCACCGCCCAGGCCCGACTGTAGGTGGGGTGGCGGCCGGCGGCACCGGCGTACGCCTCCTCGGTGTCCACCTGGGCAGCCTCGGCGAGCGCCGCCTCGGCCTGCTCGTCGCCGGGCAGCATGGTGGCCGGCGGTTCGGGCAACAGGTTCTGCATTTTGCCCATTCAACCTGGATTCGCAGCGACATGGTGTCTGAACGGATGAGTCCTTCGTCACGCGTGCGGCCGGTGTGCCGATGCCGGTACTCGACTAGAAATAGAAGTCCGGAGCCTCCCCAGGAACCGGTTTGGGAAGCCCGGTGGCCTCGTGCCACCGGGCTTCGCTGTGTGACCGCACCGGTTCGGGCTGCGGTGGAGCAGGCCCGGCCCGGTTGCGGCGGTACGGAAAGATGGCGGAGTGCCCACGCCACCCCCCGCAGCGCTGTCCGGCGACTACGACTCCACCCCGCACGAGGTGGAGTCCCGCGCCGAGCTCGACCATCATCTGCGCGCCGGCAGCCTGGCCGGGCTGACCGTGCAGGGACTGCCGTTCGACGTACCGCCGGTGCCCGACCTGACCGACGTCGACCTCACCGACACGTTGTTCCTGGGCTGTTCGTTCCCGTCGGCTACGGCGGAAGCGGAGCTGGTGCGCCGGGGCGCGCACGTGGTCCCGCCGTTCGCCGGGCTGCCGTACCCGAGCCACCCGCCCCGGCTGTACACCCCGGCCGACCTGGCCGCCGGGTTCGCCGAGCACGGCGCCGACGGGATGTACGACAACCTGGTCTACCGGCATTTCCGCCGGCACGGCGGCGCCCAGCCGGAGATTCGGGAGGCGCTGGCCCAGCGGCTGCACGACCACGGCATCGACAACGCGCTCACCGACGCCACCCGGACCTGGATCGACCGGTACGGGCCGGCCTCGGTGATCGGGGTGATGGGCGGGCACGCGGTGCCGCGCGGCACCTCCGCGTACCGGCTGGCTGCCACGCTCGGCTGGGAGCTGGCCCGGGCCGGCCGGCTGGTGGTCACCGGCGGCGGACCGGGCGTGATGGAGGCGGCGAACCTCGGCGCGTACCTGAGCAGCCGCGACACCGAGGAGCTGACCGACGCCATCGACCTGCTGGCCGGCGCGCCGGACTACGCCGACCAGCAGCCGTACACCGCCGCCGCGCTGGCCGTCCGCGACCGGTACCCGGTCGACGCGGCGGTGACCGACGACGCCGGCTCCGGCTGGGCGCGGGCCGGCGGGCTCGCCGTCCCCACCTGGCTGTACGGGCACGAGCCGGCCAACCTGTTCGCCGGCCGGATCGCCAAGTACTTCTGCAACGCGGTCCGGGAGGACACCATCCTGCGGCTGGCCCGGGGCGGGATCGTGTTCGCGCCGGGCCGCGCCGGCACCGTGCAGGAGGTCTTCCAGGCGGCCACGAAGACGTTCTACGGCACCGACGGGGCCAGCGGCCCGTACGTCTTCCTGGACCGCGCCTTCTGGACCCAGACCCTGCCGGTCGAGGCGATGCTGGCGCCGCTGCTGGCGCTGTCCCCGGCCGGCGACCTGTCCGCGCTGATCCGGCTCACCGACGACGTGCACGAGGCGGTCGCGCTGCTCACCGCCGACGCGCTGCCGCCGGTCGTACCGCACCAGGTCACCCGGTCGAGCTGACCGTCGGCTCAGGGTACGACGTCGGCGACGAGGCAGGCGACGTTGTCCGGGGCGCCTGCCCGGTACGCCAGGTCGATCACCGCGCGTACTGTCTCGGCCGGGTCGAGCCCGGCGCCGACGGCGGCGACGAGGTCGTCGTCGGGCACCACCGCCCAGACCCCGTCGGAGCAGAGCAGATACCGGTCGTACGCGACGAGCCGATGCGTCGCGTACGCCGGTTTCGCCGTCCCGGTGCCGTCCAGCGCCTGGGTGAGCAGCGCCCGCCGCCGGTGTGCCAGCGCCAGCGCCGGGTCGAGCCGGCCGGCGTCCACCAGCGCCTGCACGTAGCTGTCGTCGCGGGTGAGCCGGGTCAGTTCGCCGCCCCGCCACCGGTACGCCCGGGTGTCGCCGACGTGCACCAGCTCGAACCCGTCGCCGACCTGCAGCAACGCGGTCACCGTACTGACCGGCGACGCACCGGTGCCGGCACCCATCTCGCGGATTGCGTCGTCGGCGGCGCGGTACGCGTCCGCCAGGGCCGTGCCCGCCGCATCCGACGGCGCGGTGTCGAGCTGCGCGAGCGCCTTGATCACCGCTGCACTCGCCTCGGACCCGCCCGGCCCGGCGGCACCGTCGGCGACCGCGAGCAGCCGGCGTCCGGCGTACGCCCGGTCCTCGTTACTGGTCCGCACCCGGCCGATGTCGGTGCGGGCCGCACTGCGCAGATCGAAGCCTGCCGGTCGGTCTGAGCTTGCCGGTCGGTCGGTCATCGTCGCTCCCCTCGTCTGGAGTTCCGCGACGAGGCTGGTCACGAGTTGTTCCCTGGCCGCCGTCTCGGCCTGGGTGGCCGACCACCAGCGGGCAATCTCCCCGGCGACCGCCACCGGGTCGTCCGGCCAGTGCACGCAGACCTGCCGAACACGGCGCAGCGGCATCCCGCCATGCCGCAACCGGGCCACCAACCGGGCCAGCTCCAACTGCTCCGGCCGGTAGTACCGGTAGCCGGACTCCGGGTCGACGGCCGCCGGCCGGAGCAGCCCTGTGTCGGCGTAGATCCGCAACGCCTTGACCGTCAGCCCGGCGGCGCGGGCGAACGCGCCGATGGTGAGCAGCCGCATCGTGCCCTCCTCGTGCCGGCCGTGGTCGACCGGCAAGGGTCATGCTGTGGTCGGCCCCAAGGTCCGGGTCAAGCCCGGTGTCAGCCGAGCGAGTAGACCATCGACATCGCCCGCCGGTGCGGCGATGCTGGGCGGATGCAGATCGCGGTGCTGTCCGACATCCACGGCGTACTTCCGGCGCTGGAGGCGGTGCTCGCGGAACCCGACGTCCGCTCGGCCGACCAGATCGTGCTCACCGGTGACCTGGCTGCCGGACCGCAGCCGGTCGAGACCCTCGACGCTCTCGACGCCCTCGGTGAGCGAGCCGTGTGGGTACGTGGCAACGCCGACCGCGAACTGGTCACCGCACGGCAGGGTGGAATGCAGACCATCCCTGACCCTGTGGCACCGTGGGCCGCCGCCGAGCTGCGTCCCGAACAGGTCGACCGGCTCGCGACGCTGCCGCTGACGGTCACCCTCGATCTGCCGGTACGCGGACTGACCCTGTTCTGCCACGCCACTCCCCGCGACGACGAGGAGGTGGTCCTGGTGGACAGCCGACCAGCCCGCTGGGCCGAGGTGTTCGCTGGGCTGGGCGACACGATGCGCACGATCGTTTGCGGGCACACTCACATGCCGTTCGTCCGGCTGGTCGATCGCCGTACGGTGGTCAACCCGGGCAGCATCGGCATGCCGTACGGCGGTCCGGGCGCGTTCTGGGCGCTGCTGGACGCCGCCGGTGGGGTGACCCTGCGGCGGACCAGCTTCGACGTCGATGCCGCCTGTGCCCGGGTGGTTGCCGAGTCGGGCTACCCGGACGCTGCGGCCTGGGCCGACTACTACCTGCGATCGAAAGCGTCGGACCTGGAGGCTCTGCGAGTGTTCGGGCCCCGCGACGGACGCCGGGATGGCTAGCGCTCGCGGGATGGCTAGCGCTAGTCGGTGCCGGCGGCGACGGGGCGGCGGCGCCAGGCGACGATCGGCAGCTCGACGTCGGGCTCGGCGGACAGGCCGTTCTCGTCGAGGGCGTTCTGGACCGCCAACCGGGCCCCGTCGAAGAGGAACTCGACGGCGTGCAGCACGTGCGGACGCCAGTGCGACGGCATGATCCGCTCGATCACGTTGACCGCCCGCAGCGGCCGGCCCCGCGCCGGCAGCGGTGCCGGGTGCCGGTCGCTGTGCCAGTCCAGCCGCAGGCCGGGCAGGTCCAGCGGCATGGACATGTCGACCTGGTTCCAGGTGATCGCGCACTCGTCGAACTTGCGGTGGGTGACCTCGACGTTGACGTCACCGAAGCCGAGGATGACCGGACCGTTGGCGTACCAGGTGTCCAGGTCGAGGTCCCACATCAGCCAGGTGTCGACCAGCGGACGTCCGATGATGCGGGAGAACCGGGCGCGGTGGGCGGCGGCGAGCGTCGCGGCGTCGTGACACCACTGTGGCTCGTACCCATCGATGCCGAGCACGACCGACCTCCGCAGCGGACCACTCTGAATCGGTAGATCCTACCGGTGTGGTTCGTCCGGCAGCGCCGCGCGGCCGGCCCCGGGGTACGGGACCGGCCGCGCGGCGAGTGGTTCGGTGGCGGTTACTTGGCCAGCGTGGTGCCGGTGGAGCGCAGGTGCTCGCAGGCGTCGACGACCCGCTTGGCCATCCCGGCCTCGGCCGCCTTGCCCCAGGCACGGGGGTCGTACGACTTCTTGTCGCCGACCTCGCCGTCGATCTTCAGCACCCCGTCGTACTTGGTGAACATGTGGGTGACGACCGGACGGGTGAAGGCGTACTGGGTGTCGGTGTCGATGTTCATCTTGACCACGCCGTAGTCCAGTGCGGCCCGGATCTCCTCCAGCAACGAGCCGGAGCCGCCGTGGAAGACCAGGCTGAGCGGCTTCTCCTTGCCGTACTTGGCGCCGACCGCGTCCTGGATCTCCTTGAGGATCTCCGGCCGCAGCTTGACGTTGCCCGGCTTGTAGACGCCGTGCACGTTGCCGAAGGTGAGCGCCGCCATGTAGCGGCCCTTCTCGCCGAGGCCGAGCGCCTCGACCATGGCCAGCCCGTCCTCGACGGTGGTGTACAGCTTCTCGTCGATGGCGCCGACGACGCCGTCCTCCTCGCCGCCGACGACGCCGACCTCGATCTCCAGCACGACCTTGGCGGCGGCGGCCTCGGCGAGCAGCTCGGTGGCGATCTCCAGGTTCTCCTTCAGCGGTACGGCGGAGCCGTCCCACATGTGGGACTGGAACAGCGGCGCGCCACCGGCGGCGACCCGCTCCTTGGAGGCGGCCAGCAGCGGGCGGACGAAGCCGTCGAGCTTGCCCTTCGGGCAGTGGTCGGTGTGCAGCGCGATGTTGACCGGGTACTTCTTGGCCACTTCCTCGGCGAAGGCGGCGAAGGCCAGCGAGCCGCTGACCATGTCCTTGACGGTCGGGCCGGAGAGGTATTCGGCACCACCGGTGGAGACCTGGATGATGCCGTCGCTCTCGGCCTCGGCGAAGCCCTGCAGCGCGGCGTTGAGGGTCTGCGAGGACGTGACGTTGATGGCGGGGTACGCGAACGCGCCGGCCTTGGCGCGGTCAAGCATCTCGGCGTAGACCTCGGGCGAGGCGATGGGCATCTCGAACGCTCCTTTGTACCGGTTCGGCCCGTCGACGGGCCGGATTCCATGCTCAGCTCACTGCGCTGGACCGCGCTGTCCTCCGTTAGGCAGTATCCCGCAGCGGTACCGCCCCGGCGACATCGGCCCTGTCTGTGGGCGCGGTCAGCGGCGGTCGTACTTGTCGGGGATGACCAGGCTGATCAGCCAGCCGACGACGGCCATCACGATCGCTCCCCAGAATGCCGGCCAGAACCCGTCGATGGCGAACGGCAGGTCCAGTTGCTGCGCCAGCCAGTCGGTCAGCAGGAAGAGCAGGGCGTTGACGACCAGGGCGAACAGACCGAGGGTCAGCAGGTAGAAGACACAGCCGACGACCTTGATGACCGGTTTGAGGACCGCGTTGACCAGTCCGAAGATCAGCGCCACGATGACCAGGGTCAGCGCGTTGTTGGTCGCGGTGTCACCGGTGACGTCGATGCCGGGCACGATCAGCGTGGTTATCCACAGGGCGACCGCGTTGACCGCGAGCCTGATCAGGAATCCCATGCGCCCATCCTGCCACCCGGCGTAAACCACCGCGCCACGAAAGGGGACAAGCCTCTTATTTTGGACGGTGGTCGGCGGGCGCCCCGGTCGACCCGTACCGTGGTGGGGGCACCGGTACGGACGGACGGACGAACGGAGGCGAGACATGACCTACCCGGACGAGGACATCGCCCCAGGGGACCACCTCGCTCCCGAGGAACGTGACCCGGAGGCGCCCGCCGACGACGCGTTTGAACAGTCAGTCGTGGCCAACCCGGTGGAGCAGCAACCCGAGGTGCACCGCGGCCTGGAGGTCGACGACTGGGACGCGGTCGAGCAGTCCCGCATCGTCGACCTCGATGACGACGACGGCTACCGCTGACCGCAGCGGGACGCTGCCGCTGACCGCTTCACGGCAGCCGCCAGGGCAATCGAGATAACCGGTGTCGACCGGTGGCGGCCGGCTGGCACCATCACCCGGGTGCTGATGACCGTGACGACGACCCACCGGCCCGCCACCGACCTCGGCTACCTGCTGGTCAAACATCCGGACCGGATGCAGTCGTTCGACGTACCCACCGGCACCGCGCACGTGTTCTACCCGGAGGCCACCGAGCAGCGCTGCACCGCCGCGCTGCTGCTCGACGTCGACCCGGCACGCCTCGCCGCCGGCGGCCCGCGCCGCGGCCGGCGCACGGCCGCGATGCCGGAGAGCTTCACCCTCGGCCAGTACGTCAACGACCGGCCGTACGCCGCGTCCAGTCTGCTCGCCGCCGCGCTCGCCAAGGTGTTCCGGTCCGCGCTGCGCGGGGAGAGCCGGGACCGCCCGGAGCTGCCCGGCACCGCTCTGCCGCTGACCATCCGGGTGCCGGTGCTGCGCTGCCGGGGCGGTGCCGTCCTCGCCGAACGCCTGTTCACCCCGCTCGGCTGGACGGTGACCGCCCGGCCCATCCCGCTGGACGAGCGCTACCCGCAGTGGGGGGACAGCCGCTACGTCGACCTCACCCTGACCGGCACGCTGCGGGTCGCCGACGCGCTCAACCATCTGTACGTGCTGCTACCGGTGCTCGACGACGCCAAGCACTACTGGATCGCCCCGGACGAGTTGGACAAGCTCATCCGGGCCGGCGAGGGCTGGCTGGCCGGCCACCCGGAACGTCGGTTGATCACCCGGCGCTACCTGGCCCACCGCCGGGTGCTCGCCCGACGCGCCGAGGACCGGCTCGCCGAGGCGCGGGCCGCCGAGCTGCGGCTCGCCGATGCCGACGCCGACCCAGGTGCCGACGCCGACCCAGGTGCCGACGAGGACGCCGGGCTGCCGGCGGCGGCCCGGCCGCGCCCGCTGGCCGCGACCCGCCGGACCGCCGTGCTCGCCGCGCTGGCCGAGGCCGGCGCCACCCGGGTGCTCGACCTGGGCTGCGGCGGTGGTGCGCTGCTCACCGAACTGCTCGCCCAGCCCCGGTTCACCGAGATCGTCGGCACCGACGTGTCGGCCCGGGCGTTGGAGCTGGCCGCCCGCCGGCTGCGGCTGGACCGGCTACCGGCGCGCCAGCAGCAGCGGGTACGGCTGTGGCAGTCGGCGCTGACCTACCGCGACGACCGGCTGCGCGGCTACGACGCCGCCGTACTGATGGAAGTTGTCGAGCATCTCGACCCGCCCCGGCTGCCGGCCCTGGCCGAAGCGGTCTTCGGCCACGCCCGCCCCGGCACCGTGCTGGTGACCACCCCGAACGTGGAGTACAACGTGCGCTACGAAGGCCTCGCCGCGGGCGCGCTGCGGCACCCGGACCACCGGTTCGAGTGGAGCCGCGCCGAGTTCGCCGACTGGGCCGGGCGGGTCGCCGCGGCGTACGGCTACCGGGTCGGGTTCCGGCCGGTCGGCCAGGTCGATCCGGACGTGGGGCCACCGACCCAACTGGCGGTCTTCACCCGCGGCGACGCCGGCTCGGACGGTTCCGGCCGGGACGGCGCGGGCGCCGGGGGTGCCCGGTGACCGTGCTGGAGATCCCCGAACTCGCCCTGATCGCCCTGGTCGGTGTCTCCGGCTCCGGCAAGTCGACCTTCGCCCGCCGGCATTTCGCCGCCACCCAGGTGCTCTCCTCGGACATGTTCCGGGCGATGGTCGCCGACGACGAGAACGACCAGTCGGCGTCGGCGGACGCCTTCGACGCGCTGCACTACGTCGCCGGCAAGCGGCTGCGCGCCGGCCGGTTCACCGTGGTCGACGCCACCAACCTGCAGGAGCACGCCCGGGCCGGGCTGGTCGCCGTCGCCCGGGAACACGACGTACTGCCGGTCGCGGTGGTGCTCGACGTGCCCGAGCAGACCTGCTGGGAACGGACCCAGGGCCGGGCCGACCGCACCTTCGGCCGGCACGTGATCACCCGGATGCAGCGTGACCTGCGCCGCTCGGTCGGCCGGCTGACCCGGGAAGGATTCCGTCACGTGTTCGTGCTGCGCGGCACCGACGAGATCGACGCCGCCGAGATCCGGCTGACCCGGCTGTACAACGACCGACGGGAGCTCACCGGGCCGTTCGACATCATCGGTGACGTGCACGGCTGCCGCGCCGAACTGGAGGCGCTGCTGACGAAGCTGGGTTGGACCATCGACCGCGACGACGCCGGTCGACCGGTCGACGCCCGGCACCCGCAGGGGCGTACCGCGGTCTTCGTCGGTGACCTGGTCGACCGCGGCCCGGACTCACCCGGGGTGCTGCGCCTGGTGATGGGGATGGTGCGGGCCGGCACCGCGCTCTGCGTGCCCGGCAACCACGAGCAGAAGCTGCTGCGCAAGCTGCGGGGCCGCAAGGTGACCGTGTCGCACGGGCTCGCCGAGACGCTGGAGCAGTTGGCCGCCGAGCCGGCCGGGTTCACCGACGAGGTCGCCAGGTTCATCGACGGGCTGGTCAGCCACTACCGGCTGGACGGCGGTGCGCTGGTGGTGGCGCACGCCGGGCTCAAGGCCGAATACCAGGGCCGGGCGTCCGGCCGGGTCCGCAGCTTCGCGTTGTACGGGGAGACGACCGGCGAGACCGACGAGTACGGCCTGCCGGTGCGCTACCCGTGGGCCCGCGACTATCGGGGTGCCGCAACCGTGGTCTACGGGCACACCCCGACGCCCCGCCCGGAATGGGTGAACAACACCATCTGCGTCGACACCGGCTGCGTCTTCGGTGGCCGGCTGACCGCGCTGCGCTACCCGTCGCGGGAGCTCGTCTCGGTACCGGCTGACCGCGAGTACTACCCGCCGGTCCGGCCGCTGACGGCCGAGCCGGGTGCCGCCGACGGCACCGGGCCGGTCACCGACCGCCCCGACGACGTGCTCGACCTGCGCGACGTCACCGGCCGCCGGCACATCGACTACGGCTACGGCACCACCACCGTTCCGGCCGAGAACGCGGCCGCCGCGTTGGAGGTGATCAGCCGATTCGCGGTGGACCCCCGCTGGCTGGTCTGGCTGCCGCCGACCATGGCACCCTGCTCGACGTCGACCCGGGACGGCTTCCTGGAGCATCCCGCGGAGGCGTTCGCCGACTATCGGGCCGCCGGTGTCGACCGGGTGGTCTGCCAGGAGAAGCACATGGGGTCGCGGGCGGTGGTGCTGGTCTGCCGCGACCCGGCGGGCGACCCGCTGTTCGGCCCTGGCGGCGGGGTGGTCCACACCCGCACCGGGCGGCCGTTCTTCACCTCCGACGAGCGGACCGACGCGCTGCTGTCCCGGGTCCGGGCGGCGGCCGAGGCGGCCGGGCTGTGGCAGCGGCTGGCCGCCGGCGCCGGGCCGGCCGGTTGGCTGCTGCTCGACTGCGAGCTGCTGCCCTGGTCGGCGAAGGCACTCGGGCTGATCCGCGAGCAGTACGCCAGCGTCGCCGCCGCCGGCCGGGCCGCGCTGCCCGCCGCGTTGGACGTGCTTGACGCCGCCGCCGGTCGGGGCCTGCCGGTCGGGCAGCTGCGCGAGCGGCTGGCCCGCCGGGCCGTCGACGTCGACCGGTACGCCGACGCCTACCGGGCGTACGTCGGTGACCCGGACGCGGTGACGTTGGCGCCGTTCGCGGTGCTGGCCGCCGACGGCCGCTCGTACGCCGACCGAGACCACGGCTGGCACCTGGAGTGCGCGGACGCGCTGGTGGCGGCAGATCCGCAGCTGTTCACCACCACCCGACGGCGGGTCGTCGACCTGACCGACGACGCGGCGGTGGCCGACGCCACCGACTGGTGGTCGGAGCTGACGGCGACCGGCGGTGAGGGCATGGTGGTCAAGCCGCACGCCGGACTGACCGCCCGCAGTGGCACCGGCCGGCTGCTGCAGCCCGGCGTCAAGTGCCGGGGCCGGGAGTATCTGCGGATCATCTACGGCCCGGAGTACACCGAACCGGAGCGGCTGGCTGAGCTGCGCCGCCGGTCGCTGGGCCGCAAGCGGTCGATGGCGCTGCGCGAACACGGTCTCGGTCTGGCCGCGCTGGACCTGCTGGCCACCGGCGCGCCGCTGTGGCGCCGGCACGAGTTGGTCTTCGCGGTGCTCGCCTGCGAGTCCGAACCGGTCGACCCCCGACTGTGAACACTGGCCCGGTATGGTTCTGCAGATGTCAGTGCGCGAACGTGTCGGCCATGTGTTCCGGGGTGCGGCGATCGGAGTGGCGGAGGCCGTCCCAGGGGTCAGCGGTGGGACCATCGCCCTGGTCACCGGCGTGTACGAGCGGCTCATCGCCTCGGCCGGGCACCTGATCAACGCGGTCCGGTACGCGGTCACCGACGTGCCCCGTAGGCAGGGCTGGGCCCGCAGCCGGGAGCAGTTCCGGCAGGTGCACTGGGGAGTGATCATCCCGCTGGCGCTGGGCATGCTGCCCGGTCTGCTGCTCGCCGCCCGGCTGCTGGAGCCGATGCTGGAGGAGCACCCGGAGCAAACCCGGGGGTTGTTCTTCGGCCTGGTGCTGGCCTCGGTGCTGGTGCCGGTTTCGATGATCGGCCGGCCGTGGCGCGGCCGGGACGCCTTCGCGGTGGCCGCCGCCGCGGTCGCGGCGTTCGTGCTGACTGGTCTACCGTCGGCCAGCATCGACCCGAACCCGGTGGTGGTGCTGCTGGCCGCCGCGGTCGCGGTCTGCGCGCTGGTGCTGCCGGGCGTGTCCGGGTCGTTCCTGCTGCTGACCGTCGGGCTCTACGAGCCGACGATCGAGGCGGTCAACGACCGCGACGTCGGCTACCTGGCGGTCTTCGCCGTCGGCATGCTCGTCGGGTTGACGCTGTTCGTGAAGCTGCTGCAGTACCTGTTGGAGCACCACCGGCGGGTCACCCTGGCGGTGATGACCGGCGTGATCGTCGGCAGCCTGCGGGCGCTGTGGCCGTGGCAGACCGAGGATCGCGGGTTGCTCGCCCCCGACGGCAATGTGCTGTCGGTGGCCTTGCTGCTGGTGCTGGGGGTCGTCATCGTCACCGCGATGGTGGTCCTCGAGCAGCGCCGGTTGCGCCGCGCGGCGGTCGATGTCACCCAGGAGGAGTCGCCGCAGCTGCCGACCCACCACTGAGCCCGACCGGCCGGGTGTGGCCGATGACGTGCCAGGGGTTCAGACGGTGCCGTGCTCCGCGTCCGGCAGCTGGTCGAGGTAGTCGGCTGGCAGCGGCGTCAGCTCGTCGAGCCGGCCGACGGCCAGTGCCCGGTAGGTGAGCCGGGCGGCCTCTTCCAGGTTGACCGCCCGTTTGTGGGCGAGCTCCACCGACCCGGCCAGTACGGAGCAGCCGTGCCGGGACAGGATCAGGCAGTTGGTGCCGTCGGCGGCCGCGTCGGCGGCGGCTCGGGCGAGCCGCTGTCCGCCGGGCGGCGCGAACGGCACGGTGACGACGCGCCGCAGGTAGAAGGCGTGGTCGGTGGTGACCAGCCGGATCGGTACGCCGAGCGCGTCCAGCAGCAGCATGCTCTGCGGGTGCAGGTGCACGATGGCGCGGACGTCGGGGCGGGCACGGTAGACCGCCAGGTGCAGCGCCAGCTCACTGGTCGGTCGGATCTGCGGTTCGTCGGGCAGGGTGCAGCCGTCCGCGATCCGCACCCGGGCGAACGATGCCGGGCCGAGCCGGTCCAACCAGGTGCCGGACGCGGTTACCCAGCATTCATCGCCGCCCGGCAGGCGGGCGGACAGGTTGCCACCGGAGCCCACGACGAGGCCGGCGCGCACCACGTCGGACCCGACGTGGGCGAGCTGGTCCCGCAGATCGCCAGCGACGTACGTCACGCGGCGACCTCCGTAAACCTTGGGCACCTTGCCTGGCAGCTCCGCCTCCGCGAGTCGACCAGGCAAGGTGCCGTCAGGTCAGCGTGCCTTCTTGGTGGCGCGCTTACGCGGCGGGGTCAGCAGATCCGCGATCGTGGCGATCGCGGTCGGCACCAGCCGGTAGTAAGCCCACACTCCGCGCTTCTCCCGCTCCAGCAAGCCGGCCTCGGTGAGGATACGCAGGTGGTGGCTCACCGTCGGCTGGGAGAGCCCCAGCGGAGCGGTGAGGTCGCAGACGCAGGCCTCGCCTTCCGGCGCCGACTGGATCAGGCTGAGCAGCCTGAGTCGGGCCGGGTCGGCGAGCGCCTTGAGGACTCCAGCGAGTCGCTCCGCGTCCGCGCGTTCGATCGGCTCGCCGGCAAGCGGCGAGATTTGAGGCATGGTCATTTCAGCCAACGCAGTTCCCACGAAACCCATCCTTCCACCAAACAGCATCGATCCGCCTGCATATCAGCAGATCCGAATCGGCAAACTTTTAGGCCGGAAGGCCGAGGTCAGCCAACGTATAGGCGGCCCGATAGGCCAGTCCGGCTGCCCGAACCGCGTCACCGGCCCCACGATCGACGATCACCGCCACGCCGACCACCTCAGCTCCTGCCTCCTGTAACGCCTCGACAGCGGTCAGTACGCTTCCGCCGGTCGTCGAGGTGTCCTCCACTGCCAGCACCCGCCGGCCGGCCACGTCCGGCCCTTCGATTCGTCGCTGGAGTCCGTGCGTTTTGCCAGCCTTGCGCACCACGAAGGCGTCCAGTCGCCGTTGCTCCGCCGCAGCGGCGTGCAACATGGACAGAGCCACCGGGTCCGCTCCCAACGTCAGGCCACCAACCGCCTCGTACTCCCAGTCCGCGGTGAGATCGAGCAGCACCCGTCCCACCAGCGGTGCGGCGGCGTGGTGCAGCGTCACCCGCCGCAGGTCGACGTACCAGTCAGCCTCGCGACCTGACGACAACACCACCCTGCCGTGCACCACGGCCAGGTCAGTGATGAATTTGCGCAGGTCGTCGTGGTTCCCCATGTCACAAAGAGTACTGCCCGTCACTGGGTCCCCATCCGCCGGCCCGGCAACTCGCCGATATCCACCATCCACCTCGCTACCTGGTCATACACCACGAAATTCCTGGTCAACGCGGCAACCAGCGCAGCGATGTACCCGCTGATACGCTCTTCGGCTCACTCGCCACCCTTCGGACGCCCGGCCGCCAACCGGAGCAGTCCATGCGGAGCGTGACGCACCACAGTGGCGAGCGCCTTGTAGCGCCAGTCCGGGACACTCACCGCCCGCCCCCTGGCCAGGTCCCGCAGACCATCGGAGACCACGTCGTCGGCCCGCAGCCACAGCCAGGTCGGCGAGCCGGAGGTCCGGATGCCGGCGCGTTCGTGGAACTCGGTGCGGACGTAGCCCGGGCACAACGCCATCACCCGCACCCCGAGGTGGCGGACCGACATGTCGATCGACTCACTGAAGTTCGTCACCCAGGCCTTGCTCGCCGAATAGGTCGAACCAGCTGCTAACGGACCAAAGCCTGCCACCGACGAGACATTAATCACTCTGCCCTGTCGGCGTTGCACCATGCCGGGCAGGACGGCATGCGTCAACCGCAGCACCGCCTCCACATTGAGCCGCAGCAGCCGCAGCTCGTCCGCCTCATCGGTGCGCCGGAACGACCGGTTCAGACCGATGCCCGCGTTGTTGACCAGCAGGTCGACCGGTGCGTCAACGGACCGCAGCCGGTCGGCCACGGCGGTCACTCCACCGTCAGTAGCCAGGTCGGCGTCGAGCACCTCGACGGTCACGCCGTGCCGGTCGGCCAGTTCGTCCGCCAACGTGGTGAGCCGCTGCCGGTCACGGGCGACCAGCACCAGCCGGTACCGGTCGGCGGCGAGCCGACGGGCGAAGCTGGCACCGAGGCCGGCAGTGGCCCCGGTGACCAGTGCGGTACGCAGGGCAGGCTTGTCCCCCACGTCGTCACCTCCTACGAGGACCGGGTCTCCCCGTACCGGCGGGTCGGTCCGCCCGGGGCGAACCGACCCGGTCGGCGGCTGATCGTCAACTGGTCGGCGGCGGAGGGTTGCCCGGCGGATTCTCCGGCGGCCCGGCAGCCGGCGGCGCGCCCGGGGTCGGCGGCGGACCGGGCGGGGTGGCCGGCGGTGGTGGGCCGGCGGCCGGCGGTGTGCCGGGAGCGGCTGGGTAGCTCGGGTAGGCGCCGCCCGGCATCGGCGGTACGCCGTACCCGCCGCCCGGCACCGGCGGCTCCCAGGCCACGGCGGGCTTACGGAAAAAGTCGTTCGACGGCGGCAGCGCCAGCAGAATCAACGCGGCCAGCAGCGCCAGGACGGTCACGACGCCGAGCAACAGGTTGACCGGCTCGTACCAGCCGGGCAGCGCGGCCTCCAGATCCCGTTGCACCTGCGCCGGGTCCGGCATGTTCGGGTCGGTGCTGGTCGGGCCGGTGGGCAACGCGCTGCCGGCCGCGCCGAGCGCGAGCCCGCCCCCGGAGCAGCAGAGGAAGATGCCACCGAGCACCCAGGTGACGATCCGGGACGGGTTCTTGCCCCGGTTGTTGAGCAGAGCCAGCACCACCAGGCCGGCGGCGATCAGCAGGCCGAAGATCGCGCCGGCGATCAGGGAGATCGTCGTGAGGCTGCTGATCGCCTCCATGTCGGTGCCGGCGTAGGCGTCCTCGTAGACCTGTTGCATCGTGCCCATCACCGACAGCGCGACGATCAGGCTGACGACCTGCAGCGCGGCGATCAGGAACAGCAGGTAACTCGAAATGGTGACGGTGCTCGGCCGCGCCTTGACCGGTGGCGCGGCCGGATTCGGATCCGACACGGCTCTCCTTCCCGAAGCTTCGGAAGATCACCGTAGCGGTACCCCGCCAGTGACACGGGGCAAACGACACCGCGTCGACCTCGTGTTTCACCGCCGAACCCGGCCTCGCCGTCGAGCGAAGTGATCGACGGCACTCACCGACATACATCGATGCTGGTCAGCTGGCCTGCACCGCCAGCCCTTCCTTGTCGTCGGCGAGCTGCACCCGGACGGTGTCGCCGTCGCGGATCTCACCGGCCAGCAGCGCCTTGGCCAACTGGTCGCCGATCGCCGACTGGACCAGCCGACGCAGCGGCCGGGCCCCGTAGATCGGGTCGTAGCCGTGCTCGGCCAGCCAGCTGCGGGCAGTGTCGTCGACGTCCAGGGTCAGCCGCCGATCGGCCAGCCGTCGGCGCATCCGGTCCAGTTGGATGTCCACGATCGACCGCAGCTCGGCGCCGCTGAGCATGGCGAACACCACGATGTCGTCCAGCCGGTTGAGGAACTCCGGCTTGAAGTGCGCCCGGACCACGGCCAGCACCGCGTCGCGGCGCTGCTCCTCGGTCAACGTCAGGTCGTTGATCAGCGTCGAGCCGAGGTTGGAGGTGAGGATCAGGATCGCGTTGCGGAAGTCGACCGTACGGCCCTGCCCGTCGGTGAGCCGGCCGTCGTCGAGCACCTGCAACAGCACGTCGAAGACATCCGGGTGGGCCTTTTCCACCTCGTCGAGCAGGATCACCGAGTACGGCCGGCGGCGTACCGCCTCGGTCAGCTGACCGCCCTCCTCGTACCCGACGTAGCCGGGCGGGGCACCGACCAGCCGGGCCACGGAGTGCTTCTCGGCGTACTCGCTCATGTCGATGCGAACCATGGCCCGCTCGTCGTCGAAGAGGAACCCGGCCAGCGCCTTGCCCAGCTCGGTCTTGCCGACGCCGGTCGGGCCGAGGAAGAGGAAGCTGCCGGTCGGCCGGTCCGGGTCGGCGACCCCGGCCCGGGCCCGGCGGACCGCGTCGGAGACGGCGGTGACGGCGGCGGCCTGGCCGACCACCCGGGCCCCCAGCGAGGACTCCATCCGTAGCAGCTTGGCGGTCTCGCCCTCCATGAGCCGGCCGGCCGGGATGCCGGTCCAGGCGGCGACGACGGCCGCGATGTCGTCCGCGCCGATCTCCTCCTTGAGCATCGCGCCGTCGGCCTGCAGCGCGGCCAGCTCGGTCTCGGCGCGGGCCAGCTCGCCCTGCAGCGCCGGGATCCGGCCGTACCGCAGCTCGGCGGCGCGCTCCAGCTCACCGTCGCGTTCGGCCCGCTCGGCCTCGCCGCCGAGGCGTTCCAACTCCTCGCGGGCGGTGGAGATCCGGGTGATGTGCCCCTTCTCCAGCTGCCAGCGGTCGCTGAGCGCGGTCAACTGCTCGCGCTTGTCGGCCAGCTCCCGGCGCAGCCGCTCCAGGCGCTGCGCCGAGCCGGGGTCCGGCTCCTTGGCCAGCGCCATCTCCTCGATTTCCAGCCGGCGGACGGCCCGCTCGATCTCGTCGACCTCGACCGGCCGGGAGTCGATCTCCATCCGCAGCCGGGAGGCGGACTCGTCGACCAGATCGATCGCCTTGTCCGGCAGGAACCGGTCGGTGATGTAGCGGTCGGACAGGCCGGCGGCGGCGACCAGCGCGGCGTCGGTGATCCGTACGCCGTGGTGCACCTCGTAGCGTTCCTTGAGCCCGCGCAGGATGCCGATGGTGTCCTCCACGGTCGGCTCGCCGACCAGCACCGGCTGGAACCGGCGCTCCAACGCCGGGTCCTTCTCGATGTGCTCGCGGTACTCGTCGAGGGTGGTGGCGCCGACCATCCGCAGCTCGCCACGGGCCAGCATCGGCTTGAGCATGTTGCCGGCGTCCATCGAGCCCTCGCCCTTGCCGGCACCGACCACGGTGTGCAGCTCGTCGAGGAAGGTGATCACCTGGCCGTCGGAGCTCTTGATCTCCTCCAGGACGGATTTGAGCCGCTCCTCGAACTGGCCCCGGTACTGCGCACCGGCGACCATCGCGCCGAGGTCGAGCGACACCAGCCGCTTGTCGCGCAGCGACTCGGGTACGTCGCCGGCGACGATCCGCTGGGCGAGCCCTTCGACGATCGCGGTCTTGCCGACGCCGGGTTCGCCGATCAGCACCGGGTTGTTCTTGGTACGCCGGGACAGCACCTGGATCACCCGGCGGATCTCGGCGTCCCGGCCGATCACCGGGTCGATCTTGCCGTCCCGGGCGCTGGCGGTCAGGTCGACGCCGTACTTCTCCAGGGCCTGGTAGGTCTGCTCGGGGTCGGCGGTGGTGACCCGGCGGTCGCCGCCGCGTACCGACGGGAACGCGGCGACCAGGTTTTCCTCGGTGGCTCCGGCATCCTTGAGTAGCCCGGCGACGGCCCCGCCGACCCGGGCCAGGCCGGCCAACAGGTGCTCGGTGGAGGTGTACTCGTCGCCGAGTGGACGGGCGATCTGCTCGGCCGCGCCGATCGCGTTGGCGAACTCGCGGGACAGGCTCGGCTCGGCGACGCTGGAGCCGCGCGCGGCGGGCAGGTTCTCCACGGTCCGTACGGCGGACCGGCGGATCTCCACCGGGTTGGCGCCGACGGCCCGCAGCAGGCCGGCGGCGGTTGAGCCGCCGGTGTCCAGCAGGGAGAGCAGCAGATGCCACGGTTCGACCGTGGCGTGGCCCCGCTGGTTGGCGATGGCGACCGCGGCGGTGATGACTTCGCGACTCTTGGTGGTCAAACGTTCGGCGTTCATGAGCTCCCCTGTACGGCAGGTTGGTCCACTGATGAGGACACCACCAAACTTGAGTCTATTCCACTCAACTCCGATCGACGAGTCGACCGCCGAAGCCCGACCCGCACCGGGCTACCGCCCGTACGGTTCCCAGGAGATCTCCACCCACCCGGCACCCGACGGCTGTCGCGCCTTGAGCAGCACCGCGCCGCCCGGCCGGACCGCCTGCACCGTCCCGTCCCGCAGCCGGGTCAGGTAGGCGCCCTGCACCGGCCAGTCAACCGGCTCGAAGCGGCCGTCGGAGCCGACCGACCAGACACCGGTACTGGTGGTGACCAGCAGCCGGCCACCGTCCGGCAGCACCGACATCACCTCCGGCGGCGGGTCATCGACCGGCACCGGCTCCAGCCGACCCCAATCGGCCCGCCAGACGAGCGGAAACTCACCCGGCAGGGGCACCGGCTCGCCGATCAGCCAGTAACCGCCCGACGGCGTCGTCTCCACGACGAGCTGACGGATCCGCTCCGGATCCGCGACGGTGACCGCGTCGGTCCGCCACAGCCAGCGCACCCCTGGCCCACCGCCGCCATCATCGTCGGTCGCCACCGGCGCGCCGAACGCCACATGCAGCCGGCCGTCGTGCAGCCCGGCGACGGTCAGCTTGTCGCCGATGTGGCCGACGGTCTGCACCACCGGTATCGGCGGCTGCGGGGCCAACGGGACCGTCCCCTGCTCGGTCACCTCGACGACCCGCGGCACGGGATCGGTTCGGCAACACACCTGGTACGGCCCGTCCCAACTGGCGAACTCGGGCGGCATCGACCCGTCCGGACTGTCACCCTGGGTGAAGGTCACACCCCCGTCGACCGACCGGTACCAGGCCGCGCCGGCGGACAGCACCAGGCTGCCGTAGCCGACCAGCATCGAATGCTCCACCGCCGCCGGGTCCGGGTGCTCCCGGTGCTGCCAGGACCGGCCGCCGTCGGCGGTCGCGTAGAGCTGCGACGGGCAACCCGACGCAACCCCGACGGACGCCCGGGCGTTGCATCCGTGAAAGAAGGCGTACCCGTGGTCGGCGTCGTCGAACGCGACGAATGGGGCGTTGTAGCCGGCCCGCACCCGCATCGGGCGTACCTCGACGGCGGGCCCGCCGACAGGCACCGTCGCGTCCGTCGACGGGGCCGCGCGGTCTGGAGGTGGCCGGCGGATGTCGCCGATCGAACACCCGGTGAGGATCAGCACGGCCGACAGACCGACGGCCGCGACCGACCCGCCTACCCGACGTCGCATCCACCCTCTCCTTCCGCCCGCGCCCCACAACCGCCCGGTCCGGCGACCACTCCTGGGCCGATTCGGCACCGCGTCCGCACCAGTCTGCCGGGACGCGGCGCGACCGTCTGCCCTTAGGCGGCGTAGCGTGGACGGTGTGCGCGCACGTGTGGAACAGGTCGATCTCCCCGGCATCGGAGTACGCCACGACCTGATGACCGAGTCAGGCCGACGGATCGGCGTGGTGAGTCACCGGTCAGGGCGTCGGGACCTCGTCCTCTACGACCGGGACGATCCGGACGCCTGTGACGCCGACATCCCGCTGACCGACGACGAGGCGGAGGCGCTCGCCGACATCCTCGGCGCGTCGCTGATGCTCAGCCAGCTCGCCGGGTTGCGCGACCAGGCGGCCGGGCTGCTCACCGAGCAGGTGCCGATCTCGGCTGGCTCGCCGTTCGTCGGCCGCACCCTCGGCGACACCAAGACGCGGACCCGTACCGGGGCGTCGATCGTGGCGGTGCTGCGCAACCGGGAGGTGCTGGCCTCCCCGGGGCCGGAGTTCCGGTTCGCCGCCGGCGACGTGGTGGTGGTCGTCGGTACCAGGTCCGGGCTGGACGGCGTGGGCGGCATCCTCGCCAACGACGACCCGGCCGGCTGACCCGGCCATGCACGACAGCGCACTGCTGCTGATCGAACTCGGCGCGCTGCTGCTGCTCCTCGGGCTGCTCAGCCGCCTGTCCCGGCGCTACGGGCTGTCCCCGATCCCGCTCTACCTGCTCGCCGGGCTGCTGTTCGGTCACGGCGGGCTGCTCCCGCTGCACGACATCCAGGACTTCTTCGCCGTCGGGGCGGAGATCGGCGTGGTGCTGCTGCTGGTGATGCTCGGGCTGGAGTACTCGGCGAGCGAGCTGATCGGCAACCTGCGCCGGGCGGCACCGGCGGGCCTGATCGACGCGCTGCTCAACGCGGTGCCCGGCGCGGCGTTCGCCCTGCTGCTCGGCTGGGGGCCGACCGCCGCCGTGGTGCTCGGCGGGATCACCTGGATCTCGTCGTCCGGCGTGATCGCCAAGATGCTCGGCGACCTGGGCCGGCTGGGCAACCGGGAGACACCGGTCATCCTGTCGATCCTGGTCGTCGAGGACCTGGCGATGGCGTTCTACCTGCCGGTGCTCAGCGCGGTGCTGATCGGCGCCGGGCTCGCCGCCGGCAGCGTCGCGGTCGCGGTGGCGGTCACCACGGTCACCGTCGTGCTGCTGGTCGCGGTCCGGTTCGGCCACCGGATCTCCGCCCTGCTGTCGGTACGCGACCCGGAGGCGCTGCTGCTCGGCGTACTCGGACTGACTCTGCTGGTCGCCGGGATCGCCGCCGAACTGCAGGTCTCCGCGGCGGTCGGCGCGTTCCTGGTCGGCATCGCGTTGTCCGGGCCGGTGGCGCACAGCGCAACCGAACTGCTCACCCCGCTGCGGGACGTGTTCGCCGCGGTCTTCTTCGTCTTCTTCGGGCTGGTGACCGACCCCCGGGACATCCCGCCGGTGCTGCTGCCGGCCCTCGGGCTGGCGGTGGTGACGATGGGCACCAAGGTGCTGACCGGTTACCTGGCCGCCAAGCGGGCCGGCATCGCCGCTCCCGGTCGATGGCGGGCCGGGCTGGCGCTGATGCCGCGTGGGGAGTTCTCCATCGTGATCGCCGGCCTGGCGGTCGCCAGCTCCGGTATCGAGCCGGCGCTCGCGCCGCTGGCCACCGCGTACGTGCTGATCACGGTGGTAACCGGACCGGTGCTGGCCCGGATTCCGGATTCCCGCTGGTTCAAGCATCGGCTGCGGGGGCGGCCCGCACCCCTCGCGGCCAGCGGAGATCACCTGACGGGAGCGGACCAACACGTACCGGCTTCGTGAAAGGCATTACCAGGGACTTCCCCGATCACCCTCCGACACGCTACCGTGGCGCGGCAGTAGCTAGTGGTAGGCCCAGGGCCGGCTGTGCCCTGTCGGCCGCGAACGGGAGGGTCCCCGTTGAGCGTGCAAGAGTCGGCGTTCCGCGGCTTCGCCAACCCGGTGGACCCGTCGCCCGCCGAGCTGCGCGCCTGGGCGTACCAGCCGGACTCGGTCCCGCTGCAGTCGATGCCGCAGGACTGGGACCTGCTCGTCTCCGGTGACCGGCTGATCACCACCCTGTTCGACCTGGCGATGGATCCGACCTGTCCGGCCCGCCGGTTCGCGCTGCACTGCCTCTACATCTACGCGGCGGACGGCATCCGGACCAACTTCCGCGCCCACCCGAAACGGCGGCTGCGCAAGCTGGTCGAGCAGGCCGAGCAGGACGGCGACGAGCTGATGTCGGTCTGGGCGCACAACACCCGGGTGCTGCTGGCCAAGCCGCAGCTGTTCGACTACCACGACTGGTGCGAGGGCGGCCTGGTCCGCAAGTCCCGCCGGCTGAGCTAGCATCCGCGAGTCCCGCGACCGCCACCGGCGAGCCGGGTGGCACCGCCGGCGAGGCTGCCGGTGCCACCGGCAGCTGACCGGCGTGTGGGCGCCACGTCGAGCGCCACCGGCTGGCGTACGCCGTCGGTGCGACCGTGCTGCTACTCGTCGTCACCGCTCCGGTGTTCACGCTGCGGCTCGGCACCCCGGACGACGGCAACCAGCCGGCGCACTGGCCGCAGCGGCAGGCGTACGACCGGGTGGCCGCCGCTTTCCGGCCGGGCTGGAACGGGCCGTTGGTGCTCGCCGTACCGGTCCCGGCGGCGCTGCCGGCGACGGAGGCGGCCGACGTCGGCCGGCACCGGTCGGGTGACAACCGCCGCGGCGACGATCATGGCGGTGGTCTTTCTCAGCTTCGTGTGGATCGACGACACCCTGGTCAAGTTGGTCGGCATCGGGCTGGCCGGCTAGCCGGTCTGCTCGGAACCTGGGCGGGCCGGCCGGTCCCGGCGCTGGGGCCGCCACACCACCAGGGCGGTCGAGGTGCGGCTGGTCGGGACCAGGTCACGTCGCGGGTACGGGCCGACCGACTCCAGCTCGGCGATCCGCTGGTACGCCTCGGCCAGCTCGGCGCGCAACCCGTCGACCTGCTGCTGCAGGTCGCCGACGAGCTGCCCCAGCCCGATGATCCGCTTGATGCCGGCCAGGTTGACGCCGTCGTCCTGGCTGAGCCGCTGGACCTCGCGCAGCAGCACCACGTCCCGGACGCTGTACCGGCGGCCGCCGCCAGCCGCCCGGCCGGCCTGCACCAGGCCCAGCCGGTCGTACTGGCGCAGCGTCTGCGGATGCATGCCGGCCATCCGCGCCGCCACCGAGATGATCAGAACCTTGGCGTCGGAGGCGGCCTCGAACGTGATCAGCAGCTCCTCGTCCACCCCTCACTCACCTCCCGTCTGTCCCTCGCCGCGACCCGGCGGCCTGCTCCTCGTTGCGACGCAGCCGGGCGGCGAGACGTTCCCGGTCGGCAGCGGGGGTGTGCTCCGCGAAGGTCCGCAGGGCGGCCTGTGCCGACTCGTCCACGGTAGCCGGAACAACGACCTCGACGGTCACCAGAAGATCGCCGGCGGTGCCGTCCCGGCGGGGCACGCCCTTGCCACGCGCCCGTAAGGTACGCCCACTCGGCGTACCTGGTTGCACCCGCAACGTCACCGCCCCGTCCATGGTCGGGACCCGCAGGTCGGTGCCGAGCACCGCCTCGGCGTAGGTGATCGGCACGGTCAATGTGAGATCGTCGCCGGTCCGCCCGAACAGCTCGTCGTTGCGGACCTTGACCAGCACGAACAGGTCACCGGCCGGGCCGCCCCGGTCGCCCGGCTCGCCCCGCCCGGCCAGCCGGATCCGCTGGCCGTCCGCCACGCCGGGCGGGAAACGGACGTTCAGCGTCCGGGTCTTGGTCACCCCGCCGGAGCCATGACATTCCGGGCACTTCTCGTCGACGATCGTGCCCACCCCCTGGCAGTCCCGGCACGGCTCGGAGAAGCTGAACGACCCCTGGTTGCGGGTGGTCAGCCCGGACCCGGCACAGGTCGGGCAGGTCCTCGGCACCGAGCCCGGCTTGGCACCGTTGCCGTGGCAGGTGTCGCACACCCCGGGTGCCCGCAGGCTCAGCGGCAACGTCGTGCCGCGTACGGCGGCGCCGAAGTCCAGCACCACCTCGGCCTCGACGTCGCGGCCCCGGGCCGGTCCACGGGTACGCATCCCGCTCCCGGCCCCGCCGCCGGAGAAGATCGAGCTGAAAATGTCGGAGAACCCGGCCCCACCGAACCGACGGTCCCCGGCACCGCCGGCACCGGCGAAGCCACCGAACAGGTCGGCCGGGTCGAAGCCCGGCCCGCCGCCACGCGCCCCCCGGCGGAACGCACCCGAACCGAACAGCGAGCGCATCTCGTCGTACTCCTTGCGCCGCCGATCGTCGGCGAGCACGTTGTACGCCTCCGACACCGCCTTGAACCGCTCCTCGAAGGCCGAGTTGCCGGGGTTGTGGTCGGGATGCAACTCGCGGGCCAGCTTGCGGTACGCCTTCTTGATCTCGTCGGCGGAGGCTGTCTTGGGCACCCCCAGCACGGCGTAGAAGTCCTTTTCCAGCCAGTCCTTGGAACTCACCCTGTCCTCCTCCTGTCCGTCACCGGACCCCGACCCTGACCGCCCTGGTGCCAGGTGGACGGCCGGCCGTCCACTGCGGGCCCGACCCACGCGCGGCGGCCGGTACCGCGGTGCCGGCGGCGGGACGCACTCCGCGTCCCGCCGCCGGCCGTGATGTGCGCCGGTGGACCACCGGCGGCGGTCATTCCGGGTCTGCGACAGCGACCAGTGCCGCCCGCAGCAGCCGGTCCCCGAGCAGGTAGCCCCGCCGCATCACATCGACGCAGGTGGGTTCGGTGACCTCGGCGGAGGTCAGGTGGGCGACCGCCTCGTGCTGGGTGGGATCGAACGGGTCGCCCTTCTCACCGAACGCGGTGAGCCCGAACTTGCCCAGCGCCGCGCCGAGTTGCTCGGCCACGGCACCGAACGGGCCGACCAGGTCGCCGTGCTCCCGCGCCCGGTCCAGGTCGTCCAGGATCGGCAGCAGCGCGGCGAGAACCGCACCGGTGGCCTGCTCTGCGGCGACCCCTTTGTCCCGCTCGACCCGCTTGCGATAGTTGGCGTACTCGGCGGTCACCCGCTGCAGGTCGCGGGTGCGTTCGTCGAGATCGGAGCGAAGCGCCTCCAGCTCGGCGCCGAGCGGACCGGAACCGGCCGCGCCCCCGGCCGCCTCCTCGGCGTCCGACTCCGGCACCTGCTCCACCACCTCGCCGACCACCGGCTCGTCGACGACGGCGGTGTCCGACGAGTCGGGCTGAACGGCCCGGTCGCTGTCGGACCCGCTGCCGGTCGCCGACCCAGTACTTCTCGCGGATCGGCTCTCCGTCGCGGACCGGGTCGGCTCGTCCTTTCCGGTGTCGCTGGCGGCCGACCTGTCAGCGGACCTGTCGTCGGCTTTCCCGCTCACTGGCTCCTCCTCCGTGCCCGACCGGGCGTGCCGCCCGGTCGGACGATGGTCGGTGGGGGGTGCCGCACCCGTCGGCTCGGCCGCAGCGTGCCGCGCGGTCCGGGGCCGCGTCCCGGTCGGGTCGATCCGGCGTCTGTCCCGGATCACCAGGCGCTCGGTGGTTTCACCGTCAGCCTGCCCGGCCGGTGCCGAACGGCGTCGCGGCCGGCCGGTGCCGTCCGGATCAGCGGCCCGTGACTTCTCCGTCATGTGGCTACCTCGCTCGGTGCGGCAGTTCGAGGGAAGATCATCGCTGGTCCTCGGCCTCGACGGCCAATCACTTCTTGTCGTCCTCGATGATCTCCGCGTCGACCACGTCGTCCGGGCCGCCAGCGGCACCACCCGACGCGGACGCCCCAGCGGCACCCGGCCCGGCGGCACCCGGCCCGGCCTCGCCCGGCCCGGCGGCACCCGGCCCGGCGGCACCGCCCGGCTGACCCGGCTGCTCGGCCTGCTGGGCGTAGAGCTGCGAGCCGGCCTGCTGCGAAACCTGAGCCAGCTTCTCGTGTGCGGACTTGATCGCCTCGATGTCGCTGCCGGCCAACGCGCCACGCAGTTCGCCCAGCGCGTCGTTCATCTGGTCGCGGGAGTCCGACGGCAGCTTGTCGCCGCTCTCGGCGAGGAACTTCTCGGTCTGCCACTGCAGCTGCTCGGCCAGGTTGCGGGTCTCCGCCTCCTCGCGACGCCGCTTGTCCTCGTCGGCGTGGTCCTGCGCGTCGCGCATCATCCGCTCGATGTCGTCCTTCGGCAGCGCCGAGCCGCCGGTGATCGTCATCGACTGCTCCTTGCCGGTGCCCAGGTCCTTGGCGTTGACGTGGACGATGCCGTTCGCGTCGATGTCGAAGGCGACCTCGACCTGCGGCACGCCCCGCGGCGCCGGCGGAAGCCCGGTCAGCTCGAAGGTGCCGAGCTTCTTGTTGTACGCGGCGATGTCCCGCTCACCCTGGAAGACCTGGATGAGCACCGACGGCTGGTTGTCGTCAGCCGTGGTGAACACCTCGGAACGCTTGGTCGGGATGGTGGTGTTGCGCTCGATCAGCTTGGTGAAGATGCCGCCCTTGGTCTCGATGCCCAGGCTCAGCGGGGTCACGTCGAGCAGCAGGACGTCCTTGACCTCGCCCTTGAGCACACCGGCCTGCAGCGCGGCACCGACCGCGACCACCTCGTCCGGGTTGACGCCCTTGTTCGGCTCCCGGCCGGTCAACTGCTTGACCAGGTCGGAAACGGCCGGCATCCGGGTGGACCCGCCGACCAGAATGACGTGGTCGACGTCGGCCAACTTGACGCTGGCGTCCTTGATCGCCTGCTCGAACGGGCCCTTGCAGCGGTCCAGCAGGTCCTGGGTCATCCGCTGGAACTCGGCGCGGGTCAGCGTGACGTCCAGGTGCAGCGGCGCCGACGGGGCACCGTCCGACCCGGCCGGGCCGGCGGTGATGTACGGCAGATTGATGCTGGTCGTGGTGGCGGCGGACAGCTCGATCTTGGCCTTCTCTGCGGCTTCCCGCAGCCGCTGCATCGCCATCTTGTCCTGGGCGAGGTCAACGCCGTGCTGGCCACGGAACGTCTTCACCAGGTGGTCGATGATCCGCTGGTCCCAGTCGTCACCACCGAGCAGGTTGTCACCACTGGTCGACTTGACCTCGATCACGCCCTCGCCGAGCTCCAGCAGCGAGACGTCGAAGGTGCCGCCACCGAGGTCGAAGACCAGGACGGTCTGCTCCTTGGAGCCCTTGTCCAGGCCGTACGCCAGGGCCGCCGCGGTCGGCTCGTTGACGATCCGCAGCACGTTGAACCCGGCGATCTCGCCGGCTTCCTTGGTGGCCTGACGCTGCGCGTCGTTGAAGTACGCCGGGACGGTGATCACCGCGTCGGTGATCCGCTCACCGAGGTAGGCCTCGGCGTCCCGCTTGAGCTTCATCAGGGTACGGGCGGAGATCTCCTGCGGCGTGTACTTCTTGCCGTCGATGTCGACGGTCCAGTTGGTGCCGATCTCCCGCTTGACCGACCGGATCGTCCGGTCCGGGTTGGTCACCGCCTGCCGCTTGGCGACCTCGCCGACGAGCACCTCACCGTTGCGGGCGAACGCGACGATGGAAGGAGTGGTCCGGGAGCCCTCCGCGTTGGCGATGACGGTAGGCTCACCACCCTCCAGCACACTGACGCAGGAGTTCGTCGTGCCCAGGTCGATACCGACCGCACGTGCCATGGTCGCTTCCTCGCTTCGTTCGTAGAGCAGGTGCCGGGGCACCGCCCCGCCGTACACCCACCACAAGTTGAGTGGACTTGGCTCAATACTGCCACGATCGCAGCCACCGTCAAGTCAGGTTGAGTCGGAGTCGCGCAACTCATGCCCCCACCAGCACCGATACCCCCTCCGACCCCGTCGCACACAGTGTCATCGGCAGCCACGCCGGGCCGGTTCAGGTTGTCTGGCATGCATTGATCAGGCACGCTTTACCCGTGACCACGCAGGGCGGACCGGCCGCGCCCAACCCCGGCGCACCCGAACTTCCCGCTGCGCTCAGACGACTACGCTCCGCAATTGCGGCGATGGCGTACCCCCTGGTGCTGCCCTCAGCCGAGGAGGGCCGCGAGGTCGGTGCCGGCCTGATCGCCCAGTTGGACGACTATCTACTGCCCCGGCTCGCCCGACTCGACGCACCGCTGCTGGTGGTGGTCGGCGGCTCCACCGGTGCGGGCAAGTCGACCCTGGTCAACAGCATGGTCCGGGCCCGGGTCAGCGCCACCGGCGTACTGCGGCCCACCACCCGGTCCCCGGTGCTGGTCAGCCATCCGGCGGACGCCAGCTGGTTCCGGCAGGGCGAGCTGCTGCCCGGCCTGACCCGCACCGCCGGCCCCACCGACGCGCCGGACGCGCTGCAGCTCGTCGCCGCGCCAGCGCTACCCCCCGGGCTGGCCTTCCTCGACGCGCCGGACATCGACTCGGTGGTCGACGCCAACCGGGCGCTCGCCGTCCAACTGCTCGCCGCCGCCGACCTGTGGCTGTTCGTCACCACCGCCGCCCGGTACGCCGACGCGGTCCCCTGGCAGCTGCTGCAGACCGCGCAGCTGCGCGGGACCATGGTCGCGCTCGCCCTGGACCGGGTGCCGACCGAGGCGGTCGACGAGATCACCGCGCACCTGCGGGAGATGCTCACCGACCACGACCTCGGCGACGTACCGATCTTCGTGGTGCCGGAGACGGTGGTCGGCGGCCAAGGGCTGCTGCCGGAGATCGTCGCCGCGCCGCTGCGCGAATGGTTCGGCCGGCTCGCCGGGGACGCCGCCGCCCGTGCCGCGGTGATCCGGCAGTCCCTCGACGGGGCGCTGAGCGCGCTGGCGCCGACCGTCGAAGGACTGGCCGTCGCCGCCGACGACCAGCTCGACGCGGCCCGCACCCTGACCGACCGGGTCCGCGCCGCGTACCGCAGCGCGAGTCGCAACGCCGAGCAGGCGGTGCAGGACGGCCGGCTGCTCCGCGGCGAGGTACTCGGCCGCTGGCAGGACTTCGTCGGCACCGGCGAACTGTTCCGTTCACTGGAGGCCAGGGTGGGGCGGCTTCGCGACCGGGTACTCAGCGCCGTCACCGGGCGGCCGGCACCCGCCAACCAGCTGCGGACCGCGATCGAGTCACAACTGGTCACCCTGATCAAGGGCGCGGCGACCGAGGCCGCCGACGCCGCGCACCTCGCCTGGCGGACCCACCCGGCCGGCGCCGCGCTACTCACCCCGGACCTCGCCCAACCCTGCGCCGACCTGCCGGAGCGCGCCGAGCGACTGGTCCGCGACTGGCAACGCGACGTGCTCGAACTGGTCCGGGCCGAGGCCGGCGACAAGCGGTTCGTCGCCCGCACCGCCGCGTACGCGGTGAACGCCACCGGGCTCGCCGTCATGATCGCCGTCTTCGCCTCGACCGCCTTCATCCCGACCGGGCTGGAGGTCGCCGCCGCCGGCGGCACCACCGTCGCGGCGCAGAAGGTCCTCGAGGCGATCTTCGGCGACCAGGCGATCCGCAACCTCGCCAACCGGTCCCGGGAGGGTCTGCTGCGCCGGATCCGGGAACTGCTCGACGAGGAGGCCGGACGCTACCTGCGGCTGATCGAAGCGGCCGGCGTACCGCCGCAGGCCGTCGACGCCACGGCCACCGCACCCGGCGACCTGCTGCGCGCCGCGGCCGTCGAGGTCGAGCAGGCCCGGGCGGCCGCCGGGTTGAGCGGCGGTACGCCGTACCGATTGCCGGACACGCTGCCCGGCGCGACCGGACCGCTGCCGGGAGCGGTCGCGTGACCGGCTTCGTCGACCGGGTCCGACACCTGGTCCGAGGGGACTCACGGGTGGACGCCGACCTGCTGGTCGACCGGCTCGACGCGCTCGGGCGGTTCCTGCGCGCCGCCGACGGTCGGATTCCCGACGACCGGCTCGGAGCCGCCCGCACCCTGGTCGAACGGGCCGGGGCCCGGCTGGCGCTGTCCCGGGAGCACACCGTCGTGGCGCTGGCTGGCGCCACAGGCAGCGGCAAGTCCAGCATCTTCAACGCGCTGGCCGGGCGGGACCTCTCTCCGGTCGGCGTTCGCCGGCCCACCACCGGGTACGCGCACGCGTGCGGGTGGGGCGCGGTCGACGGGGCGAGCGGGCTGTTGGACTGGGTCGGGGTCCTGCCCCGACACCGGTTCGTCCGGGAGAGCGCCCTGGACGGCACCGACGAGGCCGGGCTGCACGGTCTGGTCCTGCTCGACCTGCCCGACTTCGATTCAGTCGAATTCGGACACCGGCTGGAGGTCGACCGGCTACTCGGCCTGGTCGACCTGGTGATCTGGGTGGTCGACCCGCAGAAGTACGCCGACCGGGTGATCCACCGCGGCTATCTGCGGGAGTTCCACCGCAACCGGGACGTCACCGTGGTGGTGCTCAACCACGCCGACCGGCTGGACCGGACCGAACTGCCCCGGCTGCTCGCCGACCTGCGCCGGCTGCTCGACGCCGACGGGCTCGACGGAGTCCCGCTGCTGGCCACCTCGGCGCTGGTGCCCGCCGCGATGACCGAGCTGCGCCGGCTGTTGGAAAGCACGGTGACCGAGCGGCAGGCGGCGCTACGTCGACTCTCCGGTGACCTGGACTCGGTCACCGACGGCCTGGCGGAGCTGGTCGGCCCGGCCGGCGAACGCGCCGAGGAGGAGATCAACCGTGGCACGGTGCGCCGGCTCAGCCTGGCGCTGGCAGCGGCGGCCGGGGTGCCGAGCGTGGTCGACGCCGTCGAGTCGGCGTACCGGCACCGGGCCGGCGCCGCGACCGGCTGGCCGCTCACCCGGGCCTGGCGCAGGCTGCGGCCGGATCCGCTGCTGCGGTTGCACCTGCTCGGCTCCCGCCGGGCCGGCGGGAGCGACCCGGCCGACCAGCCAGCGCCGGTGACCGCGGCCGATCGACCGGGGCCGCCGCCGCTGACCGGGGCTGGTGGACCGGTGCCGGTCACCTCGTTGCCGGCGCCGAGTGCCGCACAGCGCGCCGCGGTCGACCTGGCCGTACGCGGCCTCGCCGAGCAGGCCGGCAGTCGGCTGCCGACCCCCTGGTCGGCGGCGGTCACCGCCGCCGCCCGGTCGCAACGGGCCGAGCTGCCGGACGCTCTCGACCAGGCGATCGGCGGTGCCGACCTGGGCCTGGACCGGCAGCCGATGTGGTGGCGGTTGGTCGGCGCGGTGCAGTGGGCGGTCACCGCCACCGCCGCCGCCGGGCTCGGCTGGCTGCTGGTCGGCTTCGTCATCCGGACGCTGGGTCTGCCGGCCCTCGACTATCCGACGGTCGGTGTCCTGCCGGTGCCGACCGCGATGCTGCTCGGCGGCCTGCTCGGCGGGATTCTGCTCAGTCTGCTGATCCGGCCGGTGACCGGGTGGGCGGCACGGCGGGTCCGCAGACGGGCCGAGGACCGGCTGTACGACGTGGTGGCCGGGACTGCCCACCGGCTGGTCGTCGCCCCGGTCCGGGCGGTACTGCAGGCGCACGCCGACGCCCGCGACGCGCTGGACCGCGCCCGTTCGTCCCACCGCTGACGAACCCCGTCCGGTCTCCCGGAAGGAGTACGGCCCACCGGCTGGCTGGACGGGGCCGGAGTCCGCCCGCCCGGCGTACCCGACATGTGACGCACAGGTGATGCCACCCGGCGCAGCACGGCGTAGGGTCGATTCATGGCCACGCCTGAAACCCCCTACGAAGCGGTGCTCGCCGCCGCCCGTGACGTGACCAAGTTGGAGTGTGCCCTCGACGCGGAGATGCTCGGCGCCGCCCTGCTCGGCAGCGTGTACGCGGTGGCGGAGACGGACCGCGCCGACGCGGTCCGGGAGTTCGTCGGCGGTTTCCTCTCCGCCACCACCCGCCGGCGCGCCGCCGCCGCGACCACCATCCGTACCGTCTTCGCCCGGCTGGTGCCGGAGGCGGCGGGCGCCGCCGCGGTGAAGGTCGGCAAGACCGCGCCGGCCTGGTCGGACCGGTTGGGCCGGGTCCGGCTGACCGGCAGCTACGCGTACGGCGACGTGTACGGCGACCAGACCTCGTACCTGGCCACCTTCGCCTACGACGACGAGCTCGGCGGCCCCGAGCACGCGATGGTGGCCTTGGTCGACCACAACATCGGCATCACCAAGGACGTCTTCGTCGGCGGTCCGGCCGAACGGGTCCTCGGTCAGGTCCGGCAGATGTGCGCCAACGACGAGCTGACCTGGTTCCGCGAGGAGGATCCGCGGGTCCTGCGCGGCGAGGTGAGCCGGCACCTGGCGATCACCGACGGGCTGGGCGAGTTGCCCGGCGAGGGGTCGCTCGCCACCGACCGGGCGTTGGTCGGCGCGCGGCTCACCGTACTGCCCGCGCCGCTGCGGACCGTGGCGCCCGCGCCGGACGACCCGCTGCCCGCCGACCGGCGGACCGTCCTGGTGCGGGAGTTCCTCGCGTCACCCGAGGCCAAGCGGTTCGGGCTGGACGCGGCCGGCGACGCCGACCTGGCCTCGCTGCACTTCTGCCTGAGCCTGGTGCTCGACCACTCGGCAAGCCTGCTCGACCCCAACCCGATGCGCTGGAGCCCGGCGGTGGCCGGCATGTTCCTGCTGGACTGGGTGCACCGCCGGGCGGTGCTGGACATCGACGACGCGGCCATGCTGCCCGGCGTGGTCCGCGGCTGGTCCGCGTACGCCGGCCGGCAGCGCGGTCTACCGGCGGCGGCATTCAGCCAGACGGACGCCGCGATCGCCGAGATGGTGCCGGAGTTCGTCCGCCTCTACACCACCGGGGAGCGCCGCAGCCCGGCCACAGCCGCGGTCGCCCAGCTCCTTGCCGAGGGTGTCGACCTCAACGATCCGCAGGCGCTCGACGCCTGGATGGAGGCCAACCGGCAACGACTCGCCGACGAGCAGGGCGGGTCCTGACGGGTCGACCCCGGTTATGCCGCGTCCGATGGGTGCGGGCTGCAGGTCGGATCCGGCGTCGGGTCCGGATCGACGTCGGGGTCCGGCGAGGGCGTCGGCGTCGGATCGGGGTCCGGCGTCGGATCGATGTCCGGATCGATGTCCGGATCCACACCGGGGTCCGGCGACGGCGTCGGCGTCGGATCGGGGTCCGGCGACGGATCGATATCCGGATCGATGTCCGGATCCACACCGGGGTCCGGCGACGGCGTCGGCGTCGGATCGGGCTCCGGGTCGATGTCGGGGTCGACGTCGGTGACGGGCGGCGGGTCGTCAGGATCCGGAGCGTCGGACGGTGGCTGTTCGGACCCCGGGTCGCTGGGGGTAGTCGGTGCCGGACCATCGGAGTCGGCCGGTGCGCCCGGGGCCGGCCGGTCACGATCGGACGACCCGCTCCCGCTGTCGCGCGTCGTGCCGGTGGAAGGTCCGTCCCGGCCGCCGGCGCGACGGTCCGTCGACGCGTCCTGGTCCGTACCGTCTCCGCCGGTCGGCTCGACCGGACCGGACGGGGTCGGGTGCGGCAGCGGATGCACGATGATCGGTCCGCCGCCCGGCTGACCGATCAGCGGCAGCACCGTGGCGGGACCACCTCCGGCCACCGTCGCCGAACCCGCGCCGAGCGTCGCCAGCAGCGGCAACGAGGCGGTCAGTACCAGCAACGCCACGATCAACGCGAACCGCCGGGCAGGTCCGTCCACCCCGGTGGGCCGGGCCACGCGATCCTGCGGCAGCAGCACGGCTCGTCTCCTCATCGGTATGGCCTCCGGTCGATCCACGGTCCCACAGATCACCGCCTCTGGATACATCGTGAAGCAGTGACAGAAAGTTTTCCAGTTCAATACATCGTGTTATCAGAACCGGACGGATGAGTCACACTCGGCCGAACGCAGCGCGAGGCTACAAGTTCCGCGCAACGCGGACATCGCACCTGCATGCCCGGACCGACCTATGACACCCCTCACCTCCAATGCGAATATGGACCGGACGGCACCGCAGCCGCTGCCTCCGCCTCTACCGCGGCGGGCACGACTCGATGACGTCCCTCCCGGACCGGGTCCAGCCAGAACCCGGCCCGTGCCGCGCGGCAACCCTGACCCGGGCCAGGCGCGGTGAGAGGACCTGCACCGGCAGCAGCCGGCAGCAGGACGAGCTGCGCGGTCGGGACACCCCCGCTGCCACGCACGAACGATGGGAGAGACGGATGGCGAAAGGCGAGCGCGGGACAGCGACCCGTGCCAGACCGGCCGCGGCTCGACGGCGCGTCAGCAGGAACGCCGCCGATCCGGAGTTGGTGCAACTGCTGACTCCGGACGGCGAACGGATCGACCGGGTGACCGGCCCCGACGGCACGCAGTACACGGTCGACTTCACCGACGCCGAGTACCGTGCCCTCTACCGGGACCTCGTCGTGGTGCGGAAACTCGACGCCGAGGCGACCGCCCTGCAGCGCCAGGGTGAGCTGGGCATCTGGGCGAGCCTGCTCGGTCAGGAGGCCGCGCAGGTCGGCTCCGGGCGGGCGCTGCGCGAGCAGGACATGGCGTTCCCCACCTACCGCGAACACGGTGTGCTCTACTGCCGTGGCATCGACCCGATCATGCCGCTGGGGTTGTTCCGCGGGGTCGACCAGGGTGGCTGGGATCCGAACGAGTTCAAGTTCAACATGTACACGATCGTGATCGGCGCCCAGACGCTGCACGCCACCGGCTACGCCATGGGCATCACCATGGACGGCAAGGTCGGCGGCGACGACGGCGAGGCGGTCATCGCGTACTTCGGTGACGGGGCGTCGGCACAGGGCGACGTCAATGAAGCCTTCGTCTGGTCCAGTGTCTTCAACGCGCCGATCGTCTTCTTCTGTCAGAACAACCAGTACGCGATCTCCGAACCCCTCGAACGACAGACCAGGATCCCGCTCTACCAGCGGTCGTCCGGCTTCGGCTTCCCGGGCGTCCGGGTGGACGGCAACGACGTGCTGGCCAGCTACGCGGTGACCCGGACCGCGCTGGACAACGCCCGGCACGGGCAGGGCCCGACGCTGATCGAGGCGTACACGTACCGGATGGGGGCGCACACCACCTCCGACGACCCGACCCGGTACCGGATCGCCAGCGAGGTGGAGGCGTGGCAGGCCAAGGACCCGATCGCCCGGGTCCGCGCCTTCCTGGAGAAGCAGCAGATCGCCGACGCCGATTTCTTCGCCGAGGTCGACGCGCAGGCCAAGCGAGACGCGGCGCACCTGCGGGAGCGGGTGCTGAGCATGCCCGATCCGCAGCCCGGCGCGCTCTTCGATCACGTGTACGCGCACGGCTCGCCGCTGCTCGACACCGAGCGGGCCCAGTTCGAGCGGTACCTGGCGTCGTTCGAGGGAGGGTCGCACTGATGGCTGAGACACTCACTCTCGGCAAGGCGCTCAACGCCGGGCTGCGCAGGGCGCTCGACAGCGACAGCAAGGTCGTCCTGATGGGCGAGGACGTCGGCAAGCTCGGCGGCGTCTTCCGGATCACCGACGGGCTGCAGAAGGACTTCGGCGAGGACCGGGTGATCGACACCCCGCTGGCCGAGTCCGGGATCATCGGCACCGCCGTCGGCCTGGCCATCCGCGGCTTCCGTCCGATCTGCGAGATCCAGTTCGACGGCTTCGTCTACCCGGCGTACGACCAGATCGTGTCCCAGGTGGCCAAGATGCACTACCGGTCGCAGGGCAAGGTGAAGCTGCCGATCGTAATCCGGATCCCGTTCGGCGGCGGCATCGGCGCGGTGGAGCACCACTCGGAGTCGCCGGAGGCGTACTTCTCGCATACCGCCGGGCTGAAGGTCGTTGCCTGCTCCAACCCGCAGGACGCTTACACGATGATCCAGCAGGCGGTGCTCTCCGACGATCCGATCATCTTCCTGGAGCCGAAGCGGCGGTACTGGGAGAAGGCGCCGGTCGAGCTGGAGGCACCACCGGGTACGGCGTACCCGCTGCATGCCGCCCGCACCGTACGGCCCGGCGGCGACGCGACGATCCTGGCGTACGGGCCGATGGTGCGCACCGCCCTGGACGCGGCGACCGCCGCCGCCGAGGAGGGCCGCGAACTCGAGGTGATCGACCTGCGGTCGCTGTCCCCGCTGGACCTGGCCGGCACGTACGAGTCGGTCCGGCGGACCGGCCGTTGCGTGGTGGTGCACGAGGCGCCGACGAACCTCGGTCTCGGTGCCGAGATCGCCGCCCGGATCACCGAGGAGTGCTTCTACTGCCTGGAAGCGCCGGTCCTGCGGGTGGGCGGCTTCAACACGCCGTACCCGGCTGCCCGTCTGGAGGAGGAGTACCTGCCGGACCTGGACCGGGTACTCGACGCCGTCGACCGCGCATTCGGTTGGTGAGCGCCGATGTCTCGGATCAAGCAGTTCGACCTGCCCGATCTTGGCGAAGGCCTCACCGAGGGCGAAATCCTCAAGTGGCTCGTCCAGGTCGGCGACGTCATCGAGCTGAATCAGCCGATCGTCGAGGTGGAGACCGCGAAGGCCGCGGTGGAGATCCCCGCCAAATGGGGTGGGCAGGTACAGGCCATCTTCCACCCGGAAGGCGCCACGGTCGAGGTCGGCACGGCGATCATCGCGATCGACACCGAGCCGGCCGCCGGCCCCGCCGCTGAACCGACCGGCCCGGTGCCGGCGCCGTCCCGATCCGAATCGCCACAGCCGGAGATCCCGCCGCCCGGCGGTGCGATCGAGCCGGGCATGATCGGCGGGCCGGCCCCCGGTGGTCGGACCGCCGTGCTGGTCGGCTACGGCCCGCGGACCACGGCGGCCAAGCGCCGGCCGCGCCGCACCGTCGGCGAACTGGCCCAGCCCGCCGTACCGGTGGCGGTGTCGACCGGCCCGCTGACGGCCGAGCCTGCCCCGACTGAACCGGCACCGGCCGGACCAGGCCCAGCCGGTCCGGCGGCGAAAGCGCTGGCCAAGCCGCCGGTGCGCAAACTCGCCCGGGACCTCGGTGTCGACCTGGCCGGGCTGCGCGGCAGCGGTCCGCTCGGCTCGGTGACCCGGGACGACGTGCTGCGGGCCAGCGAGCAGGCCGGGTCGGCGCAGGCCGGGTCGGCCGCACCACTGTCCGGCTCCGACCGCGAACAGCGGATCCCGGTCAAAGGGGTACGCAGGTTGACTGCGGAGAACATGGTCGCGTCGGCGTTCACCGCGCCGCACGTCACCGAGTTCCTCACCGTCGACCTGACCCGATCCATGAAGGCACTGGACCGGATCCGGAGCCAGCCCGACTGGCAGGGGATCAAGGTCTCGCCGTTGCTGATGGTGGCTCGGGCGATGCTGCTGGCGGCACGCCGGCACCCGTTGGTGAACTCCACCTGGGCCGGCGACGAGATCGTGGTCAAGGAGTACGTGAATCTCGGCATCGCGGCTGCGACCGAGCGGGGCCTGATCGTGCCGAACATCAAGGACGCTGGGCGGCTGACCACTCGGGAACTCGCCGAGGCGATGGCCGATCTGGTTCGGACCGCGAAGGCGGGGCGGACCGCGCCGGCCGACATGGCCGGCGGCACGATGACCGTGACCAACGTCGGGGTGTTCGGAGTGGACAGTGGCACTCCGATCCTCCCGCCGGGCGAGTCGGCGATCCTCGCGATCGGCACGATCCGCAAGGCACCCTGGGTACACAAGGAGAAGATTCGGATACGCCAGGTAGCGACCCTGGCGCTGTCGTTCGATCACCGGATCATCGACGGCGAACTCGGCTCCGCGTTCCTGCGCGACGTCGGAGCGTTCCTGACCGACCCGGAGGCGGCACTGCTCGCCTGGACCTGACCGCCGATACCCGACGCGACTACGAACGGCGTCGCCACCATCACTGGTGGCGACGCCGTTCACCGTAGTTGCCCTAATCATCCTCGGGTCACGTCCGTCCAGATCATGGATTCTTAGGCAAGTGGCGGCTCTCACCTAAGAATCATTGGCCACCGGAAGCTTGGTGCGCTTCACTTGAGTTGACCGCCAAAGCGGTCGACAAGAGATCCACAGGAGAGCACCATGTCCATGATCGATCGCATCCGCCGCCACCGGGAAGCCAGCCGACGGACCCGCGCCCTGGAGCGGGCACTGCGCTCCACCGACTCGGCCGCCGTACGCGACGAGATCCGCGCCATCGCACAGCGCTACCACAGCTGAACGGACCGCCGTCACGGTCCGCTGTCCCGCGACACCTCCGCCACTTCGACGGCACCAGGATTCCTCCGTTGCGGGATCGCCCGGTACGGTGGGCTCGGTCGCCGTCAGGTCGATCCGGCGCGCTGGAGACCAGAACCGGTCGGCAGCCGCCGGACGGCCAGCCGGCACACCCAGGCTGGTAGTGCAGACAGCCAGCCGGGCCCGCCCGGCCACGGTGGCAGCAGAGCCACCGCAGGTCGGGTGAGCCCGCCCGGCCGGTCCACCGGTGTCCCTGGTCGACCGACCAGCCAGGTCGGCGGCACCGGCGCGGCTGACATGTCATGGAGGAGGCGCACATGACGTCCGAGGGCACGCAGCATCCCGGCCAGGAGCCGGAGGAGGCGGGTGTCGGCGGACCCGCGCCATACGGCAGCAGCCAGCCGCAACGCGGCGCGGCACCCGATCCCGGCGACCCAGGTGCCGGACACCAGTCCGAGCAGTGGGCACCGGCCGGTGGCGGTTGGCGCACCGGATTCGGTGACCAGCCGGGCGGTGCCGGCTACCCGGCGCCGCCGCCCTACCCAGCCCCACCCGGCATTCCGGCGCCCAGCATTCCGCCGGCCGAGCCCTGGTCGCCTCAGCAAGCCTGGCGGACCGACCCGGAGCGGCCGGCGACGCCGGCTCCCGCTCCGCCTCCCCCCGCCGTGCCGCCGGCCGCCGGAGGGTTCGGCGAACTACCGCAGCGTCAGCCGGAGCCGCAACAGCAGCCCGAGCGGCCGGAACCACCGCGATTCGCTCCGGGTCCGCCGTCGGAGTCGCCACGGCCCGGCGGGGCGCTACCGTTCTCACCGTCCGGCCCGACGCCACTACCGCCCCAGGAGACCCGGGTGCCCGGTGCGTCGCTGGCCGCCGCGCTTGGCGGCGCTCCGATGCCGCCCGATCCGCTGCAGGCTCCGCACGTACCGCCGCAGCAGGCTCCGCACCCACAGCAGCAGGCTCCGCACGTACCGCAACAACGTGGTCCGTACCCCGACCCGGCACCGGCCGACGCCCACCCGGGCTTCCCCGGGCCCGGGCAACCTGGCGGCGAAGCCGGCGGCCCGGTGCCGGCCGCCGACCGCCCGGCACCGGCCGCCGGGCCATCGGTACCGGCTGGTCCCGGGGGCGAGCAGCACCTCCCATCGGCCGCGACAGCCGGCGGCACCGGCCGAGCGGTGACCGCCACCGCAGCCGTGCCCAGCACCAGTCGGGTCGCCCCGCCGACGGATCCGGCGGCGCTGCCCACCGGTCGGGCGCCGGCTCAACCCCGCGTCTACGGCCGGCCGGTCGGTGGCGCCGTACCGGCTGCCGAACAGCAGCCCGAACCGTTCGGCCAGCGGCCCCAGCAGTCCGGCCAGAACGGCGTCCCGTTCGCACCACCCGGCTCGCCGGTCCCCATGCCGGAGCACAACCCCGGGCTGCCGCCGCTGACACCGCGCCGTCCCGGACAGGTCGCACCTCCGTTCGGTGCCCGGCCGACGCCGGACGGGGCACCGGACGGCCCCGGTCCCGACGCTGCTGCGCTCGCGCTGCCACACCTGAGCGCCGGGGCGCACATCCAGCCAAGCTCACCGCCGGAGCCGGCGCAGGGCTACCGACCGGCCGGTGCGCAGCCGTACGGTGATCTCGTCGACTCCGGCAACGCCGGAGCGGGTCACTGGAACCACCCTGACCTGGCCGGCCGGCAGCACCCGCCCGGCCCCGGCCAGCCAGGAGCGGCACCGGCTGCCGACGGCGCACCGCCGGCCGGCCAGTGGGAGCCGTCCGATCCGGAACAGAACCGGTTCGACGCGTTCCGGCCGGACGCGGCCGAACCAGCAGCCGACGAGGCCAAGCCGGAGCCGACCCCCCAGGTCCGCAACGGACGCGTACTCGTCGCGGTTTTCGTCGCCGCCGTGCTGCTGGTGGGAATCCCGATGTCCCTGGTCTGGCTCATCACCCGGCCCGGGGAGCAGCCGTTCAACCCGGCCGTCGGCGACTGTGTGAAGCAGTCGGGCAACACCGCCGCACCGGCCGACTGCGCCGAACCGGGCGCGTACCAGGTGATCGCCAAGGTCGACCAGCTCGACCAGTGCGACGACCCGACCGCCCCGCACATCGAGATCCCGGCGGACTCGGGCCGGGCCCAGGTCCTCTGCCTGCAGGCAGCCGCGACCGAACCGGCCCCGGAGGACAGCGCCGACACCGGCGAGGAAGCCACCGAGTGACCGCACCCCGCGTCCGGGCACCCGAGCTGAACGGTCGACAGTGGCTGAACACCGACGGCCGTGAACTCGGCCTACGGGATCTGCGTGGGCGGGTCGTCCTGCTGGACTTCTGGACCTTCTGCTGCGTCAACTGTCTGCACGTGCTCGACGAACTGCGACCACTGGAGGAGAAGTACACCGACGTCCTGGTGGTGATCGGGGTGCACTCGCCGAAGTTCGCCCACGAACGGGATCCGGCGGCGGTGGCGGCCGCGGTGGAGCGGTACGGGGTGAGCCACCCGGTGCTCGACGACCCGGACCTGGACATGTGGCAGCAGTACGCCGCCCGGGCCTGGCCGACCCTGGTGCTGGTCGATCCGGAGGGTTACGTCGTCGCCACCATGGCCGGCGAGGGACACGCCGACGGTCTGGCCAGGGAGATCGACCAGCTGATCCGGACGCACGAGGCGAAGGGCACGCTACGCCGAGGCGACGGCCCGTACCTGCCGCCGGTGCCGGCCGACACCACCCTGCGCTTCCCCGGCAAGGCGGTGGCGCTCGATGACGGTGCCCTGCTGGTCTCCGACTCGGCCCGGCACCAGCTGGTGGAGCTGGAACCGGACGGCGAGACCGTCCGTCGCCGGATCGGCGCTGGCGAGCGCGGCCGCGCCGACGGCCCAGCCCGGTCCGCGACGTTCAGCGAACCGCAAGGGCTGCTCCGGCTACCGGCCGACGTCGCCGCCGTGGCCGGGTACGACATCGTGGTCGCGGACACCGTCAACCATCTGCTGCGTGGCCTGCGGTACGACACCGCAGAAGTGCGCACGGTCGCCGGCTCCGGCCGTCAGTGGCGCTCGACGGTGGACTACCACCCGCACGACGCCCGAGCCGTCGACCTCTCCTCGCCCTGGGACCTGGCCTGGTACGACGGCAAGGTGATCGTCGCCATGGCCGGCATTCACCAGCTCTGGTGGTTCGACCCGGTGACCCGCACCGCCGGCATGTACGCCGGCACCACCGTGGAGTCGCTGCGCGACGGCCCGATTCCGGACGTCTGGCTGGCTCAGCCGTCCGGCCTCGCCACCAGCGTCGACGGCCACCAGCTGTGGATCGCCGACAGCGAGACCAGTGCGCTGCGCCGGCTCGCTGACGGCGAGCTGCGTACCGTCGTCGGACAGGGCCTGTTCGACTTCGGCCAGGTCGACGGGGCGGCGACCGACGCGCTGCTGCAGCATCCGCTCGGTGTGTGCGCGCTCGCGGACGGCTCGGTGCTGGTGGCGGACACCTACAACGGCGCGGTCCGCCGCTACGACCCGGCCACCGACCGGGTGTCCACGGTGACCGACGGTCTGGCGGAGCCGAGTGACGTACTGGTGACCGCGGACGGCACCGTGTGGGTGGTGGAGTCGGCGGCGCACCAGCTCACCCGGCTGGCACCGGGTGCCCTGTCGGCGGCCGGCGCCACGGTCGTCGGTGCCCGGCGCCGCACCGAGCGTCCGCCGACGCTGATCGCACCGGGTGAACTGTCGCTCGAGGTGGTGTTCACTCCGGCACCCGGTCAGAAGCTGGATGCCAGTTTCGGCCCGGCGACCCGGCTGGAGGTCTCGGCCGACCCACCGGAACTGCTGCTCGACGGGGCAGGCAGCGACACCGGGCTGACCCGGCGGCTGGTCGTCGACCCGACGGTGGCCGCCGGCGTGTTGCAGGTGGTCGCCCAGGCTGCGACATGCGACGCAAACGCCGAGCACGCCGCCTGCCACCTGACCCGGCAGGACTGGGGAGTGCCGGTCCGGATCGACCCGGCCGGGGCGGGTCGGTTGCCGCTGATCCTGCGCGGAGTCGACGCACACTGACGGGCGGTCAGACGAAGGCGGCGAGGCGCTGACCGTCCGCGCGCAGTGCGGCGCGGATCCGTCCGGCCAACTCGACCGCGCCGGGAGTGTCACCGTGCAGGCAGATCGACTCGACCGGGCAGGCCAGCGTGCTGCCGTCGGTCGCGGTGACACGGTGTCGCCGGGCCAGGGACACCGCCTGCCCGACGACCCTGTCGGGGTCGCCGAGCAGCGCGCCCGGGTCCGATCGGGGCACCAGCCGCCCGTCGGGCAGATAGCCACGGTCGGCGAAGCCCTCGGCGACGGCCCGCAGCCCGGCACCTGTGGCGAGCTGTCCGAGGACCGAGCCTGGCAGGCAGAGGACCGGCAGCGCGGGGTCGTAGTCGGCCACCGCTGCGACGACGGCGGCGGCCTGCGTCTCGTCCACGCAGGCCGTGTTGTACAGCGCGCCGTGCGGCTTGACGTAGCGGACCCGGGTCCCGGCCACCCGGCAGAAGCCGTCCAACGCGGCGATCTGGTAGAGCACGTCGTCGCGCAACTCGTCAAAGCGGTAGTCGATCCGCCGCCGCCCGAAGCCGGCGAGGTCGCGGTAGCCGACCTGGGCTCCGACGGCGACGGCCCGCTCGGCGGCGGCCGTGCAGATGCGGCGCATCGTCACCGGGTCGCCGGCGTGAAAACCGCAGGCGACGTTCGCGGAGGTCACCACGTCCAGCAACGCCTCGTCGTCGCCGAGACGCCAGACGCCGAAGCCCTCACCGAGGTCCGCGTTGAGATCCATGGAACCGCACAGTAGTACCGGGCCGTGCCTGGGCCAGCGGGGTGACGTCGTCGACGACGCCGACCACCGGGTATCCGCCGGTAGTCGGATGGTCGGCGAGGAAAACCAGTGGCTGTCCGTCGGCGGGCACCTGGACCGCGCCGAGCACCAGCCCTTCACTGGGTAGTTCGTCGCGGACGGACCGAGTGAGCGGCGCGCCGATCAGTCGGACACCGATCCGGTTGCTCAGCGGGCTGACCTCGTACCCGGTGGTGAGCAGCCGCTGGACCCCCTCTTCGGTGAACCAGTCCGCCCGTGGCCCGAGCCGGACGGTGAGCCGGACCGGGACGGCCGGCGCGGACCAGGGCACCGCGTCGGCCGCGACCCGGCTTAGCGCCGCCGGCGGCGGTGCGGTGCCGACCGGCAGTACGTCGCCGTCGCGCACGGTCGGCGGTCCGATGCCGGCAAGGGTGTCGGTGGACCGGCTACCGAGCACCGCCGGCACGGCGATCCCACCGGCGACCGCGAGATAGCTGCGTACGCCGTACTGGGCCGGGCCGACCTGGACCACGGCGTTCGGCGGCACCGGCGTCGGGGTGAGGAAGCCACCGGACCGGCCGGCGATGCGGACCGTGGCCGGTGCCCCGGCGAGCGCGACCCAGCCGCCGGTGCGCAACCGCAGCGTGCAACCGGTCAGGGTGACCTCCAGGCCGGCAGCGTCGGGCCGGTTGCCGACCAGCCGGTTGGCCAGCGCCAACGCCGGCTGGTCGAGCGCACCGGCCCGGGGTATGCCCAGGTGCGCCCAGCCGTACCGGCCACGGTCCTGCACAGTGGTGAGCGCGCCGGCCCGGATCACCTCGATCATCGGTCCGCCCCGGTTCCGGCCGGTGCCTGCGGTGCGGCCGGCCCTGGTGTGGTCGGCCCGGTGGCGGTCAGCCGGACCCGGGTGCCGGGGGTCAGCGTCGCGGGCGGCTCCCGGTCCAGGTCGAACAGCACCAGATCGGTACGCCCGACCAACTGCCAGCCGCCGGGCGACGCGGTCGGGTAGATGCCGGCGTGTTCACCGGCCAGGGCCACCGAGCCGGCCGGTACGGCGGGGCGGGGCGTGACTCGCCGGGACACCTCCCACTGCCTGGGCAGGCCGGTCAGGTATCCGAAGCCGGGCGCGAAGCCGCAGAACGCCACGGTGAACTCGATCCGGGTCAGCCGGTCCACGACGTCGGCCACGGCGACCCCCCACTGCCCGGCGACGTCGGTCAGGTCGGGACCGTCGAACCGGACCGGTACGGTGATCCGCTGTCCGGTGTCGTTGACGGCTTCGGCCGCCGCCGGTTGCCAGCCGGCCAGTTGGCTCGCAGTCAGTGCGGGGTCCGGCAGGCCGTCGAGCAGGATGGTCCGGGCTCCGGGGACGATCTCGGCTACCCGTAGTTCGCCGAGTTCACGGCGCCGGCCCAGCTCGGCGCGCCAAGCGTCGACGGGGCCGCGTTCGCTGCCCCCGAGTTCGCTGTCTTCGAGTTCGCTGTCTCCGGGTAGCACGGTGCCAGCCGGCGCCGCCCATTCGAGCAGAAGCGCGTGCCGGCCGACCGGGTGGATCCGCATGGGTCCATTGTCGGCCGCCGGGCGTCAGCCGGTAGTGAGGCGGACGTGAGGCGACTCACTACCAGTGGGTAACCTACGGTGCCGTAGCCTTGTCTGGTGACCACCGAAGCGCCCCTTCGCCTCAAGCCGGTCGACATCGGCAAACCCCGGATGCGCGGCTGGCTGCACACGTACGCCTTCTTCGTGGCCCTGGTCAGCGGCATCGTGCTCTGCGCGCTGGCCGCCACCCGACCCGGCTGGACCGCGCTGGTCAGCTGCGTCGTCTACAGCCTGACGGTGTGCGGCCTGTTCGGCACCAGCGCGCTCTATCACCGCCGGGTCTGGTCGGAACGGGCGTACCAGATCATGCGCCGCCTCGACCATTCGATGATCTTCGTCTTCATCGCCGGCACCTACACACCGTTCTGCCTGCTTCTGCTGCCCGGGCGCAGCGCCGCCACCCTGCTCACCGTGGTCTGGGTCGGTGCGCTGGCCGGGGTGGCGATGAAGCTGATCTGGCCGCATCTGCCGCGCTGGGCCGGCGCCCCGCTCTACATCGCCCTCGGCTGGGTCGCGGTGGTGGTACTACCCGACATCCTGCAGCACGGTGGGGTCACCGCGCTGGTCCTGCTGATCGTCGGCGGCGCAATCTACAGCGTCGGGGCGATATTCTATGCGCTGCGCCGCCCCAACCCGTGGCCCACCGTCTTCGGCCACCACGAGTTCTTCCACGCCTGCACCCTCGTCGCCGCGCTGTGCCATCACATCGCGATCTACTTCGCGCTCTACGCCTGACCCGCCACCACCCCGGCGGGGACCGCCCGGTTCGGGATCGTCGGCGATCCTGTTCCGTTCGGGGCAGATCCTGATCCGTCGGGGGGTGGCGGTCTGCTCGGGGTCCGGATCACCGCCGCACCGGGCCGCCCGGGCGACGCGCCTCCCGGTACTGCTCCTCCACAACCCGGTCCGACTCGACCGGGGCAGCCGGTGCCGGCTCGTCCTGCGCGGTCCGGGACACCACCGTACGGCGGCGGCTCTGCCAGAACCACAACGTCAGGGCCAGCCCGAACACGCCGGCCACCATCAACACCCAGCCGACCGTGGTCAGGTCGAGAAAGCCCATTTCGGCCTCGACCGCGAAGGCCAGGATGGCGCCCAGGGCGATGAGGAAGATGCTTCCGCCGATGCCCACTTCGTACCTCCTTGGCTGTTGCCGGCACCGTCGTGCCGGCCGGATGCCGCTTGTGAGGTAGCGGCGGGCACGGATGTACCCAGGCGCTTGCGAACTCAATCAGGCAAGCTGAACCGATGACCCGACGCAGCATCGTGCTGCTCCGGCACGCAAAAGCGGAGCAGCCCGAACAGATGGCAGACGAGCGACGCGGGCTCACCCCGCGCGGACACTCGGACGCGGCGCACGCCGGGCAGTGGCTGGCCGAACACCAGCTCTGGCCTCAGCTGGTGCTCTGCTCGCCGGCCCGGCGCACCCGGCAGACCTGGCAGGAGGTGTCGGCGGCGGGTCCGCCGGCACCCGCCCGCTTCGAACCCCGGTTGTACGGCGGGACCGCGATCGACCTGCTCGGACTGGTGCGGCAACTGGACGACTCGGTGCTCCGGGTGCTGATCGTCGGGCACAATCCGACGGTTTCCTACGCTTCGGCGCTGCTCGATCCGGCCGGTGCCGGCGACAGCGGACTGCGCACCTGTGGGATCGCCGTTCACGAGTTCACCGGCGAGTGGACGGCGTGTGGGCCGCAGGCGGCACCTGCGACCCACACGTACACCGCCCGGGCGGCCCGAACCAACTGACCGCGCAGCCCGAGCAGGGGCAGCGCGGTCAGTCGGGCTGCGGTCAGTTGGGCTCCTGCGGTCAGTTGGGCGGCTGCGGCGGTTCGGCCGGCGGTGGCACCATCTGCGCCGGATGGGCCAGTTTGTTCTCCTCGACGATGACCGTCCGGGCCCGGCGGCGGCGATCGTTCCAGAACCACAGCACGGTGAGCAGGATCGCCAACCCGGCCAGGATCAGCACCCAGCCCACGGCCCGCACGTCCAGCCACCAGACGTCGGCCCGGACGGCGTACGCCAGGATGGCGCCGATTGCGATGAGGAAGATTCCACTGCCGATACCCATGCGTGCACTCCTTGTGCGGTGGCTACAAGTTGTGCGGTCGCCTGCTGATCTACCCGCCGGGGAGGGCCCGAAACGGTGGCGGCGGAACCTCCGGTTGTCTGCTCAGAAGGCGTCCTCGGGTAGGTCCATGAGGTCGAGGCCGGTTCCAGCGATGATCCGACGGTCGGCACCGATCCGGGGCAGCACCTCGCTGGCGAAGAACCGGGCGGCGGCTACCTTGCCCTGGTAGAAACTCCGGTCGGCGTCAGAGACCCCGTCGCCGCCCAACGCGGTCAGGGCGACCTCGGCCTGCCGCTGCAGCAGCCAGGCGATCACCACGTCGCCGAGCGCCAGCAGCAGTCGCCGGCTGCTCAGACCGACCTTGTACAGCGAGCGCGGCTCGCCGCTCTGCACCTCACCGAGCCAGCCGGTCATCACGCCGAGGATGTTCTGCACCTCGCCGAGCGCCCGGCCGAGCGCGGCGCGTTCCTCCTTGAGCTGGCCGTTGCCGCCTTCGGCGGCGATGAAGGCCTGGATCTCGCCGGCGATCGCCATCAGGGACTGGCCGTTGTCCCGGACGATCTTGCGGAAGAACAGGTCGAGGCTCTGGATCGCGGTGGTTCCCTCGTACAGGGTGTCGATCTTCGAGTCCCGGACGTACTGCTCCAGCGGGTAGTCCTGCAGGTAGCCGGAGCCGCCGAAGGTCTGCAGCGACTCGTGGCCGAGCAGCTCGTACGCCCGTTCCGAGCCGCACCCCTTGACCAGCGGCAGCAGCAGGTCGTTGACCCGTTTGGCGAGCTGCACGGTCTCCTCGTCGCCGGCCGCCCGGGCGATGTTGATCTTGTCCTGCCAGCTGGCCGTGTAGCAGACCAACGCGCGCAGGCCCTCGGCGTACGACTTCTGCAGCATCAGCGACCGACGGACGTCGGGGTGGTGGGTGATGGTCACCCGCGGTGCCGACTTGTCGGTCATCTGCAGCAGATCGGCGCCCTGGACCCGGTTCTTCGCGTACTCGAGGGCGTTGAGGTAGCCGGTGGAGAGGGTGGCGATCGCCTTCGCGCCGACCAGCATCCGGGCGTACTCGATGATCAGGAACATCTGCCGGATTCCGTCGTGCACGTCGCCGAGCAGCCATCCCTTGGCCGGCACGCCGTGCTCACCGAAGGTGAGCTCGCAGGTGGTGGAAACCTTCAGCCCCATCTTGTGCTCGACGTTGGTGGCGAAGACGCCGTTGCGCTCGCCCAGCTCACCCGTTGCCCCGTCGAAGTGGTACTTGGGCACGACGAACAGCGACAGGCCCTTGGTGCCCGGACCGCCGGCACCCTCGACGCCGACCGGACGGGCCAGCACGTAGTGGATGATGTTCTCGCTGAGGTCGTGCTCGCCGCTGGTGATGAAGCGCTTGACGCCCTCGATGTGGTACGTGCCGTCCGGCTGCGGGATCGCCCGGGTGCGCCCGGCGCCCACGTCGGAGCCGGCGTCCGGCTCGGTCAACACCATCGTCGACGCCCAATACCGCTCGACGAAGAGCTTGGCCCACTCCTTCTGCTCCGGCGTGCCCTCGACGTAGAGGGTATGCGCGAAGGACGGCCCGGAGGCGTACATCCAGACCGGTGCGTTGGAGCCGAGCACCAGGTCGGCCAGCGACCACCACAACGCGCGTGGCGCGTTGGTGCCGCCGAGCTCCTCCGGCAGGTCCAGCCGCCAGAACTCGGCCGACATGAAGGCCTCGAACGAGCGGTGGAACTCGGGTGGCAAGGTCACCGAGTGGGTGGCCGGGTCGAAGACCGGCGGGTTGCGGTCGCCCGGCGCGAAGCTGGGCGCGAGCTCCTCGCGGGCCAGCCGCTCGACCTCGCCGAGGATGCTCCGGGCGGTGTCGACGTCCAGGTCGGCGTAGGGCGCCTGGCCGAAGGTGCGGTCGGCGCCGAAAACCTCGAACAGGTTGAACTCGAGGTCCCGAAGGTTGCTCTTGTAGTGGGTCATCGCGTGGTGGCCCCGCTTCCGGACAGCTGTTACTGGTCAGTAACCACAACTGTATTACTCCCGGGTAGCCAACGACAAGCACGTTGTCTGGCAAACCGAGGACAGCGACCGGGCAGTCGACGTCCCGCCAGCCGTCACTTGTCCGGAATACGGTCGTTTTGCCCGGTGCAAGAGGCCAAGAATTGGGCAAAACCCAAGAAGCGCCGCAGTTGCCATCAGGAGGCACAGATGTCCGTCACCCGCCTGCTCAACGCACTGGTCGAACCGATCGCCAGCCGTCGCTACGTCGGCCGGCACCGGGCCCCCGGCGGCACCAGTGCCCTGTTCGCGATCGCCCAGCCGGTCTGATCCGGCCGGTCAGCCGCCGGGTGCGCCGACCTCCCAGCTCGGCACGGACGGGGCGGGCACCGCCCCGGAGCCCGAGTACTCCATCAGGACCAGGGCGATGTCGTCGTCGAGCCGCCCGTACACCCACTCGACCAGCGCCGTCTCCAGCGATGCCAGGCCGTCGCCAACGGTGCCGTGACCCAGCAGCCGCCAGGCCCGGTCCGCGGTGGGGAAGAAGGCACCGTCCCGACGTGCCTCGCCCAGTCCGTCGGTGAACAGCAGCAATCGGTCACCCGGCTCGAGACGTTCGACCCGGGGACGTACCACCGGCATGAAACCGAGTGGCGGCGCCGGAGCCGGCGGTTCCAGCGGGATCACTTCGCCTCGGCGCAGCAGCAGCGGAGCCGGATGCCCACAGTTGACGATGGTCAGCGTTCCACCGCGCTCCTCGACCAGGGCGGCGGTGACGAAATCCTCGTCGCCCACGCTGCGCGCCACCGCCCGGTCCAGGTCCGCCACGATGGCCCGCAGGTCGGCCCGCTCATAGGCGACGTGCCGGTACGAACCCAGGACGATGCTGGCCAACCGGACCGCGTCCAGGCCTTTGCCCCGTACGTCTCCGATGATCATGCGTACGCCGTACGGCGTGTCGAGCGCCTCGTACAGGTCACCGCCGATGTCCGCGGCGGCGGTGGCGGAGATGTAGCGTCCCGCCACGGCGAGCGTGCCGACCTGTGGTCCGAGCGGACGCAGCACCGCCTGCTGGGCCACCGACGCCAGCCGCGAAAGCTCGGCGATCTGCTGTGCCTGCCGTTCCCGGATGACCGCGACCGCCGCCGCCAGTCCGGTGGCCAGCGCGATGCCGACCACGTTCACCGCGGTCGCCAGCGAGAGCATCTGACCGGTCAGCGCGAAGATGCCGCCGACCAGGGTGGCCAGCACCCCGGTGGAGAGCACCACCCGCCACGTCGCGAAGGCCGCCGCGAGGAACGGGGCGGCGGCGACCAGACCGACGTAGTTGACCCCGGACCCGTCCGCGATCTCCACCACGGAGACGAGCGCGAGCAGCACGAGGGCCGCGCCGAGGCCGACGCGGGAACCAGCGCTGAGTGGGCGGCGGCCGCCCATCGGAAAGATGTGCATGGGTACGCGAAACAGCATGACTCATCGGTGGCGGTGGCCCAACGGAGTTGGCCTGTCGTCTGATCCGGATATGGCCACCCGGAGTATTGGACAACCTTGGCACCCTGGCTATCCCCCGGGCGGGCGGCGAGCGGTTGCTCAACCTGTGGGCAAACCTGAAAATGGCACATCACGCCGCTGACCAGCAGCTCGACACTGAGTGGCAACTCAGGATTGCGGTCAGTCGCCGAGAATCTCGTAGCGAACCTGCAGGTGACCCAGGTCAAGAGCCGCAATCTTCGCGAAAGCGGCAGGGGCCAGGTCGAGGCACCGCCCGTCGATGAACGGTCCCCGATCGTTGATCCGGACCACCACGCTGGCACCGGTCTGCGGGTTGGTCACCCGCACCTGAGTGCCGAACGGCAGAGTACGGTGCGCGGCGGTCATCCCTGACGGGTCGAACGGCTCGCCGTTCGCGGTGACCTGTCCGCTGGCGTAGTACGACGCACCGCAGGTGCCGCTCTCCACCACCTGGCCACCGGACTGGGCCTCGTTCTGGGTCTGGGACGGCCCGCCGGTCGGGGACCGTTCTGGCGTCGGGGACGGTTTCGGCGTCGAGGCGGCTCGGTCGGCCCCACGTGCCGCCCGGGTCGACGCGGTCGAGCGGTCCGGCACAGGGGAGCCGGACGCCGTGGTCGTGGACGGCGTGTTCGTAGGCGGTGTGGCCGTGGACGCCGCACGCGATGTTGTCGACGTACCGGCGGTCAGTTCGAACGCCATGGCCGTTCCGCCCGCCAGCACACCGGCCAGCAGGACCACCGCCAACCACGGTGCCAGCCGCAGACGGTACGGACGCGGGTTGCGATGGCGCGCGGCCATGACGTCTCCTGACGAGCTGACAACATAATTTAGCCGCCGCAACGTAGCCGGAGCAGGCCGTGTCGTGTCAAGTGTGCCCGGCAGATTCACCGGCGCGGAGTCCCGGCATACTCGGCCGGTGACCGACGCCGCAGCCGCTCACCCGCACCGGTCCCGCGCGGCCGCAGCCGGCAATGTGCCACGCCCGGCCGCATCCGGCGACGCGCCGGACCCGGTTGAACTTCGGCGGCTGCTGATCGACACCTTCGTCTGGCACGACCCCGGCCCGGCCAGCAGCCATCTGGTGAGCGACCTGTCCGGGTGGTGGCGACACCCCCGGATTCTCGCCGGGATCGGCCCGGCCCTCGCCGATCTGGCCAGCGCCAATCTGGCCGACGCGGACCGACCGAGCACGGTGATGACCCCGCAGGTCACCGGGCTGCTTGTCGGCCCGCTGGTGGCGACAGCGCTCGGCGTTGGCGTCGTACCCGCGTACAAGGAGGATCTGCAGCGGGCAATCGCGGACGCGACCACCTGGACCACGACGGCGCCCGACTACCGGGGCCGCACACTGCGGCTCGGTGTCCGTGACCGGCACCTCGGCCCAGGCGACCGGGTCCTGCTGGTCGACGACTGGGTCACCAGCGGCGCGCAGCTGCGGGCCATGGCGCAGCTCGCCGCAGCTCGCGGGGCGGTCGTCGTCGGCAGCGCGGTGATCGTCGCCGACTGTCCGCCCCCCGTCGTCGACGAACTCCGGATCCGCAGCCTGATCCACAGCGAGGACCTGTGAACCACCAGGGTCGGATCGGCTACGGGGTCGCCTCGTGTCCCGGTCGGCCGACGGTACGCCGGGCCTGCTTCATCTCCGCCTCGTGGATGTGCCGGCGGCCGCCCACCAGCGCCTCCCGGGCCGCCCGCTCGACCGCCTGGAAGGTCGCGTAGTAGCCGTCGTCGAACTCCTCGACGATCTGGAACGTCCAGCGGCCCGGCAGGACGTTGCGACCGATCAGCTCCGTCTCGACCCGGTCAGCCATGTGCCGGTGACCGGCCCCGCGCAGCAGCTGGACGACCCGGTCCAGGGTCGCATCCGCGCCGCCGATCAGCTGGTGCATCGAGTAGAGGTGGCCACGGGCCCGGTGCACCGTCTCCAGTGCCTTGCTCAACTCGCCGAGCGCCGCGACCGTGGCGTCGTCCACCCCGGCGGGGCGGGAGTGAGCGGCGTCCGTCGAGCGCGGGTCCGACGATTCCGGCATGGGACATTCGTACCAGAGATCGGCGCACCGCAACGTAGGGTCAAGGATCAACAACCCATAGTAGAGTCGGAGCGATGCGCCGGCCCCCGCAGACCATCTCGGTGGTCACTCCTGTCCATCCCGCGAGCATCCCGTACCTCGCTGACGCGTACGCCTCGCTGCGGGCGCAGCGGATACCGCCTGGCTGGCAGTGGCGCTGGCTGGTGCAGGAGGACGGGCAGACCGGTGAGGTCGCAACCGCGCTGCCCCAGGACCGACGGATCAGCGTCGGCCACAACCGCCCTGGTGGCCCCGGCGTCACCCGCACCATGGCGCTGTCCCGCGTCGACGGGCCGCTGGTCAAGGTGCTCGACGCCGACGACCGGCTGACCTCCGACGCGCTGGCCCGCGACATCGCGGTCCTCACCGCCGACCCGACGGTCGACTGGACGACGGCGGCGGCGCTCGATCTGCTGAGCGACCACAGCACGGTACGGATGGCCACCGATCCACCGGGCGGCCGGTTGCCCGCCGGCACGGTCCACCGGTGCCGGCAGGAGGACGCCTACCGACTGCCGGTGCACCCGGCGACGCTGTGCATCCGTACGGACCTGCTGCTGGCCCTGGGCGGCTGGCTGGCGCTGCCCGCCTCCGAGGACACCGGGCTGCTCCTCGCCGCGAGCACGGTCAGCGACGGTCACTTCATCGATGAGCCGGGGTTGCTCTACCGGAAGTGGCCCGGGCAGGTGACCAACCAGCAGGCCCACTGGTCCCCGACGGAACGGGCCGACCGGATCCAGGTGATCGAAAGCCGGGTCGCCGCGCTGGCGCGGCTGGGCATCGGTCCGACGTCGTCCACACCACAAGGTCGGTGATGACGCGCGGCGGTCGTCGCACGCAGCGTGACCCCCCGGGCCAGCGGTTACCTGTTCAGCTTGATGCCAGAGGTGCATCAGGATGCACCTGCGGCATCACGTCCACCGAGGCAGCATGGGTTCCGAGGCGGGCAACGCAGGCAGTTGGATTGATGACCAAAGCTACGAAATGATCAAAAAGGTGGCAGAGCTGACCAATCGCAGCCCCAGCGAGTTGATCCGCGAAGTGCTGCAGGCCTCGTACCCACGGAAGTAGGAACCTAGCGGCGACCCCGCGTACGTACAGTGCAAGCCCTGGTTGGGAGTGTGGTCACGACCAAGGCTTTCGTGTGTTGGAGAGCGGGTGACGGGAATCGAACCCGCACTGTCAGCTTGGGAAGCTGATGTTCTGCCATTGAACTACACCCGCGAGCGGCCCCACTTTACCCGGTCCGCCCGGTCACTGCGCAACAGGCCCGGCCGCCAACCGAGCACCAGCATGGGTACGGCTCGACACCCGTCGACCGAGCGTCAACGGGTAGGGCGTCGACGCGTCGGCCGGTGCCGCACGGCGGATCAGCAGGCGACCGGGGTCGGCACCGGGTGGGAGACGCTGCCGCTGGTCGGGTCGAGCCAGACCTGGACGGCTGGTTGCCGTGGCGCCGCCGCCGCGTAGTGGCCGGTGCTGCCACCGCGTTGCGCCACCATCGCCACGTCGACGGTGAACTCGAACAGCCGCCAGTCGACGTGCGGCACGGCCCCGAGATCGCTGGCCAGCCGACCCACCTTGGTCGGATCGGTGACCGGATGCGCCCGACCTGCCAGGTACGCCTCGTCGTCGCTCTCCTCCGGCGGGAACGAGTGCAGCGCGTACCGACCGTCCCGCTCCAGGTCACGCCGCTTCGGCGAATCGATGATGAAGCAGAACAGCCCACTGTCGGTGATCACCGGGGAGACCGGGTGCACCCGGGGACCGCCGTCGGCTCGGACGGTGGCGAGGTAGCCGAGGCCGGGGCCGTACTGCTGCATGAGGAGTCGGATCGCCGTGGCCAGGCGGGGCTCGTCGGCTGCGAACTCGGACCAGGTTGCCATGCGATCATTCTATCGAACATGTGTACGAAGAGATAGTGGGATCGCCCGGCCACGCCGATCCGGGTACGTTCCGGCCAGGACACCCGCCGCACGGTCGCACCGCCGGCCGCACGTCGCTATCGTGTGACGATGCTCCTCTCCGACCGGGACATCGTCGCGGAGACCAAGACCGGCGGCCTCTCCCTCGAGCCGTTCGAACCCTCGCTCGTCCAGCCGTCGAGCATCGATGTCCGGCTCGACCGATACTTCCGGGTCTTCAACAACCACCTTTACACCCACATCGACCCGGCCACCCGGCAGGACGATCTGACGTCCCAGGTCGAGGTGCCCAGCGGCGACCCGTTCGTGCTGCACCCCGGTGAATTCGTCCTCGCCTCCACGCTCGAGGTCGTCTCGCTCGGCGACGGCCTGGCCGCCCGGCTGGAGGGCAAGTCGAGCCTGGGTCGGCTGGGCCTGCTGACCCACTCCACCGCCGGCTTCATCGACCCCGGCTTCTCCGGCCACGTGACGTTGGAGTTGTCCAACGTGGCGAACCTGCCGATCAAGCTCTGGCCCGGGATGAGGATCGGCCAGTTGTGCATCTTCCGGCTCTCGTCGACGTCCGAGCATCCGTACGGGTCGGCGGTCTACGGATCCCGGTACCAGGGGCAGCGTGGCCCCACTCCGAGCCGGTCCTGGCAGCGGTGGCGCACCTGGCCGACCAGCTGAACCGGCAGGGCTGCCGGAGAGCCGGCGTACCGGCGACGGGGAGGCGAAAGGCGCCCTCCCAAGCCGGGGGGAGACATGGGAGGGCGCCTTTCCGGTGGCCGGTGCTGCCGCTTGACGGGGGGATCAGCGGCACGCGCCAGGCCATGGGGAGGAGTCAGGTCTAACCAGGCCTGCCGTAACTGTGCACACTCGAACCGATCTTGCGCATCTGCACCGGTTCGCCCGCCTGGGAGGCGTGCACGATCCAGCCGTCACCCACGTACATGCCAACGTGGGAGAGCCCGCTGTAGTAGAAGATGAGGTCGCCGGGGCGCAACTCGTCCCGGCTGACGTTGGCGGTCACCTGACGCTGCCGAGCGGCGTTGTGCGGCAGCGAGACGCCGGCCTGCGCCCAGGCGGCCAAGGTGAGACCCGAACAGTCGTAGCTGCCCGGTCCCGCTGAACCCCACACGTACGGCTTGCCGATCTGCGCACAGGCGAAGGTGACCGCCTTGCCGGCCGCACCGCCGGGGTAGGTCGCCGGGCAGGGCGCGGGACGCAGCGAGCCGAGGGTGTTGGTCGAGCCGTACGCCTCCAGTCGCAGGTCCTGCAACCGGTCGACCTCGGCGTCGATCTCCTTGGCCTTCGCCGCCAGCTCAGCCTCGGTGCTGGTCAGCTCGACGATCAGATCGTCGAGTGGGGCTTTCTTCGCGGCGTACTCGTTCTTGAGGTCGACGACGGCCTGGACGTCGCGGGCCTGCCGCCGGGCGAACTGGTCCAGCAGCTCGAGCTGGTCGGCGAGGTGGGTCGGCTTGCCGTTGGTCAGGATCGCGTTGAAGACCGACGGACTACCGCCCTTGTACGACCGGGCGGCGAACTCGCTTACCCGGTCCATCGCCAGGTCGATCTGGATCTGCAGCGGCTTGATCTTCTTTTGCAGTTCGTCCGCCTGCTTCTTCTTGGCGGCAAGGTCCTGCCGTACGGCGTTGTGCCGTTCGATCGTCGGTTCGAGCTCGGCCCAGACCTCGTCGATCTGCGACTCGATCTCGGCGACGGTCGGCTGCGCCTGCGCCGGAGCTCCGACCAGCAGCAGACCGACGCCGGTCGTGGCGGCGATCAACGCGTTGAGTATTCGTCGAGGGTCGTGCGGCGTTTTTCGCCGATGGTCGCGGCTGGACCACCGGAGGTACCGCCGAGGGGCGCTCGTAGCCACCGGACTCCTTCTCCCCAGACCGCCTACCGGGTTAGCTGACGGGTTCGGGCGGAAAGGAGACGCCCTACCGCAGTGGCCTGCGGATTCACCCCGGGAGTGCCGTGGGTCCCCGGCTCGCCGTCAGGCGGCGATTAGGCGGTGTCAGGCCGAGGTCAACCCGGTTGGTTGACGTCCTCCCGACTCGACGATCCCCAAGGGTAGAGAGCGGTGTTCTCGCTACGCAAGCGAGAACACGGACTATCTCTTTGCGTACACATCCGATTGCGTATCGTGCATAGGCTGTCGTCGTTCAAGCGTTCGAATCTTGCTGGGCGGACCGGCCCGTTCATACCGGTCCGCCCATACGTTCGGCCCACCGACGCGCGTCACTCAGATCGCCTCGGCGAGCGTGCTGACCTGCCGCGATCAGCCGACCCGCTTGAATCCGGCGAGCGGCATGTTGTCGATGTTCTCCATCTGCACGGGTTGACCCGCGCGTGGAGCGTGCACCATCAGGCCATTACCGATGTAGATCCCCACGTGATGCAGATCACTAAAGAAGAATACGAGATCCCCTGGTTTGGCGTTGGCGCGGCTGACCGAACTGCCCTGATTCCACTGAGTTCCGGTGTAATGCGTGAGGCTGACACCGGCACTTGCCCAGGCGTACTGGGTCAGGCCGGAACAGTCGAAGGCGTTCGGCCCGGTGGCACCCCAGACGTACGGCTTACCGAGCTGTGCGCACGCGGTGCGGACCGCGGTTCCGGCGGCTCCGCCGACCGACACCGCCGGGCACGGGCCGGAGGCACCGGATCCGCCGGTGTAGCCGGTTGACTGGTACGCGGCGTTTCGCGCCCGTTCCAGCCGCTTGATTTCGGCGTCGATGGCCTTGCGCTGCTCGGCGAGCGTCTTGTCCTGTGCCTGCTGCTTCGCGATCAGCTCGTCCAGCGCCTGCCGCTCGGCGAGATAGCGGTCCCGGGTGTCCAGAACGGCGGTGATCTTTTCCTGCCGACGCTTGGAGATCCGGTCCAGCACCACGAGCTGATCCGCCAGGCTGGTCGGTGATCCGGTCCGGAGCAGGGCGTTCAGTTCGCTCGACGGCCCGGTCCGGTAATAGCGGTTGGCCACCTCGCCGATCTCGTCCGCCGCCAGGTTGGCCTGCAGCGACAGGGGGCGGATCTTCTCGTCGAGCGCGGCCGCCTTCTTCTCGTTGGCCTTGAGCTCGCTGTGCACCTTGTTGTACTGCTCAATGACCGGTTCCAGTTTCAGCCACTGGGCGTCCAACTCGGCTTCGATCTCAGCCAGCGTCGGCTCGGCGTGGGCCGGCCCAGCCGGGGAGACCAACGCGGTTACGGCGAGCAACAGCGCAATCGCACTGCGCCGCATAAAGCGCATGGGTCGACGCTCTCCGCATCGATATCGGGACCCACTGTGACGATGGATGTGCGAATTTGCGAGCGCACGTGCCATTGGCAGCGACTCCTTCAATGGTTCGATCGCTGGGGCCTCACGGGCGGGGGTACGGAGGCCGACATCCGCAGCGGTCGGTGCATCACCTTATTGGAAAGCGCGGTGTTCGTTCAAGACCGCCTGCTGTCCCTGCTTCATCCGAAGCAACCGCTCGTCGCCGCCCGCAGCCGCTGCTTCTCCCGCAGCCACCGCTTCTCCTGCAGTCACCGCTCTGGGCGGTTAGCGTGACGGTATGACGTCGCTCAGCATCGCGGAAGAGCTGGTCCTGCTCAGCTATGACGATTCCGGAACCGCGACCGTCGCATCCCCCGAGCTCGACTACGCGGTCGCCGGGGCAGTGTTGTGCGACCTCGCCGTAGGCGGGCAGCTTTCGATCGATGCGGACGGCCGGGTGCAGGCCAGCGGCAACCCGGCCGAAGACAGCCAGGCCAGCGACAACCCGGCTCACGGTGTCCCGGCCGAGGACGACCCGGGTCGAGGGCAGGGTCGGAAGCTGCTCGACCGGGCACGGACCAGGATCCAGGCCGAGCCCGGCCGCGCGACCCGCGACTGGGTGGTCGATCTGTCCCACGGTGTAGTCGACGAGGTGCTCGACGGGCTGGTCGCCTCGGGAGTGCTCCGCCGGGAACGGGACCGGGTGCTCTGGGTGCTGCCCCGGACCAGGTTCGCTCCGCCGGACGGCGTCGAACCGCCCGCCGAGACGGCGACCCGGCGACGGCTGGCCGCCGCCGAGCGCGGTGCCGGACCGGTCGAACCGCGTACCGCCGCATTGGCCTGCCTGCTGAACGCACTCGACGTACCTGACACCGGTGCCGCACAGCCCTTGGACGCGCAGCGCCACCTGTCCGCTGTGCTCGGGCCGGCGACCTGGCCGATCGCCGCGACCACCGACGTCGTCGACGGGTACCGGGCAACGGTCGCCCGCGGCGTCGTCACCGCCACCGATGTCGCGACTGGTAGCTAGCTGACCCTGGTACGCGCCGGTGCGAACCGCCGCCACAGCAACCGGACGATGCCGCCGCCGACCGCCCCGATCAGCACCCCGGTCGCATTGTTGACCCAGTCGTAGCCGACACACTCGCGGCCGACGCCGAGCACCGCCTGGGCGACTTCGACGCCGGCCGGGGCCAGCAGGAGCAGCCCAGTGGCCAGCGCTGGCCGGCGGACCGCCAGGACGGCACAGAACGCCAGCGGCACGAACATCACCACGTTGCCGACCCGTTCACCGAGCGAATCGACGGTGACCAGCCCGGACCACAGCACCGCCGGATCGGTGAGTGACCGGAGGCACGCGGTCAGGACCTCCCCGTTCGGGCCGGAAACGGAGGCCCCGGGAGCGAGCGGTACGCCGGTACCGGCCGGTGCCGGCGGCAGGGTGAGCGCGGTGATCGCGGCGGCGCCGAGGAGCATCCCGAGCGTCGGCCAGCGTGCCCAGCCGAGCCGTACGGCGACCGGCCGGTGCACCAGCAGGCTCACGCCGGCCAGCACCGCCAGGGTGAGGAACGGCCAGGGCTGGGCGAGGAACTCGCGGGCCCAACCCAGCACCCGCTTCTCCCTACTCCTCGGCCGACGCCGACGCCGACGCCGAAGATGACGATGACGATGACGCCGAAGATGCTACCGCCGGCTTGACCGACCTGAGCAGCACCGTCGCCACATCGACGACCTCGACGTTCTCGTCCGCCGCGCCGCTGGACTGCTTGCCGGTGACCCCGTCGCCGAGCATGGTGTAGCAGAACGGGCAACCGACCGCGATGGTCTGCGCCCCGGTGGAGAGCGCCTCCTCGACCCGGTCGACGTTGACCCGCTTGCCGATCCGCTCCTCCATCCACATCCTCGCCCCGCCGGCACCGCAGCAGAATGAGCGTTCGGAGTTGCGCGGCATCTCCCGCAGCTGGGCCGGGTCGCCGCCCGCCTCGGCACCTGCGGTCAATGCGGCGCCGAGCACCTCCCGGGGCGGGCTGAACACCCGGTTGTGCCGGCCCAGGTAGCACGGGTCGTGGTAGGTCAACCCACCGTCGACCGGGGTGACCGGGGTGAGCTTGCCGGCGGCGACCAGGTGGGCCAGCAGCTGGGTGTGGTGTACGACGTCGAAGTGGCCGCCGAGCTGGCCGTACTCGTTGCCGAGGGTGTTGAAGCAGTGCGGGCAGGTCGCGACGATCTTGCGTCTCGCCGGCTCCCGGTCGCCGAACGCCTCGTTGAGGGTCTCGACGTTCTGCTGGGCCAGCATCTGAAAGACGAACTCGTTGCCGATCCGGCGGGCCGGGTCGCCGGTGCAGGTCTCGCCCTCGCCGAGGATGGCGAAGTCGACGCCAGCTTCGTGCAGCAGGGTAGCCACCGCGCGGGTGGTCTTCTTGGCCCGGTCCTCGAACGCGCCGGCGCAGCCGACCCAGAACAGGTACTCGAAGTCGTCCACCTCGCCGACTCGGGGGACCGCGAAGTCGAGCCCCTTGGTCCAGTCCTCCCGGGTGTTCGGCGGAGCACCCCACGGGTTGCCCTTGTTCTCGAGGTTACGCAGCATCACGCCGGCCTCGCTGGGGAAGCTCGACTCGATCAGCACCTGGTAGCGGCGCATGTCGACGATGTGGTCGACGTGTTCGATGTCCACCGGGCACTGCTCCACGCAGGCCCCGCAGGTGGTGCACGACCAGAGAACGTCCGGGTCGATGACGCCGCCGTCGTCGGCACCGCCGATCAGCGGGCGGTCGGCCTCGGCCAGCGCCAGGGCGTCGACCTTGGCGAGTTGTTCGGCCGTACCCTTCTCCTCGCCGGTGAGGTCCTTGCCGCCGCCGGCGAGCAGGTACGGCGCCTTGGCGTAGGCGTGGTCGCGCAGCGACAGCACGAGCAGCTTCGGTGACAGCGGCTTACCGGTGTTCCAGGCCGGGCACTGCGACTGGCAGCGGCCACACTCCGTACAGGTGGTGAAGTCGAGCAGGCCCTTCCAGCTGAACTGTTCGACCTGGGCGACCCCGAACTGATCGGACTCCGGGTCGGCCTCTTCGAAGTCGAGCGGCTTGCCGTCGCTCATCATCGGCCGCAGCGCGCCGAGGCCGGAGTTGGGCCGGCCGGGGTCCCGCTTGAAGTAGATGTTGAAAAAGGCGGCGAACCGGTGCCAGGCCACCCCCATGGTCAGCGTCAACGCGATGACGATCAACCAGGTCATCGAGATGAGGATCTTGACCAGGGCGGTGATGCTGATCGCCGACTCGGAGGCGGGCAGGACGGCACCGAGCGCGTGGCTCACCGGGGTGGCCCAGACCGGGAAGTCGAAGTGGTCGGTGGCCACCCGGAAGCCGCGGATCAAGAACCCGCAGATCAGTACGGCCAGCACGACGGCTTCGACGAAGTAGCCCTGCCACATCGTCGAGCCGGTGAACCGTGACCGGCCGCCGGTCCGGGTCGGCCGGTTCGCCAGCCGGATCCCGATCAGCACGCCGATACCCAGCATGCCGAGGATCGAGATGAGCTCGGTGACCAGCCCGTACGGCAGCCAACCGCCGATCACCGGAATGCCGCCGCCGGCGTCGACCACCTCGAAGTACGCCTCCAGTACGAGGATGGAGAGCACGATGAAGGCGACCATGACGAACCAGTGGGCCGCCCCGACGACGCTCCATTTGAGCATCCGGGTGTGGCCGAGGGTCTCGCTCAGCATCACCTTCGCCCGGGTGGCCGGGTCACCGGTGCGGTGCGGGTCGGCCTCACCGAGTCGGATGATCGAGACGAACTGCCAGACCGCCCGGCCGGCGAGCACCACCGCGACGGCGGTGACGATGGCGGCGACCACCGTGGTGACGATCTGGACCGTACCCATTCGTTGGCCTCCCGGTGTGCTGCGGACGAGCGGCAGAGTGACCGGAAGGCCGGCCACGGAGCTTCAGCCTACCGCCAAGTTACCCATGGGTAATGTGACGAGCGTCGCACCGCACCGGCGACCGGTACTCGCCACCCTATGGCAGCGTCGCCGCCACGCCAGCGCCCGGCTCCCGACAAAACAGCAGGTCGGCCGGCATCCTCGGGGACACCGACCGACCTTGGGTGGCACTGACGGGCCGACTGCGGACCGACTGTGAACCGGGTCAGCGCCAGCGGGAGAGCAGGATCAGCGAACTCACCATGGCACCGAACCCGATCGCCAGGTTCCAGTAGCCCCAGGAGGCGACCGGGTAGGCGGTCTCCGACAGGTAGTAGACGACCAGCCAGCCGATGCCGAAGACGATCAACGAGACGGCGCTGATCGGCAGCCAGACCGGACTCGGCTTGCGGGTGGCAGCCGTCTGGGTCGGGCGGACGTCGGTCGGCGGGGTGTAGACCTTCTTCTTGCGAACCTGCGACTTGGGCACGACGCTCTCCTGGTGGCTATCATCCGGCCCGGCAACCGGACGCAGCGGCGACGGTCCATGGCCAATAATGTTCAAGAGCTAGCGTAGTCAAGTTGCCGCGATCCGGCCACGGGCCGCAGCACGGCAGCAGCGACATTTGGGCACAACCAGGTCCACCAGGTGCGATAGACCGCTCAGGTGGTCCATTATGCGGACACTTGTCGATGGCTGGCAGGCGGAGAGGGGGCCGAGGTGGAGTACACCTCCGGCAGCGCGTCCTGGCGGGACGTGGTCCGGCGCGCCGTTCGCGGGCTGCTGCGTCGCCGGCGCGGCGCGGAGCAGCCCGGCTGGTCCGCCGGCGTACCGCTGATCGCGCTGCTCGCCGGCCTACTGTTCACCACGACCGCCACCACCGCCAGCGGCACCAGTCTGCGGGAGGACCGTCGACCACAACTCGCGCAGCTGATCGACGACCGACGTACCCAGCTGGCCGCCGCCGAGGAACGCGCCGCCCAACTGCGCGACCAGGTCGACCAGCAGACGGAGCTGGTCGCCGGGTCGGACGAGCCGATCGCCCGGCAGCAGGCCCGAATCGACGCGAACCGGTCGGCGGCCGGCTTCACCGCGCTGGCCGGCCCGGGCGTCATCATCGAACTCGACGACGCGCCGCGGCTGACCGACCTGCCGGACGGTGCCAGCAACGACGACCTGGTGGTGCACCAGAGCGACGTACAGGCAGTGGTCAACGCACTGTGGGCCGGCGGCGCCGAAGCGATGTCAATCATGAATGTACGGGTGTTGGCGACCAGCGCGGTACGCTGTGTCGGGAACACGCTGTTGTTGCACGGCGGGGTCTACTCGCCCCCATTTCGGATCGCCGCGATCGGTGACCCCAGCGCCCTGCAGCAGGCGCTGGCCGACTCCGAAGGGGTGCAGTTGTTCAGGGACGCCGTGACCCACTTCCAGCTGGGCTACCAGGAGACGATCGAAGCCGAGCTGACCGTGCCGGCGTTCGACGGCTCGGCAGCGCTGCGGCACACCACCGTTCCGGAGTCGGCGCGATGACCCGGCCCGGGGTGCCTGGCTATCCCGACCAACCGGATGATTCGGGCCGGCACCGCGCGTACCACACCGACGACTCGACCACCGTGCTTCCCCGCTTCAGTGGGCCAAATCCGGCAACAGCCCCGGCCCCGACGTCCCCGGCGCATCAACACCCGCCCGGCTACTCGCCGCAGCAACTGGCCCAGTACCAGCGCCCCCGACAGCCGGAGCGCGACGATGCCGCCCGCACCGCTGTCATCCCGGCCTACCCGGCCGAGCCGGCCGCCTCCACCACGGTGCTACCGGTCGTGATCAGCAGCTACCAACCGCCGCCGAGTGGTGAGTCACCGGCCGGCGCCGGTCAGGGCCCTGGCCCCGGCGAGCGCCCCGGTGCCGCACCCCGCCGCGGTGAGCGGGTGGTCAAGTTGCGACCGGAGCGTACCGACACCGGTTACAAGAGCGTGTACTCCGAACTGACCCGGCCGACCATCTGGACCGCGCTGCGCACCACCGCCCGGATCACCGGGGAGTTGCTGATCACCTTCGGCATGGTGGTGCTGCTCTTCGCTGGCTACGAAATCTGGGGCAAGTCGGTCATCGTCAACGCCCACCAGGACGAGCTCAGCGAACAGCTCGCCCAGCAGTGGGCCGAAGTGCCCGAGCCGGTCGTCAGCGACGGCCCCACGCCCGAGCCCGAGGCGTCCCCCACCATCCAGGTGCAGGGCACCCCGGTCGCCGGGCTCTACATCCCTAAGCTGGACAAGAACTGGATCGTCGTCGAGGGCGTCGGCCAGGACGACATCCGGTACGCACCGGGTCACTACCCGGACAGCGCCGGCCCCGGGGAGATCGGCAACTTCTCGGTGGCCGGGCACCGCAACCGGGCCACCTTCTGGCGGCTGGACGAGCTGGGTGACGGCGACACGATCGTCGTCGAGGACCGGGACACCTGGCACGTGTACGCGGTCACCCGCAACCACATCGTGCTGCCCAACCAGACCGAAGTGGTCGCCCCCGTGCCCGGCGACCGCCGGGCGCAGCCGACCGAGGCGATGCTGACCCTGACCACCTGCCACCCGAAGTTCGACAACTACCAGCGGCTGATCGTGCACGCGGCGCTGGTCCGCAGCCAGCCAAAGGCCGATGGCCGACCGGCGGAACTCGGCGGCTGAGCCATGTACGCCTGGATCTGGCGCAAGCTCCCGTTCGGCACGCCCGGCAAGCTGATCGGTTCGGCGCTGCTCGCCGGGCTGACGGTCGTCCTGCTCTGGTACGTGGTCTTCCCGTGGGCGGAGCCGCTGCTGCCGTTCGACGACGTCCAGGTGACCGAGGACGGCGGCGGCACCGGTACCGACCCCGGTGACGGTGGTCCGGCCGACGGTGGCACCGACGGCGACGGTGGCACCGACGGCGACGGTGGCGACCCGGACGGTGGCAGCGCCGACGACTACGAGCTGCCGTACGACACCGAGACGAACAACCCCGTACCCGATGTGAACGGCGACTAGAACTAGGTGTCCGCGTGCGCGTACTGGTGATCGACAACTACGACTCGTTCGTGTTCAACCTGGTTCAGTACCTCGGCCAGCTGGGTGCCGACTGCGACGTTCGGCGCAACGACGAGATCTCCGTCGACGAGGTCGGCCGGCTCGGCGCGGCCGGCGTGCTGCTCTCCCCCGGGCCGGGTGCGCCGGACAGCGCCGGCATCTGCCTGGAGGTCATCGAGCGGTACGCCGGGCAGCTGCCGATCCTCGGCGTCTGCCTCGGCCACCAGGCGATCGGAGCCGCGTTCGGTGGGGTCGTCGAACGTGCTCCCGAGCTGCTGCACGGCAAGACCTCGCTGGTCGAGCATCGGGGCGTCGGGGTGCTGGCCGGGCTGCCGGACCCGTTCACCGCCACCCGCTACCACTCCCTCGCGGTACGCGAGGACAGTCTGCCGGCCGAGATCGAGGTCACCGGCCGTACCGCGTCCGGGGTGGTGATGGCGATGCGGCACCGGAGCCTGCCGGTCGAGGGTGTGCAGTTCCACCCCGAGTCGGTGCTCACCGAGGGCGGCCATCTGATGCTGGCGAACTGGCTGGCCGGGTGCGGTCTGCCGCAGGCCCGGCAGCGGGCACCGCAGCTCGCCGCCGAGGTGGAGACCCGGCGGCGGGCCGCGTTCGTGTCGGCCTGAGCGCAGGCCCGGCCGCTAGGACCGCAGACCGCGACTCAGTCGAACAGCCGGGAGACAGGCGCGGTGGGCAGCAGGCCGCTCACTCCGCTGCCTGGGGTGCTGGAGCCACCACCACCGCCCTCGCCATCACCGTCGCCCGGTGGCGGGCTGGTCGTCGGGGGTGAGCCGGTCGGCGACGGGCTGCCGGTCGGGTCCGGCGACGGCTCCACCTCCTGCCGGGGCTGGGAGACGACGATCTCCACCCGGGAGTTGACCCGGTGCTCGCCGTTGTTCGGACTCTGGCTGGTGACGATGCCGGCATCGGCCGGGTCGACTTCCTCCCCGTCGATCACCCGCGGGTCGAAGCCGCGGTTTTCAAGCGTCGCGACGGCCTGGGCTTCGGTGTAGCCGACGACGTTCGGCATGTCCCGCAGATTGTTGAGCGAGACGTGCACCTCGACCTCGCTGCCCACCTCCACCAACTCGCCGGCGCTGGGCACCTCGATCACCTGGTCCTTCGGTGCCGAGCTGTCCACCTCCTCGAAGACGGCGATCAGCTTTCGGTCGGTGAGCTGCTGCTCGGCGGCGCTGCGGGTGAAGCCTTTCATGTCGGGCACCTGGACCTTGCCCGGGCCGGAGCAGACGACGAGGGCCACCTCGGAGCCCCGCTCGACGGCGCCCGGCTCCGGTGACTGCTCGATGACGGTGTTGACCGTACAGTTCGCGTCGTCGCGAGGGGTGACGTCCGCTGTCAGCTGCAGGTCGGTGAGGGTCAGCTGGGCCTGTTCGATCGGCTCGTTGACCAGGTTGGGCAGATCGACGGTGACCGGCTCGTCGGGGCCGGAGTTCATCCAGATCAGCCCGGTGGCCAGGGCGATCACCGCGAAGACGCCCAGCGCGCTGAGGCCGGCGATGACCGCCGGCGAGGTCCGCCTCGGCGGCGGGCCGCCGACGCCGCCGGGGATCCGCTGGGTCGAGCCGGTACGCCCGGTGGCGCCCATCGCCGCGGTTTCGTCGTCGCGCAGCACCGGGGTGGCCAGCACCGGCCGGCCGGAGGCGGCGCGCAGCAGGTCGGCGCGCATCTCGCCGGCGCTCTGGTAGCGGTTGACCGGGTTCTTGGCCAGCGCCTTCAACACGATCGCGTCGATCGCCGGGGTGACGTCCCGGTTGATCTCGCTCGGCGCCCGCGGGTCCTCCCGGACGTGCTGGTAGGCGACGCTGACCGGGCTGTCCCCGACGAACGGCGGATGGCCGCAGAGCAGCTCGAACAGCACACAGCCGGCTGCGTAGACGTCGGATCGAGCGTCCACCGACTCGCCGCGGGCCTGCTCCGGGGAGAGGTACTGCGCGGTGCCGATCACCGCCGAGGTCTGGGTCATCGTGGTCGCGCCGCTGGCCAGCGCGCGGGCGATGCCGAAGTCCATCACCTTGACCTGGTCGGTCTGGGTGAGCATGACGTTGCCGGGCTTGATGTCCCGGTGGATGATGCCGTGCCGGTGGCTGAACTCCAGGGCGGCGCAGACGTCGGCGCAGTATTCCAGGGCCCGACGCGGGTGCAGCCGGCCCTCGGCGGCGAGCACCTCCTTGAGGGTGCGGCCGTTGACGAACTCCATGACGATGAACGGCAGCGGCTCGCCGGTGGCGGCGTACTCCTCGCCGGTGTCGTAGACCGCGACGATCGCCGGGTGGTTGAGCGACGCGGAGTTCTGCGCCTCCCGCCGGAACCGTTCCTGGAAGGTCCGGTCCCGGGCCAGGTCGGTGCGCAGCATCTTGATCGCGACGTCACGGCCGAGCCGCAGGTCACGGCCGCGGTGAACCTCGGCCATACCGCCGTAGCCGAGCAACTCGCCGACCTGGTACCTGCCGCCTAGCAGGCGGGCCTGCGCGGTCATCGTCCTTGTCGTCCTTCGCTCGTCTGGTCGTCATCGGGTCGGACCAAGTCGGGTGCTTCTATCGACGGTACGGGTCCCACGCTGATTTCGACGTGTCCGGCTGCCATCTGGTTCTCAGCCGTAACCAATCGCACCACGGGTTGCCCCAGAGCGGCCGAATTGCTGGCGCTGTCGATGATCCGGTAAGCGACCAGCCCGGTGCAGAGCAACACGATCAACGCTCCGAGGATGATCGCCAGGACGGTGAACACTTGCCGGTGCAGGCCACCGGACCGCTGGGGCGGGGCTGGTGGCCGGTTGTAGCCGTACGGGTTGGGTGGACGACCCGAAGCGGGAAGGGGCTGCCGCGTCGGGGTGGCGGGGTGATGGTAGCCGGCCGGATACCCGCCTGGCATCATCGGCGTGGTGGCGGGCAGGTAGCCGGGTGGTCCGGGCATCGGCTGCCCCGGCGGCGGCCGCTGACCGGGCGGCACCGGATTGGGCGGCACCGAGCCGGGGTGCATCGGCCCCGGAGACATCGGCCCGGGGGACATGGGTGCGGGGCCGGACGCCATCGGCGAAACCGGCGCTGCCGACGTGGGCCGGGGCGCGGCCGGGTGCTGGCCGGGGTGCTGCTGGCCAGGATGTTGCTGGCCCGGGTGCTGCTGAGCGTGTGGTGGCCGGTGCGGGCCGGCCGGTGGCCGGGCCTGGCCGGCGAGCGTGGTGGCGGCCTGCCGGGAGACGGCGGCCATCGTGGCGGCGGTCTGCCAGCGTGCCGCCGGATCCTTGGCGAGCGCGCGTTCGACGAAGCTGCGGACCACCGGTGGGATGTCCGACGGCAGCGCGCGCGGCACCTCACGCACGTGCTTCATGGCAATTTCCAGCGGATTGTCGCCCTCGAACGGCCGCCGACCGGACAGACACTGGTAGGCGACCACGCCGAGCGCGTACACGTCGGAAGCCGGCGTCGCGACCGAGCCGGACGCCTGCTCGGGAGAGATGTACGAGGCGGTGCCGAGCACCGAGCCGGCGGCGGTCAACTGGCCGACGATCTCTGAGCGGGCGATGCCGAAGTCGGTCAGCACCAGCGTGCCGTTGGGCCGTACCAGCAGGTTGCCCGGCTTGACGTCGCGGTGCACGATGCCCTTCTCGTGGGCCGCGTGCAGCGCGTCGGCGGCCTGGGCGATCAGCGCCATGGTGCGGGCCGGGGTGAGCCGCCCGACCCGGGACAGGGTGCGCGACAACGCGTCGCCCTCGACGTACTCCATCACCAGGAAGGCGATGTGCTTGTCGCTGCCGTAGTCGTAGACGTCGACCACGCCGGGATGGTTGATGGTGGCCATGGTCCGGGCTTCGCCGCGGAACCGTTCGGCGAAGCCGGGCTCCTCCAGCAACGCGGGGAGCAGGCTCTTGACCGCGACGGTACGGCCGAGCACCTCGTCGGTGCCGCGCCACACGTCGCCCATCCCGCCGCTGGCGATCCGCTCGTCGAGCCGGTAGCGGCCGCCGAGCAGGACTCCGGAACTCAGCATCTCATCGCCCCTCACGCTCGGCGACGAGGGCCCGCATGATCTGCCCGGCGATCCGGGCCGCTTCCGCGCTCCCGCCGCCGCCGGCGCCTTCCAGCAGTACGCAGACGGCCGAGATCGGCTCACCGTCCTCGGACGTCACGAAGCCGATGAACCACCCGTGGTCCTCGTCGCCCTCGCCGGCCTGCGCGGTGCCGGTCTTGCCGCCGACGGTGTAGCCGTCGATCCGGGCGTTGCGGCCGGTGCCGTTGCGCACCACGCTGACCATCATCTCCTGCAGGTCGGCGGCGACCGACCCGCTCACCGACTGGCGCAGCTCCCGCGGGTCCGCGGTGTAGTAGCTGCTGGTCCGGTCGGCGTGCAGCAGCTGCTGGATCACGTACGGACGCATCTGGCTGCCACCGTTGGCCACCGCCGCCGCGATCATCGCGCCTTCCAGCGGGGTCATCCGGACGTTGTTCTGGCCGATTGACGACTGGGCCAGCGCCGCGCCGTCCTCGCTGCCGTCCGGGTTGGCGATGTCGCCGGTCCGGCTGGCCGCGACCGGCAGGCCGTCGTCACCGCTGGTCCGTCCGACGACCAGCTCCTCGTCCTCGAAGCCGAAGTCGCGGGCCTTCGCCTTGACCGTCTCGGCGCCGAGCTCCACACCCAACTTGGCGAAGCCGGTGTTGCACGAGTCGGTCAGGGCGGTGATCAGGGTGACCTCGTCCTGGGGGCAGATGGAGTCGACGGCGTTGCGGATGTCGGTGCCGGAGTCAGGGTGCCGGTAGACCGGGCCGGCGGAGATCGGCGTCTCGACGGTGGTGCCGTTCTCCAGGGCCGCCGCCGCGACGACGACCTTGAAGGTGGAGCCGGGTGGCAGCACCTCGCCGAGGGCCCGGTTGTTCAGCGGACGGTTCGGGTCGCTGTCCAGCTCGTTGTAGGCCTCCTGGGCCGCCCCGGTGTCGTGGCTGGCCAGCGGGTTCGGATCGAAGCTGGGCAGCGAAACCAGGGCCTGCAGCGCGCCGGTACGCGGATTGAGCGCCACCGCCGCGCCCACGTCGACCCCGACCCGGTTGTCCAGCAGCTGCCGGTACGCGGTCTCCTGCGCCCGCCGGTTGATGGTGAGCAGCACGTTCCCGCCGCCGGTCTCCTCGCCGGTGAACAGGTCCCGGACCCGGTCGGCGAAGAGTTGGTCGCTGGTGCCGGCGAGGAACTCGTTTTCGGCCTTCTCCACGCCGGTGGCGGCCAGGTTGACCGGCTTGTAGCCGATCACGTGCGCGTAGAGCTCGTTGTCCGGGTAGGTCCGCAGGTACTGCAGCTCGCCGTCGGTCGGCGTGCTGGTGGCCAGGGCTCGGGCGCCGGCTTCGATGTTGCCGCGTTGCCGGTCGTACTCGGCGACCTGCACCCGGCCGTTGTAGTCGCTGGTGCGGTACTCCTCGGCCTTGTAGCCCTGGACCCAGTTGAGGTTGACGAAGAGCAGGCCGAACAGAACCATGATGACCACGCCGACTCGGCGCAGTGGGGCGTTCATCGGCGGATCACCTCCGTCGGCGCGCCGTGCAACTGGGCAGGTGGTCCGGTCGGCGTACCGGGCGGCCGGGGCTCGGCCCCCACCACCGGCCGGCGGCCGGCGTCGGAGATCCGCAGCAGCATCGCCACCAGCAGCCAGTTCGCCATCAGCGACGAGCCACCGGCGGACAGGAACGGTGTGGTCTGACCGGTCAGCGGGATCAGCCCGCTGATCCCGCCGACGATCACGAAGACCTGCAGGGAGAGGGTGAACGCCAGGCCGCCGGCGAGCAGCTTGCCGAACGAGTCGCGTACCGCCAGGCCGGCCCGCAGCCCGCGTTGCGCGACCAGCAGGTAGACGACCAGCAGCGCGGAGAGCCCGAACAGGCCGATCTCCTCGCCGAGGCCGGCGAAGATGAAGTCGTTGTGCACCTCCGGCACCTTCAACGGCTGGCCGCCGCCGGGTCCGGCGCCGAACAGCCCGCCGGTGCCGAGCCCGAGCAGCCCTTGGACCAGTTGGTAGCCGTCGTCGTACGGGTCGGAGAACGGGTCGAGCCAGATGTTCGCCCGCTGGTAGAAGTTGGCGAACGGGCCGCCGACGATGTTGCCCAGGTGGTACGCCAGGAACGCCCCGCCGAAGAACAGCAGCAGACCGATGATCAGCCAGCTGACCCGTTCGGTGGCGACGTACAGCGTCACCACGAACATGCCGAAGTAGAGCAGCGACGTCCCGAGGTCCTTTTGGAAGACCAGGACCAGGACGCTGAGCAGCCAGACCACCAGCACCGGGCCGAGGTCCCGGCCCCGGGGAAAGTCGATCCCGAGCACCCGCCGGCTGGCCAGCGACAGCACTTCCCGCTTGCGGACCAGGTAGTACGCGAAGAAGGACAGCAGGGCCAGCTTGGCGAACTCACCGGGCTGGATCGAAAAGCCGCCGATCATGATCCACAGCTTGGCGCCGTTGACCTCGGAGTACCGCGCCGGCAGCACCGCCGGGATCAGCACCAGCACGATCCCGGCCAGCCCGAGGGTGTACGCGTACCGGGCGACGACCTGGTGGTCACGGACCAGGACGAGCAGCCCGGCGGCGAGCACCACGGCGGCCAGGGTCCAGGCCAGTTGCCGCCCGCCGGTGCCGGCGAAGATCGGGTAGTCGATCCGTTCGGCGGCGGCCACCTGGGCCAGGTCGTAGCGGCGCAGGAAACCGACGCCGATGCCGTTGAGCAGGGCCACCGCCGGCAGCAGGGCCGGGTCGGCGTGCGGGGCGAAGAACCGGATGACCAGGTGCAGGCCGACGAAGACCGCGCCGACCACGGCGGTCGGCACCCAGAAGCCGGGCCGGATGGTGCCGAGCACGGCGGCTTCGGCCGCGGCCGAGTAGAGCGCGACCACGGCGAGCGCGAGGGCCAACAGGCCGAGTTCGGCGTTTCGCCGCGTCCTGATGGGGCGGATCCGCGGCATCTCACCGGTGATGGCCGGCGGGGCGGGTCCGACTGAAGCGGTCACTGGGTTTCCTTCACCTCGCTCGCCGGCCTCAGCCGACCGTCCGGCAACCGGCCGGGTTGGTGACCGGCGGGACCGGCTCGACCGGCGGGGCGTCCGGGGAGCTCTCCGGGTCACCGGACGGGCTCGGGGTGTCGCCCGGTGACGGGCTGTTCGCCGGGCCGGTCGGTGATCCGGAGACGAGGCCGTCGGGCGCGGCACCCGGCGAACCGGTCGCGTCGACCTCCGCCGACGGCGTGGGCGTCGGGGTCGGGGTGGGCGTCGGCGGGCAGATCGGCTTCAGGTTGGGGTTGCCCGGGTCGTCCCGGGTGAGTTCCAGCAGGTGCCGCTGCGCCTCGGCTTCGCTGCCGGCGTGGATGCCGCGCTTGACGCGGTCCTGGGCGACGGAGGTCAGGTCGTCCAGGGCGAGGTCGCTGGTCTGGTGCACGGTGGAGAGGCTGACGCCGGCCACCTCGCCCGGCATGCCCTGGAAGATCGCCAGCTGACCCTCGCCGGTGGCGCCGACGTAGTACTGCCGTTGGGTGTAGGCCCAGCCGGCCCAGACCCCGCCGCCGAGGATGCCGACCAGCACGACCAGCACGATCGCCGCGCGCAGCGGCCGGCGACGGGGGCGTTGCGGGTCGTCGTCCGACGCGGTGCCGGCGGTGTCGGCCGGCCCCGGTACGGCGGCCCGGGGCGCGGACAGGGCGGAGGCCCGGGCGGCCGGGGTGGAGTCGTCGGCGGCGGTGGCCATGCCCCGGTCGCGGGCGGCGGCACCGCCGACGATCGGTGCCTGCTCGCGGATGCTCTGGTCGGTGGCGTCGGCGACGACGACGGTGATGTTGTCCGGGCCGCCGCCGCGCAGCGCCAACTGGACCAGGCGTTCGACGCACTTGCCCGGATCGGTGTACTCGCGCAGCGTCTCGGCGATGGTGTCCGGGCTGACCACGCCGGACAGCCCGTCGCTGCAGATCAGGTAGCGGTCGCCCGCGACGACCTGGCGTACCGAGTACTCCGGGTCGATGTCCCGGCCGTCCAGCGCCCGGGTCAGCAGTGACCGCTGGGGGTGGCTGCTGGCCTCCTCGGCACTGATCCGCCCCTCGTCGACCAGCATCTGGACGTAGGTGTCGTCCTTGGTGATCTGCGCGAACTCCCCGTTGCGCAGCAGGTACGCCCGGGAGTCGCCGATGTGCACCATGCCGATCTTGCTGCCGGAGAAGAGCGTGGCGGTCAGCGTGGTGCCCATCCCCTCCAGATGGGGGTTGGCGTCGACGGTGTCCCGCAGGTGCTGGTTGGCCAGGCCGACGGCCCCGCGTAGGGCGTCGACCATGGCGTCGCCGGGGACGTCCTCGTCGAGCGGGGCCAGTGCCCCGATGACAATGTTGCTGGCGACGTCACCGGCGGCCATCCCGCCCATGCCGTCGGCCACGGCGAGCAGCCGCGGCCCGGCGTAGACGGAGTCCTGGTTTCCGTCACGGATCAGTCCGCGGTCACTGTGGGCGGCATAGCGCAGGGTCAGAGTCATGGCCGTAACTCAAGAGATGTGCGGCCGATTCGGATCGGCACGGCGAGGGGTACGGGGGTAGGTCCGGTGACCTTAGCGCGGTCCAGGTAGGTCCCGTTAGTGGAACCCGTGTCTTCGATGAACCACTGGCCGTCCCGGGGCATCAGCCGGGCGTGTCGCGCCGAGGCGTAGTCATCGGTGATGACCAAGGTGGAGTCCTCTGCCCGACCTATCGTAATCGGAGACTCACCCAAAGTAATTTTGGTGCCAGCCAGCTGACCTGCGGTCACTACGAGCTGATGAGCGGCCCGCCCCCGTTTGACCTTGGCCGGCCGAGCCGGTGCCGTACTGCTGCTGACCCCGCGCGGAGCCGCGACCAGGCGGCTGGACCGGGCACCGGCGAACAGATCCCGACGGATCACCCCCACCACCGTGAACACGAAGATCCACAGCAGGACGATGAAGCCGACCCGGGCGACGGCAACGACGAATTCGGGCAAGGTTAGCCATCCACTCGGAACGTGAGCGTGGTCGTCCCGAGCTGGATCATGTCACCGGGGTTCAGGGCCACCGCGGAGACCCGCTGCCCGTTGACCATGGTCCCGTTGGTCGACCCCAGATCGGTCAGCACCACTTGAGCACCGTCGAAGTCCAGCCGGGCGTGTCGGCGGGAGATCCCCACGTCCGGCAGTCGCAGATTGGCCTGGTCACCCCGGCCGATCACGGTCGAACCCATCTGCAGCGGATAGGTCCGCCCGTCACCCGAGACCAGCCGTACGTTGCGGACACCGGCCGGCGAGTGCGGCGGTTGACCGTACCCCCCGCCCTGCTGGTCGTACGGCGGATAGCCGCCCTGACCGCCGCCGGGCATGTCGTACCCGGGCTGCTGCACCGGCGCGACGTCGCCGCCGGTGAACACCTCGGCGGTCACCCGGAACATCCCGGTGTCAAGCCCGTCGCCCCGCTCGATCTCGACGATCACGTCGCCGTAGACCGTCCAGGCCTGCTCACCGATGAACTCGGCCTGCGACTGGGCGAGCTCCTGGGCCAGGGCAGCCGCGTACGGAGCCAGCCGGCTGTGGTCGTACGGCGAGAGATCGATCACGTAGCGGTTGGGCACCAGCGTGCGCCCGCCGGCCAGGATCGCCTTGTGGGCCTCAGCCTCCCGCTGCATCGCGTTGAGGATCTCCACCGGGTGCACGACACCCTTGAACACCTTGGCGAAGGCCCCTTCGACTAGGCCTTCCAGACGCTTCTCGAAGCGTTGCAGCACGCTCACCGGCTCCTCCTCGGGTTCCGAGGACATGATGGTATCCGGCCGTCGCCCGTGCCACCCGCACGCCGATCGACCACCGCTCCCGGCCTGTCCCGAACGACCGACCCGCCCCGTGCTACTCTTCGCCAGGCGTCGCGGGCGATATCCAGCTCGGGGCGACCAGGGACAGCGTAGTATGTCCCAGCACCTGCCAGCGGGTGGCCCCGACCGACACCCCCCACCGGGATCGGGACGGACCGGCCGGGTTAGTCTTCTACCGACTGTCCCGGACAGCATCCGGGGAAGTGGCGGAATGGCAGACGCGCACGGTTCAGGTCCGTGTGCCCGAAAGGGCGTGGGGGTTCAACTCCCCCCTTCCCCACCAGCAGGTCGGGCGGTGCTAGCCGCCCGGGCCAGCTAGTAACGATCAAGAAGGCTCCGCCCGACGGCGGGGCCTTCTTCACATATCGCCCGGATATCCTGTTGACCGTTTACTCCACCCCCCAGCTCAGGAGTGTCGTGTGAGCGTCGCGTTGGTTACCGGTTCCGGCGGTCTGATCGGATCGGAGGCGGCCCGGCACTTCGCCGGCCTCGGCCTGGACGTGGTGGGCATCGACAACGACATGCGCCGCGAGTTCTTCGGCCCCGAGGCGTCCACCGCCTGGAACGTCGAGACGCTGCGGCGCGACCTCGGTACGGCGTACACCCATGAAGCGGTCGACATCCGCGACCGCGACGCCCTGGCGGGCCTGTTCCGGCGGTACGGCCGGGACATCGCCGTGGTGATCCACACCGCCGCGCAGCCGTCGCACGACTGGGCGGTGCGCGACCCGTTCACCGACTTCGACGTCAACGCCGGCGGCACGCTCAACGTGCTGCAGAACGTCCGGGAGCACTGCCCGGAAGCACCGGTGATCCACTGCTCCACCAACAAGGTGTACGGCGACCGGCCCAACAGCCTGCCGCTGATCGAGCAGGAGACCCGCTGGGAGATCGCCTCCGACCACCCGTACGTCGGCGGGATCACCGAGGACATGTCGATCGACGCCTGCCTGCACTCGGTCTTCGGCGCGTCGAAGGTCGCCGCCGACATCATGGTGCAGGAGTACGGCCGCTACTTCGGCATCCGTACCGCCTGCTTCCGGGGCGGCACGCTGACCGGCCCGGCGCACTCGGCGACCGAGCTGCACGGCTTCCTCGGCTACCTGATGCGCTGCAACATGGAGCGACGGACCTACAAGATCTTCGGGTACGGCGGCAAAATGGTCCGCGACGCCATCCACAGCCACGACGTGGTCTCCGCCTTCGAGGCGTTCTTCCGCGACCCGCGCCCGGCGGCGGTCTACAACCTCGGCGGCGGCCGGCACTCCAACTGCTCGCACCTGGAGGCGTTCGCCATCGCCGAGCAGATCACCGGCGAAAAGATGATCACCGAGTACCAGGAGGCGAACCGGGTCGGCGACCACCAGTGGTGGATCGGCTCGAACGCCGCTTTCCAGCGGGACTACCCTGGCTGGAAGCAGGTCTACGACGTACCGATGATCCTGCAGGAGATCTACCAGGCCAACGTCGACAAGTGGGTGCCCGGGAAATGATCGACCAGGGCAAACGCAACCTGCTCGGGGTGCTGGTCGACGCCGTCGACTACGAGGCCGCCACCGAGCGGGTGGTCGACGCCGCCCGGGAGCGCCGGCCGCTGGCGCTGACCGCACTCGCCGTACACGGGGTGATGACCGGGGTCCTCGACCCTGCGCACAACGCCCGGCTCAACTCGTTCGACCTGGTCACCCCGGACGGCCAACCGGTGCGCTGGGGCCTCAACCTGCTGCACGGCGCAGGTCTTACCGACCGCGTCTACGGGCCGACACTCACCCTGCGGGTGCTGCAGCGCTGCGCCGACGAAGGGCTTCCGGTCTACCTGTACGGCTCCACCGAGGAGACGCTGGACCGGCTGGTGCCGAAGCTGGAGCAGATGTTCCCGGCGTTGAAGTTCGCCGGGGTCGAGCCGTCCAAGTTCCGCGCCGTCGGCCCTGGTGAGGATGCTGAGATCGCCGAACGTATTCGGGACTCCGGGGCCCGGCTGGTGCTGGTCGGGCTGGGCTGCCCCCGCCAGGAGATCTTCGCGTACGCGATGCGCCCGCTGCTGGACATGCCGCTGATGGCGGTCGGCGCGGCCTTCGACTACCACGCCGGCCTGCTGCGCAAGCCGCCGTCCTGGATGCAGCGGTACGCCCTGGAGTGGCTGTGGCGGCTCGGGCTGGAGCCGAAGCGGCTGTGGCGCCGGTACGTGATCCTCAACCCGGCGTACCTGAGCCGGCTGGGCGCACAGAAGCTCGGCGTTTGGCAAGCTACCCCGCCGAAGGCAGCCACCGACCGCCCAGCCGACTTCGCCGTCTGACCACTGCCTACCCGTACGCATTCCTTCACCTCACCCCTGACCTCGGGTTGGTCGAGGTCCGCCTGCCGCGCCGAGTCGCCCAGTTACCGGGTCGTCGCCGCGCAGAACGCTCACGAGTTGAGGGCTGGGATACCTAGACGAGTTGTTCCGAAGTCCGGTCAGTGGTCGTAGGCGATCAGGGACCGGGTGACGGGTGCGCCGGTCTTGTTGTTGTGCCAGATCGCGGCGGCCATCGCGAGGAGGCGTTGGGCCACCCGTACGGCGACGCCGACGAAGGTCCGCCCACCGTGTTCCTCAAGATCAAGCTGGCCCTTGAGGGTGTCGTTGACCGACTCGATCAACTGCCGGACCTTCTTGAGCATCGGTTCGCCGTAGCGGGCCTTCTCCCGCTTGCGGGACGGGCGTAGCAGGGTGATGCCCTGGTCGGCGAGGTGCCGCTCGAGTGGTCCGGACGCGAATCCCTTGTCCGAGATCAGCAGGATGCCGTCATGTTCTGCGACGACACCGGCCTCGACCTCCAGCATCGCGGCGAGGACCTCCCGCTCGCCGATCTTCGGGTTGGCCAGGGCCCACAGGATCGGCATCCCGGTC
>NZ_JBHMIN010000023.1:0-98068 GCF_048060215.1 Micromonospora sp. LOL_021 | reverse complement strand
ACCTTCGGCCCCGCCGCCGAGGACACACCGGCTCGGAGCCAGTCGAGCACCGCCGCCGGGCTGTCCGGCATGCCGGACAGCCCGGCGGCGGCGTACACGGTCGGCCCGACACCGCGTCGGCCGACAAAACGGCGGGGCAGGCCGGCAGCACCAGCTCGTCGGACCCGGCCCGGTCCTGCCGGTACGGCCGGTCGCGGACCAGCCCGTCCCGGGTGCCGTCCGCCGACAGCCAGGTCTGCCGCAACACCCGAGGCCCCTGAGCGGTGCCGAAGCCGCCGTCCGGCTGCTGCACCTGGTTGATCGGGCTCGCCACCGTCTCGGTGAACACGAACTGCCCGGCTCGTGGGACGGGCAGGTCCGCCTCGTGCGCCACAAACGCGGCGGTACGCAGGATGTCGGCCGCCTCGGCCGTACCCGGTGGCGGTGCCGATCCGCCTGCCGGCCAGCCGCCCCGTACCAGAGCGCCGACGGTGACCACGACGAGCAACGCCGCCAACGCTCCACCGGCCAGGCCGAGACTCCACCGACGAGCCGACCGTAGGGCCGCGCCGCCGAGCCGCCTCATTGTTCGCGCGCCCGGTTCGTCGAGCCGCCTGCTCCGCCAGGCCGTCGGTGCGTCCCCGGCGTCCGGGGCCAGGGCGGCACCGAGCTCCCTGAGTCGGTCCATCTCGCTCACGCCCCGCTCCAACTCCTCCACCACCGCTCCTTGATGCCGTTGCCTGCCGAGCCGCTCCGGGCCGGGTCGGCGTCCAACGCATCCCGCATCCTGCGCCGGGCCCGGTTGAGTCGTGACCGGACGGTGCCGACCGGGATATCCAGGGCTCGGGCAACCTCGTCGTAGCTGAGGTCACCCCAGGCGACCAGCAGGAGCACGTCCCGCTCCTTGCGGCCGAGCCGGGCGAGCGCGGCGGCCAGCGGTCGGCGCCATGCCTGGGCGGACGCCGAGGCCACCACCCGGTCCGCGAACGCCTCCTCGCCGCGCCCGGAACGCGGCCACGAACGCGTCCGCCACGACGTCCTCGGCGATCTCCCGGCCCACCCGCCGGTACGCGTAGCCGTACAGCTTCCCGGCATGCTTCTCGTAGACCTGCGCGAACCGGCCCGGGTCGTCGAGCGATGCGGCGATGACTGCGGCGTCGTCGGTCGGCGGCGCCGCGACGCTCCTCACCCTCACCCTCACCCGAAGTCACGCGACGGCGGTACGCCCACGATGGTCTGCCCTCTCCGGTCTGCTACCCCTCGGCAATGTCTATGCACGAGCACCGGATCGGGTTCACTGCCGATCATCGCCGGGGCGGCCAGCCGATGGGGAATCGACCAGCGGCATAATCGCTCGGATGACCGATCAGGACCTTCTCGCCCGTGTCCGGGAGCTGCGGGAACGGGGCAGCTCACCCAAGCAGATCGCCAAGGCCCTCGGGATGGCGCCGTCGGCCGTCGCGCCGCTGGTCCGCCAGATCGCGGCGGCCCAGCAGGCACACACCGACCCGGCCGACCGGGCGCTGCTCGGCTGCTGGATCAACCCCGGCTGGAGCGTCGGCCTCGGTCTGGCCGAAGCACCCGACGAGTGGGTGGCCACCGACCCGCAGGCCGGCGTCGAAGTCGGCCCCAGTGGCCTGGTGCACGTGCTCGTCGCCCGCCAGGAGCGCGCCAGCCGGGCCACCGTCTGCGGCTTCCTGATCGACGTCTACTGCCTCGGCGTCAAGAACGCCATCGGCCCGCTGCCGATGAGCGTCGGCGCCATCGACGACTTCCGCCGCGAGTTCTTCGGCACCCTGGACGTGTCTCCGCTGGTCGCACCGCTGGAGCTGGCCCAGCATCTGGTGCACGGCGCGGTCGCGTACGCCCGGGGTCTGGGTTTCGAACCGCACCCGGACTTCGGCCCGACGGCCGCCTACCTCGGCGCACCGGCCACCCCCACGCCGATCCAGTTCGGCCGCGACGGTAAACCGCTCTACATCTCCGGCCCGTACGACGACCCCCGCGCGATCATGCGGACCCTGGAGTCGACGGTCGGTGCCAGTAACTTCGACGTCGTCACCCACGTGTGACGCTGCCGAAAGATGACCTCGTGTCACGGCCAGAGAGCCTAGGCCAGATGCGACGGCTGGTCAGCCGATCACGTCAGCCGCCGGTGCCGCAGTCGGTGACCGGTTGCGTGGACTGGGCCGTGGCGATGATGGTCGGGTCGCGTTCGGCGGGTGCCGTTGCGCCGAAGGGTCCGACCGGCGGCAACCTGGTGTCAGGGTGCGGCTACCGGGCGGTGGTCGGCGTTCGGAGGCTGCCCGGCGGTGGCGTACCGGCGGGCCAGGGTCGTGAATGCGGCGGCCAGCTCCGGCGGGCCGACGACCTCGATGCCGGCGTCGAACATGCCAACGGCGCTCGCCAGACCCACCCACGACCAGGAGCCCAGGGTCAGCCGGCAGCGGCGTGGACCGATCTCCTCGACGACGCCGCCGTAGACGTACCGGGCGACCTCGGCGGCTGGCAGGTCCAGGATCACCTGGCCCCGGCAGGGCCAGGCACCTGAGCTCGCCGAGCCGTCGGAGCCGGCTGAGCCCGCCGAGCCGGCCGCACCGCTTGTGCCGTCCGCGCCCCGGAACCTGGCCGTGACGAACGCGGCGACGCTGTCCGCCGGCAGCTCGCGCGGGGTGAAGCGCGGCCCGGTCGGGGTGCGCGGGGTGATCCGGTCGGCCCGGAAGATCCGCCAGTCGTCGCGGTCGAGATCCCAGCCGACCAGGTACCAGCGTCCCCGCCAGGTGACCAGGTGGTGCGGCTCGACCCGGCGGGGGATGGGCGCTGATCGGAAGTCGAAGCGCAGCACCTCACGGGCCCGTACGGCGTCGCTCACCGCCAGCAGCGTCGCGCTGTCGACCGGCTGCGCGGCGGCCGGCTCGACGGTCGGCCCGGTCGTGACGGCCCCGATCGCCTCGATGGCCGCTACGGCGTCGATCCGGTGGCGCAGCCGCTGCGGCATGACCTGCCGGACGGTGTGCAGCGCCCGCGTCGCTGCCTCCCCGATGCCGGCACCGCTGGCGGTGGCGGTCCGCAGCGCGATGGCGAGCGCGACCGCCTGCTCGTCGTCGAACAGCAGCGGCGGCAGCCGGGCGCCGGCGTCCAGCCGGTAGCCGCCGGCCGGTCCCTTGACCGCCGTGATCGGGTAGCCGAGATCGCGCAGCCGGTCGACGTCGCGCCGGACGGTCCGCGCGCTGACTGCCAGCCGCTCGGCGAGCAGCCCGCCCGGCCACTCGCGGCGGGCCTGCAGCAGCGACAGCAGCATCAGCAGCCGCTCCGAGGTTTTCGGCATGTTTCTCATTCTGACCGTAGTAGCGGACACAACCTGGCCGCTACCGCTGCGAATGTTGCCCCCTGCGCCCGACACCCGTCGGGCCTGAACCACACAGCAAGAGGCCGACCTTGTCGATCACCACCACCACCTCAACTTCCGCGGCGAGGCGCGCGTACGCGGCGAAACGGTCGAGGAGGTCACCGGCTACTGGGACAAGGTCGTCGACGTCGCTGCCCCGTACAACGGGTAGTCGGGAGCGCGACCGATGACGGTGCTCGACACCCGGGCGCTCAACCGCGCGACGCTGGCCCGGCAGTTGCTGCTTGACCGCGCCGACCTGCCGGCGTACGCCGCCGTCGCCCATCTCGGCGGCCTGCAGGCGCAGGAGCCGCAGGAGCCGTTCGTCGGGCTGTGGAGCCGGCTGCGCGGCTTCGACCCGGCTGACCTGTCGGACCTGCTGCTGCGCCGCGCGGTGGTCCGGACCCATCTGATGCGCCGCACCGTCCATCTGCTGACCGCCGCCGACGCGGTGGCCTGGCGTCCCCGCCACGACGCCATGCTGCGGCAACGGGTGCTCGGGGCGTACCGCCGGGAGCTCGCTGGGGTCGACCTCGACGCGCTCGCGGCGGCCGGCCGGGCGGTGCTGGCCGACGGCGAACCCCGGACGATGACCGGCCTGGCCCGCGCCCTGCCCGACCCGTGGCGGCAGCGCGACCCGAGAGCGCTGGGGGAGGCGCTGGTCGCGGCGCTGATCCCGATGGTGCAGCTGCCGCCGCGCGGGCTGTGGCGTACTGCCGGCAGAGCCCGCTACCGGCCGCTGGCGGAGTGGGCTGGCCAGCAGCCGGACCAGCTGACCGGCGCAGCCGGCACCGACCCGGCCGCAGCCGGCACCGACCCGGTCGGCCAGACGCTGGTACGGCGTTACCTGGCCGCGTACGGGCCGGCCGCCAGCGCCGACCTGCGTGCCTGGTGCGGGCTGGCCGGGCTGCCGGCCGCCGTCGCCGCCGTCCGCGACGAACTGGTCGTCTTCCGCGACCAGCGCGGCCGGCAACTGCTCGACCTGCCCGACGCGCCGCGCCCCGACCCGGACACCCCTGCCCCGGTGCGGTTCCTGCCGGCGTTCGACAACGCGATCCTCGGCTACGACGACCGCAGCCGGATCATCGACGACGCCCACCGAGGGCTCTCAGTCGTGGGGGCACGCGTGGTGCTGGTCGACGGCCGGGTGGCCGCCACCTGGACCGTCGACGCCGGCACCGTCACCGTGACCGGGCTGCATGGCCTCACCCGCGCCGAGCGTGCCGCCGTGGCCGAGGAAGGGGAGCGCGTGGTGGCGTTCCTTACCGACGGCGACAGCCACCGGGTACGACTCACCAACGGCTGAGGGCAGGCCGGTCAGCTCAGGTTTCGCCGCCGCCGATCCGGGCACACCCGGCACCAGGGACGGGAGGGGTGACGACATGGGGCGACGAGACGGCAGCGCCGACCAGGGCCGGGACCAGTTCTCCGAGCGTGATCGCGGGCAGGCGTTCGTTGACGACCTGGAGCAGCGGTCGGCGTACCGTCAGGAGATCCTGGACGACGTCGTCGCGCCGCCGAACGACCCGGTCCGCGAGGTGAAGGAGCGCGACCTCGACGACCCGGCCGACGTACCGATCCCGGCCGAGACGCTGCGCGACGGCGGCCCGACCCGCTCCGGTGGCGGCCTGACCACCACCGGTGGTACCGCCGGCCCGGCCAGCACCCGCCGCGCCACCGGCCCTGGCCGGGGCAAGGACCCTGGCCGGGGGAAGAAGGGCCGCGGCCGGGGCAAGGTGGCGCCGACGACGACCGGCGACGCCACCAGCGGCGGCATGAGTACGCCGGCCGGCGGCACGACCAGCGACGCCACCACCCGCGAGGTGTAGCCGCCACCACCCGCGAAGTAACTGCCCTGCGGGGTGCTGCCACTCGGGGCAGGATGGGAAAGGTGACTGACGAGGGCATCAGCGACGGTGGGATCAGCGAGGACGGCGTCCGGGACGAGGGCTACCGGATCGAACGCGACACGATGGGCGAGGTACGGGTCCCCGCCGACGCGCTGTGGCGGGCGCAGACCCAACGAGCGGTGCACAACTTCCCGGTCTCCGGCCGTACGCTCGAATCCGCCCAGATCCGCGCGCTCGCCCAGATCAAGGGTGCCGCCGCGCAGGTCAACGCCGACCTCGGGGTGATCCCGGCCGGCGTCGCCGAGGCGATCGTCACCGCCGCCGCGCACGTCGCCTCCGGCGGCTACGACGACCAGTTTCCGGTGGACGTGTTCCAGACCGGCTCGGGCACCTCGTCGAACATGAACACCAACGAGGTGCTGGCCACCCTTGCCGCCCGTGAACTGGACCGGCCGGTGCACCCCAACGACCACGTCAACGCCTCGCAGTCCAGCAACGACGTCTTCCCCACCTCGATCCACCTGGCCGCCTCGCACCAGGTGGTGCACGAGCTGATCCCGGCCCTCGACGAGCTGGCGACCGCGCTGGAAGGCAAGGTCGACGAGTTCGCCACCGTGGTCAAGGCCGGCCGTACCCATCTGATGGACGCCACCCCGGTCACCCTCGGCCAGGAGTTCTCCGGCTACGCCGCGCAGGTCCGCTACGGCCAGGAACGGCTGCGCTCGATCCTGCCCCGGCTGGCCGAACTGCCGCTCGGCGGCACCGCCGTCGGCACCGGGGTGAACACCCCGCCCGGCTTCGCCGCCGCCGTCATCGCCAGGCTGGCCGACGCGACCGGGCTGCCGTTGACCGAGGCCCGCAACCACTTCGAGGCCCAGGGCGCCCGCGACGCCCTGGTGGAGACGTCCGGGCAGCTGCGCACCATCGCCGTCGGCCTCTACAAGATCGCCAACGACATCCGGTGGATGGGCTCCGGCCCGCGCGCCGGCCTCGGCGAGCTGCGCATCCCCGACCTGCAACCCGGGTCGTCGATCATGCCGGGCAAGGTCAACCCGGTGGTCTGCGAGTCGGTACGCCAGGTCTGCGCCCAGGTGATCGGCAACGACGCGACGATCGCGTTCGCCGGCAGCCAGGGCGACTTCGAGCTGAACGTGATGCTGCCGGTGATGGGCAGCAACCTGCTCGAAGCGGTCCGGCTGCTGGCCGCCGCCAGCCGACTGCTGGCCCAGCGCTGCGTCGCCGACCTCGCCGCCGACCCGGAGACCTGTCTGGCGTACGCCGAAGGGTCGCCGTCGATCGTCACCCCGCTCAACCGCCACCTCGGCTACGACGAGGCCGCCTCGATCGCCAAGCAGGCGCTCGCCGAGAACAAGTCGATCCGCGCGGTGGTGCTGGAACGCGGCCACGTCGACGCCGGCACGCTGACCGCCGCCGAGCTGGACGCGGCGCTGGACGTTCTGCGGATGACCCGGCCCAGCTGAGCAGGCATACCCTGGTGGGGTGATTACCACCGTGGTGTTCGACGTCGACGAGACCCTCGTCGACCTGCGGCCCGCGGTCACCGGCGCGCTGCAGACCGTCCTCACCGAGCTGCGCCGGCTGACCCCGCGCGCCGCCGAGCTGACCCTCGGCGACATGGCCGACGACTGGGCGGCCGCGTTCGCCGCCGACCCGTCCGCGCCGGTGATGCAGATCCGCCGGGGCGCCCTGGCCCGCTCGCTGGACCGGGTCGGCCTGCCCGAGCAGCTGGACCGGATCACCGGGATCTTCTTCGAGCGCCGGTTCGCGCTGAGCCGGCCGTACACCGACACGCTGCCCGCCCTGGACCGGCTGCGCCGCCGGTACGCCGTCGGCCTGGCCACCAACGGCAACAGCCGCGCCGACCGGTGCGGGCTGCGCGGCCAGTTCGCCTTCGAGGTGTACGCGCACGTCGACGGCCTGCCGAAGAAGCCGGACCAGCGGTTCTACGACGCCGTACTGACCGCCGCCGGGGTCACCGCCGCCGACCGGGTGGTCTACGTCGGCGACTCGATCCCGCACGACGTGGTCGGCCCTCAGGCGGCCGGGCTGCGGGCCGTCTGGCTGAACCGGCGCGGCGAGTCCTGCCCGCCCGAGGTGCGTCCGGACGCGCAGATCACCAGTCTGGCGCAGCTGCCCGACGCCCTCGCCGACCTGTTCTGAACGGCCCGCGCATCCTCGGAGGAAGCGGTCACAGCTCGCTGGCGAGCAGCTGGGACACCGCCTCGGCGGTCGCCTGCACCTGCGCGCCGATCGCCGGCATGTCCAGGGTGCCCATCGTCACCACCCCGACGCTGGCCTCAAGACCGGGCACGCCGAGCACCGGGGCGGCGACCCCGTACGCGCCGGGCTGCAACTCGCCGCTGCTGGTCACCGGTCCCGGCGTACCGTCGCGGCCGGCCAGGATCGCGCGGCCGGCGGCGCCGCGACCGACCGGGTGCCGCGACCCGGCCCGGTACGCCACGTGGAACGCCGTCCAGCTCGGCTCGACGACGGTCAGCGCCACCGCCTCCACGCCGTCGGCGACGGTCAGGTGGGCGGTGGCACCGGAGGACTCGGCGAGCCGGCGCAGTGCCGGCAGCGCGGCGTCGGCCAGCAGCGGCTGTGCCCGCCGGGCCAGTTGCAGCAGCCCGGCACCGAGCCGCAACCGGCCGGCGGTGTCGCGGCGCAGCATGCCGTGCGCGGCCAGGGTGGTGGCCAGCCGGTAGACGGCGGCCCGTCCGATGCCGAGCTGGCCGGCGGCCTCGGTGACGGTGATCCCGCCGGTCGCCTCGGCGACCAGGCCCAGCAGGCGCAGCCCCCGATCCAGGGTCTGCGCCGTCTCCGCCCCTCGCGCGTGCACACCGACAGAGTACGGACGGGTGCCAGTCGGTACCCTCGTAGCGTGACGCTCCGCTTGTACGACACCGCGACCCGGTCCGTGCGGGACTTCGTGCCCCGCCAGTCCGGCGAGGTCAGCGTCTACCTGTGTGGCGTCACCGTCCAGTCCGCCCCGCACATCGGTCACCTTCGCTCCGGCGTCAACTACGACGTGCTCCGCCGCTGGCTGGCCCACCAGGGGCTGCGGGTCACCTTCATCCGCAACATCACCGACGTCGACGACAAGGTGCTGGACAAGGCGGCCGCCGCGGGTCAGCCGTTCTGGTCGATCGCGTACGCCAACGAACTGTTGCTGGCCGCCGCGTACCGCAGCCTGAACGTGCTGCCGCCGACGTACGAGCCGCGCGCCACCGGGCACATCCCGGAGATGCACCAGCTGATCGAGCGGCTGATCGAGCGCGGCCACGCCTACCCGGCCGGTGACGGCAGCGGCGACGTCTACTTCGACGTCGCCTCGTACGCCGACTACGGCGCGCTGTCCGGGCAGCGCCCCGACGCGATGCAGCCGGCCGGCGACGGTGCCGATCGGGCCAAACGCGACCCGCGTGACTTCGCACTCTGGAAGGGCGTCAAGCCGGGGGAGCCCGCCGACGCGGCCTGGCGCTCGCCGTGGGGTCCGGGCCGGCCCGGCTGGCACATCGAGTGCTCGGCGATGTGCTGGCGTTACCTCGGCCCCGAGTTCGACATCCACGGCGGCGGGCTGGATCTGACCTTCCCGCACCACGAGAACGAGGTCGCCCAGTCCAAGGCGGCCGGGTTGCCGTTCGCCCGCTACTGGGTGCACCACGGGCTGTTGAACCTGGGCGCGGCGAAGATGAGCAAGTCACTGGGCAACGTCATCGACCTCGATCACGTCGCCCGGCTCGGGGTGCGTCCGGTCGAGCTGCGCTACTACCTGACTGCGGCGCACTACCGGTCCCGCATCGACTACTCCGACGACGTCCTGCGGGAGAGCGCCACCGCGTACCGGCGGATCGAGGGTTTCGTCCGGCGGGCGGCGGAGCAGGTCGGCGCGGTCGCCGCCACCGGCATGCCGGCGGGGTTCGCCGCTGCGATGGATGACGACCTGAACACGTCGGCCGCGTTCGCCGTGCTGCACGACGAGATCCGCGACGGCAACAACCTGCTGGCCGGCGGTGATGATGACGCGGTCCGGGCCAGCCTGGGCCGGGTCCGCGCCATGCTCGTCGTGCTCGGCCTCGATCCGCTCGACCCGTCGTGGGGCGACGCCGCCCCGCGCGACGAGCTGCGTGGCGCGGTCGACGCGCTGATCGCCCTCGCCCTCGACCAGCGGGCGCAGGCCCGCGCCCGCCGCGACTGGGCCGCCGCCGACGCGGTGCGTGACCAGCTCAAGCAGGCCGGCGTCACGGTCGAGGACACCCCGCACGGCCCCCGTTGGACCATTGGAGAGCAGACCTGATGCCCGGCAACTCGCAACGACGTGGCCGGCGGGTCACCCCCAAGAAGGGCACCACTCAGGGCTCCGGCGGCAAGAACCGGTCCGGCCTGGCCGGCAAGGGGCGCACCCTGCCGGCCGACGAACGGCCGTGGCACAAGGGCTACTCCGGCACCGAGAAGCTGCCGAACAAGACCGCCTGGAAGCAGGAGAAGGAACGCCGGGCGGCGGCCGCCGAGGGGCGCGCGCCGAAGATCGGCGTACCTGGGACGAAGGACACCACCTGGGGCGGCGGTGGCCGCAGCCGGGGCGGCCCGGCCACCGGCCGGTTGGCCCGCGGCGGTGCCCGGTCCGGGCCGCGGGTCTCCCCGGGCCGTAAGGCGCACCCGCCGAAGGACGCCCCGGAGCTGCTGGTCGGCCGCAACCCGGTGGTCGAGGCGCTGCGGGCCGATGTGCCGGCCACCGCGCTCTACGTCGCCCAGGGTATCGACGTCGACGACCGGGTCACCGAGCTGGTACGGACCGCCGGTGACCGGGGCATCGCGATCCTGGAGATCACTCGGGCCGAGCTGGACCGGATGACCGGCGGCGTGCTGCACCAGGGCGTCGGGCTGCAGGTGCCGGCGTACGCGTACGAGCCGTTCGAGGACCTGCTGGCCGCCGCCGCCGAGCAGCCGGAGCCGCTGCTGGTCGCGCTGGACGGGGTGACCGATCCGCGCAACCTCGGGGCGGTGGTGCGCTCGGCGGCCGCGTTCGGCGCGCACGGCGTGTTCGTGCCGGAGCGGCGGGCCGCCGGGATGACCGCCACCGCGTGGCGGACCAGCGCCGGTGCGGCCGCCCGGACCCCGGTCAGCCAGGTGGTCAACATGACCCGGGCGGTGAAGAAGTGCCAGGCCGAGGGGTTCGTCGTGGTCGGCCTGGACGCCGACGGCGAGACCGACCTGTATGACCTGGAGGCTGCGGTGGGCCCGCTGGTCGTGGTGGTCGGTTCCGAGGGTCGCGGGCTGTCCCGGCTCGTCGGCGAGACCTGCGATCTGCGGGTACGCATCCCGATGCACTCCGACGTCGAGTCGCTCAACGCCAGCGTGGCCGCCGCGGTGACCCTCGCCGAGGTCGCCCGCCGCCGCCTGGTCGGCTGACCGGCCGATCGCTGATCAGCGGGTCAGCCACCCGTAGCATGCCCGGGGTCGGTGTCGGGCGGGTTCGGGGTGCGGCGGAGGAACAGCTGATGACAGGGCAGGACGAGGGCTTCGCCCTCGGCGTCGACCTGGGCACCTCCAACACGGTCGCGGTGCTGCGCTGGCCGGACGGGCGGACCCGACCGCTGCTCTTCGACGGCGTGCCGGTCCTGCCGTCCGGGGTGTTCCTCGGCGACCGGCTGTACGTCGGCCGGGACGCTCAGCGGCTCGCCCAGGCCGACCCGGCCCGGTTCGAGCCGAACCCGAAACGCCGGGTCGACGAGCCGACGGTGCTGCTCGGCGACCATGACGTGCCCACCGCTGACCTGCTGGCCGCGGTGCTCGCGGCGGTGGCCCGGTCGGCGGTGGAGGCGGTCGGCTTCCTGCCGCCGGCGGCGCTGACCTACCCGGCCGGCTGGGGTGCCCGTCGCCGGGAGGTGCTGGCGCACGCGGTGGCCCGGGCCGGCTGGCCGCCGGTGACCTCCGGCGGGCCGACCACCTCCGGCCCGCCGCCGGTCGGGTCCGGCGCGCCCGGGACCCGGCTGGTGCCGGAGCCGGTCGCGGCGGCCCGCTACTTCGCCGACGTGCTGCGCCGACCGGTGCCGGTCGGGCAGGCCCTCGCCGTGTTCGACTTCGGCGGCGGCACCCTCGACGTCGCCGTGGTACGCAACGACGGTGTCGACCCGCACCGGCGGGCCCGGTTCGCGGTGATCGGCTCCGGCGGCCTCACCGAACTCGGTGGTCTCGACCTGGACGCGGCGCTGGTCGAGCACCTCAGTACAGTGCTCGACCCGCAGGTACGGCAGCAGCTGGTCGCGCCGGCCACCCCGGCACAGTGGCGCAACCGCCGGCAGTTCTGGGACGACGTACGCGGGGCGAAGGAGATGCTGTCCCGGGCGTCGTCGGCGCCGGTCGCCGTGCCCGGCGTGGACCAGGCGGTGCACCTGACCCGTGACGAGTTGGAGCAGGTCGCCGGCCCGCTGATCGGCCGTGGCGTACGGGAGACGGCCCGGGTGATCGCGGCCTGCGGGCTCGGGGTCGACCAGCTTGCCGGACTGTTCCTGGTCGGCGGCTCGTCGCGAGTGCCGCTGGCGGCCCGGATGCTGCACAGCGAGCTGGGGATCGCACCGACCGTGCTGGAGCAGCCGGAACTGCCGGTCGCCGAAGGCGCGCTGGCCGACCTACCTGCGTCGGCATCCGTTCCGGCCGCGCCGTCCGCCGTCGCGTCACCCGTACCGCCGGTTGCAGCCGCACCATCCCCGGTCTCACCCGCACCGTCCGGCCCGGCGCGGCGGCGTCGGCTGCCGTGGCTGGTCGGCGGCGCCGCCCTGGCCGTGGTCGCGGTGACCGTCGCCAGCGTCGTCTACCTGCTGCGGGATCCGGCCCGGCCGATCGAGTTCCGGGCGTTCAGCCAGGTGGGCAAGGCGATCACGGTGCCCGAGGACGCGGACGCCGACTTCACCCAACTGGTCGACGGCCGGGCGTACGGCGGCTACGTCCGCGACGACGGCCGGCTCGGCGTCGTCGCCGTCGACCCGGCGACCGGCGACGAGCGGTGGGACGAGGCGACGACCGTGCGCGCCGACCGGTGGTTCGGCCTGCGGGCCACCCCGGACGCGGTGATCGCCGTCGCCGACGCCTACAGCAGCGCCACCCGGCCGGTCGCGGTGCTCGACCCGACCGACGGCCGGCAGCTGTGGGATTTCGAGATCCTCGGCAAGGACCAGTTGTTCGTCTTCGACGACATCCTCGTCTGGTCCGACGTGGATGGTGCCCGGCTGGTCGGGCTGGACCTGCGGGACGGCACCGAACGCTGGGCGCACGACAACCCGGCCGACCAGTACGACGCCACCGACACCGCGGTGTACCCGGCGGTGAGCGCCGCCGACCTGACCGGCCCGGCCGGCTTCGACGGCGCCCCCACTACGCCCGACCTGGCCGACGACCGACGGATCGTGCAGCTCACCTCGACCCGGCACGCCCGGGTGTTCGACGCGGGCTCCGGCGAACTGCTCGGCGACCGGTCGAACGTGGCCGCGCCGACCGACCCGGCGCTGGTCTACGCGGGCCGGTTGGTGATCGCGCCGTCGGACAGCAGCGGGTACCGGCTGGCGTCGTACGACCTGTCGACGACCGGCGAGTCGGTCAACCTCTACACCCCGGCCGACGACCAGCGGCGGCTGCAGAGCCTCACCCCGTGCGGCGGCACCCGGATCTGCCTGCTGGAATCGACCGGCTTCGGCGCCGACACCAACGAACTCGTGGTGATCGACCCGGCCGAGGACGGCGTGCAGTGGCGGGTGCCGGCCGCCGACTTCGAGGTGGTCGTGCCGGTCGGCGACCAGATCCTGCTACGCCGTACGACGACTCCCTACCTGTCGCTGCTGCTCGACTCCGACGGCGAGGAACTGCTGCGTCGTGACGGGGTGGCGGTCCGGATCGACCGGGCGAACCTGCTGTGGTTCCTGGACGACCCGGGCAGCTACCCGGAGGACGCCAGCGTCGCCGGCGTACCGGCTGCCGCACCGGCCGACCGGCTCGAACTCGGCGTACTGCAGGGCGTACGTACCGTGGCCTGCTCGTGGGACCGTGCGGTGGTCTTCTGCCCGACGGCCGACGGTTTCGTCACGCACCGGTTCATCGCCGGTTGAACCGGCGTAGCACGGCGTGCAGGGCGAACAGGGTGTAGCCGAGCAGGATCGGCGCGAGGATCGGCATGACCAGCACGGTCAGTACGGCGGCGAGACCGACCACCCCGGCGGCGGCCGGCACCGCCAGCGGTCGCCGTTCGGCGATCCGCCAGCTGGCCCGCACCGCCGCCCGCCAGCCACCGGCGCCCCGGCCGATCTCGACCACGACGAGGCCGGCGAAGCCGGCCACCAGCGCGGCCAGCAGCACGGTGCCGACCACCATCGCCGTGCCGCCGGGCACCACCTCAGCCGAGATCAGCACAGCGTTGCCGCCGAGCAGCAGCGTGCCGACCACGGCGACCACGGTGGCGACGGCCCCGGGTGCCAGCCCGCGCCAGAAGCGGCCGGCCAGGTCCCGCAGACCCGGCCAGTGGCCGTCGACCGTCCACCGGTGGATCGCCGCGCTGGCGGTGGCCAGCGCCGCGCCGGCGGTCAGTACGGCCGCCGACGCGAGCGCGGTGACGATGCCGAGCAGCGCCAGGTCGGTGGCGGCCCGCAGCGTGTCGCGCCAGTCGGCGCGGGCCGGTGCCGGGTTGTCCGGCCAGTCCGCGGGAGCCATCGATGTCACCCCTTGAGGCCGCTGGTGTTGATGCCCTGTACCAGCATCTTCTGGAACGCCAGGAAGAAGAGGAAGACCGGCAGCAGCGACAGTACCGACATGGCGAACATCGGGCCGAGCGAGGTCTGCCCGGTGGAGTCGATGAACAGCCGCAGCCCGATCGGCACCGTGTAGCTCTCCACGCTCGGCAGGTAGATCAGCTGGGTGAGGAAATCGTTCCAGGTCCAGATGAACGAGAAGATCGCCGTGGTGACCAGCGCCGGCCGGGCCAGTGGCACGATCACGTACCGGAAGACCCCGAACGGCGAACATCCGTCGATCTTGGCCGCGTCGTCCAGCTCCCGGGGGATGCCGCGCATGAACTGCACCATCAGGAAGACGAAGAACGCCTCGGTGGCCAGCAGCTTTGGCACGATCAACGGCAGCGGGGTGTCGATCCAGCCGAACGAGTTGAACATGATGTACTGCGGCACGATCAGCACGTGGCTGGGTAGCAGCAGCGTACCGATCATGATGGCGAACCAGAGCTTGCGGGCCCGGAACCGCAGCCGGGCGAAGGCGTACGCGGCCAGCAGGCAGGAGATCGCGTTGGCGACGACGGTGGCCACCGAGATCACCGTGCTGTTCCAGAAGAACCGGCCGAACGAGATGTTGCTCAGGTAGTTCCAGCCGTCCGGGTAGTTCGCCCAGGTCGGGTCCTGCGGGATCACCGACAGGTTGCTGGCCACCTCGGTCGGTGACTTCAGCGACGAGCCCAGCACCCAGATCAGCGGGTAGAGGACCACGACCAGGATGGCGACCAGCACCGCCACCCGGGCGACACCCCGGGCGGTGCCGCCGGCGGCCCGGCGGCGCGCGGCGCTGCCGCTGCCGTCCGCTGTGGACATCGGAGCAGCTTCGGTAGCCATCAGTCGTTGTCTCCGTCCGAGTAGTGCACCCAGAACCGGCCGGTGCTGAAGAACAGCACCGTGATCAGGCCGATCGCGATCAGGAAGACCCAGGCCAGCGCGGACGCGTATCCCATCTGGAACTCGGTGAAGCCCTTGGTGTAGAGGTAAAGCGTGTAGAGCATGGTCGAGTCGACCGGGCCGCCGGTGCCGTTGCTGATCACGAACGCGGCGGTGAAGCCCTGGAAGCCGTTGATCGTCTCCAGCACCAGGTTGAAGAAGATCACCGGGGAGAGCATCGGCAGGGTCACGTTGAAGAACTGCCGGATCTTGCCGGCACCGTCGACCGAGGCCGCCTCGTACAACTCGGTCGGCACCTGCTTGAGCCCGGCCAGGAAGATCACCATCGGGGCGCCGAACTGCCAGATGGCCAGCACCATCAGGGTCTCCAACGCCCAGTCCGGGTCGTTGACCCACGGCTGCCCGGTGATGCCGAACAGCCCGAGGAAGTCGTTGAACGCGCCGTCGCCGCTGAACATCGCCCGCCAGATCAGCGCCAGCGCGACGCTGCCGCCGAGCAGCGACGGCAGGTAGAACAGGCTGCGGAACAGCCCCACCCCGCGGGACTCGCGGTTGAGCAGCAGTGCGACGCCGAGGGCGGCGGCCAACTTCAGCGGTACGGCGACGAACGCGAAGATCAGCGTGACCTGCACCGAGTGGCGGAACGTCTGGTCGTTGACGAACAGGTCCCAGTAGTTCTCGAAGCCGACCCACTCGACGAACTCCCAGGACGACAGGATGTCGTAGTTGGTGAAGCTGAGGTAGAGCGAGAACAGCATGGGGAAGGCGGTGATCGCCATCAGCCCCAGCAGCCACGGGGAGAGGAAGACGTACCCGGCAAGCCCTTCGCCGTGCCGCCGGCTGCCGCCCTTGGCGCTGCCCCGCCGCCGGTTCGGGCTCGCCGGGGCAGTGGTGCTGGTCGTGGCCGGAGCGGGTTTCGTGGTCATGGCCACGATCGGGGTCCTTTCTGGGTGTCATGGGTCGTGGCACCCACGGAGGAGTCCACCGTGGGCACCACGACCGCGCAACGTCCGGCCCGGACTACTCGAGGGTGGCTTCGGCCTGTCGGAAGAACTCGGCGGCGGCGTCGGCCGGGCTGGCCTGGCCGTAGGTGACGCTCTCGGCGACCGTGGTCAGGGTGGATCGCAGTGGCCCGTGACCCTGCGGCGGTGGAGCCGGCGCCGGACCCATCTGCGGGATCAGCGCGTTCTCGAACTCGACCGTGGCGGTCATGTACGGGTCGTCGAGACCCGCCTGGACCGTCTCCCGATTGTCGATGTTAGACGGTAGGCCCCGGTCGACGCCGAGGATCTGCGCTGCCTCCGGGTCGTTGGCCAGGAAGTTGATGACGTCGGCGACGATCTCCGGGTGCTCGGTGGAGCGCGAGCCGGCCCAGTACAGCGACGCCCGCGCCCACTGGCCCTTCGGGTCACCGGGGTAGGCCACCATGCCGAGTTCGCTCTCGGTCGACTTGCCCAGCTCAGAGAGCTGGTTGGACCACATGAACGAGGTGGCGCCCTTGCCGGTCACCACCAGTTGGTCGGAGACGCCGCCGCCGACCGCCTCGTGCACCACGTCGGCCGGCGGGGTGGCGCCAGCCTCCCGCGCGTCCAGCCAGAACTGGAACCACTCGGCCAGGTCGGCCTCGGTGAAGGCGAGCTGCGGTCCGTCGTAGAACTCCTTGCCCTGCGAACGAAGCCACAGCCAGAGTGCCTTGTAGTCGGCGCTGGGGTCCATCGCGCCCCAGTAGTCGCCGTCGGCCGCCTCGGTCACCTGGGTGCCCCAGGTGATGAACTCGTCGTACGTCCAGCCGGTCTCCGGCACCGGCAGGCCGAGCTCGGTGATCTTCGTCCTGTCGTAGACCAGGGCCGGGGTGTTCTCGCCGGCGGCGACCGCGACCTGCTTGCCGTCGATCTGCCCGTACTGGGTCAGGCTCTCCGGGTGGTTGCTCAGGTCGATGTCGCCGGATTCGACGAACGGGGTGAGATCCAGGGTGACGTTGCGGCCGGCGTACTCGGCCAGGCCGTTGTCGTCGATCTGGAAGATGTCCGGGGCGTTGCCGCCGGCCGAGATGGTGGCCAGCTTGTCGTAGTAGCCGGTGAACGCCTGCCAGGTCGGGTTGATGGTGACGTTCGGGTTCTTCTCCTCGTACAGGTCGAGGGCCTGCTCGGTGAGTTCGGCGCGGGACTCGCCGCCCCACCAGAAGAACTCGATGGTGACCGGCGCGTCCGGGTCGCTCGACGCGTCGTCGCCGCAGGCGGCGGCGCCGAGGACCAGCGGCACGACGGCGGTGGCGGCGATGCCGCGCAGCAGGCGGCGCCGGCCGAAGGGGGTACGGTGAGCACGCGTGGCAGGCGTGTTCGCCGTCGGTGATGTTGCGGGGTGCATTGCGCTCACTCCTTGGGGTTAGGAGGCGACATCGGCCGGCGCGGCGGCAGCCGCGTCGCCCGGGTCCGCATGGCGGTGCGGCCCCGGGCCCGTCGAGTCGCGGATGACCAACTCGGTCTGCAGCGTTACCTGGGCGGTGGTGCGACGGTCGTCGCCATGCTGGAGAAGCATGTCGACGGCCGCCCGACCGGCGGCCGCGTTCGGTGTGGCCACCGTCGTCAATTTGGGTCGGGTGAGCCGGCTCAGCGCGATGTCGTCGATGCCGACCACGCTGATGTCCCGGGGCACCGCGACCCCGTGTGCGTCGAGCCCTTCGATCAGGCCGATCGCCATCAGATCGTTGTAGGCGAGCACGGCGGTCACCTCTGCCCGGCGGACCTGTTCCGCCGCGGCGATGCCGCCGCCCTCGGTGGGCGGGTTGGGGCCGATCACGGTCAACGTGACGTCCGCCGAGCGGGCCGCCGAGGTGGCGGTCCGCCGGATCTCCCGGTTGGTCCACGATCCGCGCGGGCCGCCGAGCAGCGCGATCCGCCGGTGGCCGAGGCCGATCAGGTGCTCGACGGCGAGCCGGGCACCCTGGCCGACGTCGATCACCACGTTCGGCAGGCCGGTCACCTGCCGGTTGATCACCACCAGCGGTACGTCCCGGCTGAGCTGCTCGATCAGGCTGTTGCTCATCCGAGGGCTGCACAGCAGCACTCCGTCGACCTGCTTGGCGAGGGCGTGGACCAACTCCTCCTCGACCGCCGGGTCTTCGTTCGTGTCGGTGACGAAGATGTGGTAATCGCGGTGCCGGGCCTGGCTTTCCGCCGCCTTGATCAGGGGCGGGAAGAACGGGTTGGCGATGTCGGCGACGATCAGCCCGATGTTGTGGGTCCGGCCGGTGATCAGCGCGCGGGCCGCCCGGTTGGGGCGGTAGCCGAGATGCTCCGCGCAGGCCAGCACCCGGCTGCGGGTCTCCGGGTTGACCAGGTGCGGTGCCGAGAACGTACGGGACACGGTGGAGATGTGCACTCCGCAGGCCCGTGCGACGTCTCGAATGGTGGCTGGCACGCGTCGTCCTTCATCGATGTGGTCGCCGTCCGGTAGGGGGCGGCGACCGGTGTGGCTGGGGTCACGTTGGTTCGCCAATTAATGCAAACGGTTGCTCAGGTGTCAACGGTCTTCGATTGCAGATTTGTTGCGGCCGTGGTCATGTCAGGTGTTCTAAACCTCGCGTAACCCCTTAAACCGGGCGAAATGGTTCCCGGGCATTGACGAAGGTGTCCGTCTCATGGCAGCTTTTGCTGCAAACCTTTGCAGCAAACCCGGAGGCGGAGCAGGATGTCCCCAGAACCCAATCGGCGGCTGCGCTACGCGCTCGTCGGCACCGGCGCCCGCGCCGAGATGTTCGTCCGGTCCCTGGTCCTCGACTACCGGTACAGCACCGAACTCGTCGCCTTCGCCGACAGCAACCAGGCCCGGATGGACGCGCACAACGCCTGGCTGGAGGAGCTCGGTCGCGACGCAGTGCCCACCTACCCGGCCAGCGAGTTCGTGACCATGCTGAGCAAGGAACGGGTGGACGTCGTTCTGGTCACCACCGTAGACCGGGTGCACGACGAGTACATCGTCGCCGCCCTGGACGCCGGCTGCGACGTGATCACCGAGAAGCCGATGACCGTGGATGTGCCCCGCTGCCAGCGGATCCTCGACGCGGTGGCACGGACCGGGCGCACCGTACGGGTCGCCTTCAACTACCGGTACAACCCGCTGCACGAACGGGTCCGCCAGGTGCTCGCCGACGGCGAGATCGGCGAGATCGGCTCGGTGCACTTCGAGTGGCTGCTCGACGTGCGCCATGGTGCCGACTACTTCCGCCGCTGGCACCGCGACAAGGCCATCTCCGGCGGCCTGATGGTGCACAAGGCCAGCCACCACTTCGACCTGGTCAACTGGTGGCTGAACGCGGTCCCGGTGCAGGTCTACGCGGCCGGCCGGCTGTTCTTCTACGGCGAGCCCGGCCGCCGCCACGGCTACGCCCGCGACTACGACCGGGCACACGGCGAGGTCGCCGCCGCCGGCGACCCGTTCGCCCTGCAGTTGGCCGCCCACCCCCGGCTGCGCGCACTCTATCTGGAGGCCGAGGCCGAGGACGGCTACCACCGTGACCAGAACGTCTTCGCCCCCGGCGTGACCATCGAGGACGACATGTCGGTGCTGGCCAGCTACTCCACCGGGGCCACGATGACGTACCACCTCACCGCGTACGCCCCCTGGGAGGGCTACCGGGTGATGTTCAATGGCAGCAGGGGTCGGCTCGAGCTGGAGGTGGTGGAAAGCGACTTCGTCAGCCCGTACGCCGCCGGCGAACTCAAGGGCGCCGCGCTGCACGGCGTCCAGGCCGCGGTCGAGGAGGGCTGGGCCAAGATCACCGTCCGGCCGTTCTGGGAGCAGCCCCGGCAGGTGCCCGTCGCCGGCTACACCCGGTCCGGGCACGGCGGCGCGGACGCCAAGATGACCGCCGTGCTGTTCGGCGGCGAGACCGACCCGATGGGCCGGGCCGCCACCGCCCGCGACGGTGCGCTCGCGCTGCTCACCGGGCTGGCCGCCAACCGGTCCTTCGAGACCGGCCAGCCGGTCCGGGTGGCCGACCTGCTCACCGTCGACTGACCGGCAACCACCCGACCCCCGTACCCGCGAGGAGCCTGCTTCCGTGTCCTCTCAACCCGATCCGGCATCCGCGAACGCCGGCCCGCTGGCCGACCAGCTGTTCCCGGCCGAACCCACCCAGCGCGCCATCGCCCGCGAGCTGTACGCGCACGCCCGGGACCTGCCGGTCATCTCGCCGCACGGCCACGTCGACCCGGCGCTGCTGGCCGACGACGAGCCGTTCCCGGACCCGGCGCGGCTGCTCGTCGTACCGGACCACTACGTCACCCGGATGCTGCTCAGCCAGGGCATCCCACCCGGCGAACTCGGCGTACCGACCCGACCCGGGGTCCGGGCCCGGCCGCCGGCCGGCGACGGCGACTACGCCACCGAGGCCGACGGGCGGGCCATCTGGCGTCGGCTGGCCGCCAACTGGCACCTGTTCCGGGGCACCCCATCGCGACTGTGGCTGGAGAAGACCTTCGCCGAGGTGTTCGGGGTGGACGCCGTCCTCGGCCCGGACACCGCCGACGAGGTCTACGACACCATCGCGGCACGGTTGGCCGAACCGGCGTACCGGCCCCGGGCGCTGTTCGAGCGCTTCAACATCGAGGTGCTGGCCACCACCGAGTCACCCCTGGACGACCTCGGCCGGCACGCCAAGCTGGCCGCGGACGGCTGGGGCGGCCCCGGCGGGCGGGTGATCACCACGTTCCGGCCGGACAACGTCGTCGACTTCGAGTTTGACGGCTGGTCCGACAACGTCGCCGCGCTCGGCGCGATCACCGGCTCCGACACCGGCACGTACGCCGGCTACCTCGACGCGCTGCGGGCCCGCCGGCAGGCGTTCGTCGCCGCTGGGGCGACCAGCTCCGACCACGGCCACCCGACCGCGCTCACCCTGCGGCTGGACCAGCGGGAGGCCGCCGAGCTGTACGACCGAGGGCTGCGCGGCGCGGCGACGGCCGCCGACGCCGAGGCGTTCCGGGCGCACATGCTGGTCGAGTTCGCCCGGATGTCCATCGAGGACGGCCTGGTGATGCAGCTGCACCCCGGCTCGGTGCGCAACCACAACAAGTGGCTGTACGCCACCCACGGCCGCGACGTCGGCGGCGACATCCCGCAGGCCACCGAGTACCTGCACGCGCTGACCGCGCTGCTTGACGCGTACGGCAACGACCCGCGGCTGCGGATCGTCGTCTACACCCTCGACGAGTACACCTTCACCCGGGAGCTGGCCCCGCTCGCCGGCGGGTACGCCGCCCTCTACCTGGGCGCGCCCTGGTGGTTCCTGGACTCCCCGGAAGTGCTGCGCCGGTTCCGGGAGGCGGTCACCGAGACCGCCGGCTTCTACAACACCGCCGGCTTCGTCGACGACACCCGGGCGTTCTGCTCCATCCCGGCCCGCCACGACGTGGCCCGCCGGATCGACGCCGGCTTCCTCGCCCGGCTCGTCGCCGAGCACCGGCTCGGCCTCGACGAGGCCGCCGAGACCATCGTCGACCTGGCGTACCGGCTGCCCAAGCGGGTCTTCAAGATCGGGGAGAAGCTGCGATGAGTGTCACCATCACCGGCGTCGACGTGCACGACGTCCGGTTCCCGACCGCCGCCGCCGGCGACGGCTCGGACGCGATCAACCGGGGCGACTACTCGGCCACCTACGTCGAGTTGCGCACCGACTCGCCGGACGGGGTCTTCGGCGCCGGCTTCACCTTCACCAACGGCCGCGGCAACGAGATCACCTGCGCGGCGGTACGCGCGTTGGCCCACCACGTCACCGGCCGGACCGTCGCCGGCATCGTCGCCGAACCGGTCGCCTTCTGGCGGTCACTCACCGCCGACGTGCAGCTGCGCTGGCTCGGCCCGGAGAAGGGCGTCATCCACATGGCGTCCGGTGCGCTGGTCAACGCCGTCTGGGACCTGCGGGCCAAACTGGCGGGCAAGCCGCTGTGGCGGCTGCTCGCCGAGATGCCGACCGACGAACTCGTCGCCAACATCGACTTCCACCACATCAGCGACGCGATCACGCCGGACGAGGCCGCCGCCATCCTGGACAAAGGGCTGACCGGTCAGGCCGACCGGCTCGCCGAGCTGCAGCGCGACGGCTTCCCGTCGTACACCACCTCGGTCGGCTGGCTCGGCTACCCCGACGACAAGGTCCGGGCGTTGACCCGGGCGGCGTACGCCGACGGCTGGCGGGCGATGAAGATGAAGGTCGGCGGCCCGATCGACGACGACGTACGCCGGGCCCGGATCATCCGCGCCGAGATCGGCCCGGACGCGCTGCTGATGATGGACGCCAACCAGGTGTGGGACGTCGACGAGGCGATCGCCAACATGGGCCGGCTGGTCGAGGTCGACCCGTACTGGATCGAGGAGCCGACGCACGCCGACGACGTGCTCGGCCATGCCCGGATCGCCGCCGCCGTCACCGAACTGTCCGACGGGCGCTGCCGGGTCGCCACCGGCGAGGTCGCCGCCAACCGGGTGATCTTCAAGCAGCTGATGCAGGCCGAGGCGATCCGGGTCTGCCAGATCGACGCGTGCCGCATCGCCGGGGTCAACGAGGTGTTGTCGGTGATCCTGATGGCCGCCAAGTTCGGCGTACCGATCTGCCCGCACGCCGGCGGCGTCGGTCTCTGCGAGTACGTGCAGCACCTGGCGATCTTCGACTACCTGCGGGTCGGCACCTCGCTGGACGGTCGGATGGTCGAGTACGTCGACCACCTGCACGAACACTTCGTCGACCCGGTCCGTACCCGGAGCGGCCGCTACCTGGTGCCCGACCAGCCCGGCTACAGCGCCACCATGAAGCCTGAGTCGATCGCCGAGTTCTCCTTCCCGGACGGCCCGGTATGGCGGTGAACGGCGACCCGGCGGCGTCGGTGGGCCTCGGCGGCGACGCCGCGCTGCTCGGGCTGGGCACCCTCGACCGGGTGCCGGCGGACAGCCGACCGCTGGTCCGCCCCGGCGACGTCGCCGCCGGTATCGTCCACCTCGGACTCGGTGCGTTCCACCGGGCCCACCAGGCGGTCTACACCGAGCAGGCGGTCGCCACCGCCGGCGGTGACTGGGGCATCGTCGGCGTCGCGCCGCGCAACATCGACGTGGTGCGGCGGCTCACCGACCAGGACTGCCTGTTCAGCGTCACCACGCTGTCCGCCGCCGCGGCGCGGACCCGGGTGGTCGGCGCCCTCACCGGGATCCGGCACGCCGCCAGCGACCCGGCGGCGGTCGTGGCCCTGCTGGCCGACCCGGCGATCCGGGTGGTCACGCTGACCGTGACGGAGAAGGCGTACCAGCTGGACCCGGTGACCGGCCGGCTGCGGCCGGACGAGGCGGTCGCCGCCGACCTGACCACCGACCGGGCGCCGACGACCGTGCCGGGCCTGCTGCTACGCGGGCTGGTCGCCCGCGCCGCCGCCGACGCCGGCCCGCTGGCCCTGGTCAGCTGCGACAACCTGCCGTCGAACGGACGCCGGCTACGCGGCCTGGTCACCGAGGCCCTGGCGTACGCGAAGGTGCCCGACGCGACCGCCGACTGGGTGCCCGCCAATGTCACCTTCCCCGGCACCATGGTCGACCGGATCGTGCCGGCCGCCACCGCGCAGACCCTGGCCACCGCCCGGGCCGCGCTCGGCGTCACCGACCTGGCGGCGATCGCCGGGGAACCGTACACACAGTGGGTGATCGAGGACGACTTCCCCGGTGGCCGGCCGGCCTGGCAAACCGCCGGGGCGGTGCTGACCGGTGACGCCGGCCCGTGGGAGCGGCTCAAACTGCGCGGGCTCAACGGGGTGCACTCGGCCATCGCCTACCTCGGGGCGCTGGCCGGGCACGACACCATCGCCGAGGCGCTGGCCGGCGTCCCCGGCCTGCCCGCCGTACTGCGCCGGATGATCGCCGAGGACGTCGCGACCAGCTTCACCCCGCCGGACGGGGTGTCGGTCGTCGAGTACGGCGAGTCGGTGCTGGAGCGGTTCGCCAACCCGGCGATCCGGCACCGCACCATCCAGGTGGCGATGGACGGCTCGCAGAAGCTGCCGCAGCGGGTGCTGCACACCATCGCCGACCGGCGGGCGGCCGGCGACCGGCCGTACTGGTCGGCGCTGGTGGTCGCCGCCTGGATGCGGTTCGCGCAGGGGCGGGCCGACGACGGGACCGAGCTGCCGTTGGACGACCCGCTCGCCGGGCAGATCCGGGCGGCGCTGGCCGACTCCGGCGGCACCCCGGCGGGCGTGGTGGCCGCGCTGCTCGGGCTCACCGAGGTGTTTCCGCCGGAGCTGGCCGCCGACCCGGAGGTCCGCGAGATGATCACGACCTGGCTGACCGCGCTGGACCGGCACGGGGTGGTCGGCGCGCTGACCGGCGCGGCTGGCTGACGGCGGTCGTCGACAGGTGGAGGTTCCCGACGTGACGAGCACCGCGCCCCGGGTGGCCCTGATCGGTGCCAACGGGCACGGCCGGTGGCACCGGCGGCAGATCGCCCCGCTGCACGCCGCCGGCGAACTGCGCCTGGTCGGTCTGGTCGACGTACGGCCGGTCGAGCCGGCCCCCGACGCTCCGGTCCCGGACGGGGTGCAGGTCGGCACCGACCACCGGCGGATGCTGGCGGAGACCCGGCCGGACGTGGTGGTGATCTGCACGCCGCCGTACACCCATCTGCCGATCGCCCTGGACGCGCTGGCCGCCGGCGCGGACCTGCTGCTGGAGAAGCCGCCGGTGCTGTCGCTGGACGAACACCGGCGGCTGGCTGCGGCGCTGGCCGAGTACGGCCGGGTCTGCCAGGTCGGTTTCCAGGCGCTCGGGTCGGCGGCGCTGGCCGAGCTGACCGCAGCGGCAACCGGCGGTCGGCTCGGTACGGTCACCGGGATTTCGACGGTCGCCTCCTGGCAGCGCGACGACGCCTACTACCGGCGGTCGCCGTGGGCCGGGCGGCGTACCGTCGACGGCCGCCCGTCGTTGGACGGCGCGCTGGCCAACCCGTTGGCGCACGCCACCATGCAGTGCCTGGCGGTGGCGGCGGCGGTGGATCCCAGCCCGCCGGTGCTGGTCGAGCTGGAACGCTACCGGGTCCGTCCGATCGAGGTGGACGACACCGCGTCGATGCGGATCACCCTGGATTCGGGGTTGGCGATCGTGGTCGCGGTGACCCTGGCCGGGGAGGAGTTCATCCCCGGTGAGGTGCTGGTGCACGGCACCGCCGGCACAGCGGTGCTGGAGTATCCGACGGACCGGCTGCGGCTGCCCGGCGGGCCGGCGATGCGGCCGGTGCCGGGGCGGACCGGACTGCTGGAGAACCTGCTGGCACACCGGCGGGACCCGGCCGGCGTACCGCTGATCGCCCCGCTGGCCCGGACCGAGGCGTTCACCGCGCTGCTGGAGGTGGTGCAGGCCGCTCCGGAGCCGGGATTGCTCGGTCCGGACCGGACGGTCGCGACCGGGGTGGCGGGTGCGGACCGGGTGCTGACGATCGAGGGGGTGAACGCGGTCGTCCGGCGCGGCGCCGCCGAGCTGGCGCTCTTCTCCGAGCAGGAGGTGCCGTGGGCGGTCCGGCCGTACCGGACCCGGCTGGCGCAGGGGGTGGTGGGCCGCTGACCGGGGCAGCGGAAAACATACTGCAAATCGGCGGTTGCCGCCGGTGTCGCGAAGTCGGACAGATCAGCCGTACGCTCGGCAAATTGATGTCGAGTGAATAGGACTCGCCCAAATGCGCTGCAAACAATCTGCAAACAATCTGCATTGACACATTTCATGATGAAATTTATCGTTTGGGTTCAGGAAGATTGCATGAGTGTTACGTGATCTAATCCGAACAATGTGTGCGGAGTGTGGTAATGCGACTGAGGAGATTGACTGCAGCTGTTGCTGGAATCGCGCTCGTGGCGGTACTGCCGGCACCGGCCGCCGCCGGCCGGGACACCGACTCCGACCGGCTGTCCTGGCCAGCCCGGTCGCTGGGCCGCCAGGCGCTGCCGCCGGGCGACGGCTGGGCGGCCGCCGGTTCCGGCACCACCGGAGGGTCGGCGGCCAGCCGCGACAACGTCCACGTGGTCGACAGCCGTGCCGAGTTGATCGACGCCCTCGGCGGCGACAACGCCACCAACCGGAACAACGACACCCCGAAGATCATCTACGTCAAGGGCACGGTCAACGGCTTCGAAGGCCCGGACGGCAACCTACTGACCTGCGCCGACCTCGCCGACCCCGAATACGACTTCGACGAGTTCCTGGTCACCTACGACCCGGCCGTCTGGGGATACGAGAACGACCCGAGCGGCCCGCTGGAGGACGCCCGTCGACGGTCGGTCACCAACCAGACCCGGTACACCCAGATCAACGTCGGAGCCAACACCACCATCGTCGGGCTGCGCGGAGCCCGGCTGGAGAACCTGACCCTGATGGTGGACAGCGTGCGGAACGTCATCGTCCGCAACATCGTCTTCGACGACGCGTACGACTGCTTTCCCGCCTGGTCGCCGGATGACGGCGACGCCGGCAACTGGAACTCCCAGTTCGACCTGATGTCGGTGCGTCGCTCGGAAAACGTCTGGGTCGACCACAACACCTTCACCGACGGCGACAACCCGGACAGCGCCCAGCCGGTCTACTTCGGCCGGCCGCTGCAGGTGCACGACGGGGCGCTCGACATCACCCACACCGCCAGCCTGGTGACGGTGTCGTACAACCGGTTCGACGGCCGGGACAAGGTCATGCTGATCGGCTCGTCGAACACCGTCGGCCCGGACGTCGGCCGGCTCAACGTCACCCTGCACCACAACGTCTTCGACGGCAGCCTGCAACGGCTGCCCCGGATCCGGTTCGGACAGGTCGACGTCTACAACAACCACTACGACCTGTCCGGCGACGGTTTCCAGTACGCCGTCGGAGTGGGCGTGCAGGGCGCGCCGTACCTGGAGAACAACTCGTTCCGGCTGGGCTCCGGGATCGACACCGCAGACCTGCTCTACGACTGGGGCGGCACCGTACTGACCGAGCAGGGCAGTTGGGTCGGGCAGGGCCACCGGCCGCTGCGCCCGGCCAGCCTGCTCGACGCGTACAACGCGGCGAACGACCCGGACCTGGGCGACGACGCGGGCTGGACCCCGACGTTGCGGCACGGGCCGGTGCTGCCCGCCGCAGTCGTCCCGATCTACACCCGACTCACCGCCGGCGCCGGCAAGCTGCCGGTCTGACCGACTGGCAAGCTGCCGGTCTGTCCCGCCCGGCCGGTGTCACAAGCGGGGTGGGTCGGCGAGACGCCCGCCGGCCCACCCCTTGCACCGCCCTGCCGCCACGGACCGGTTGGCGCGGCGTACCACTCGGAAACGTCGAAGGGTCGGCCTCCCCACTGGGGAGGCCGACCCTTCGAATTAGTCAGCCGGGGCGGCGGTCGATCAGAGCCGCTGGCCGTTGGCGGCGTGGAAGGCGTGGTGCTGGCCCGGCCGGGGTCGGACGAACACGGTGTCGTTCATCCGCGGCATGTGCCGGCGGTCGGTCCGCACCACGAACCGCTCCGAACTGCCGTCGAGCGTCGCGTAGCCGTAGACGTTGGCGTCCGAACCGAGGTCCTCGACCAGCTCGACCGACATCGGCATGCCGCCCTCGGAAGCACCGACCAGGTCGCAGTCCTCGGGACGGAACCCGACGGTGACCCGATCGCCGCCGCCGTCGGCCTTGGCCGCCTCGACCTGCTCGCGGGTCAGCTCGACGGTCATCTCGGCGAAGACCCCGCCCTGATCGGTCAGCGGGACGGTCTTGATGTTCATGGCGGGGGAGCCCATGAAACCGGCGACGAAGACGTTCGCCGGTACGTCGTACAGGTTCCGCGGGGTGTCGACCTGCTGCAGTACGCCGTCGAGCAGCACCGCCACCCGATGGCCCATCGTCATCGCCTCGACCTGGTCGTGGGTGACGTAGACGGTGGTGACCCCCAGCTTGGCCTGCAGCGAGGCGATCTGGGTACGGGTCTGCACCCGCAGCTTCGCGTCGAGGTTCGACAGCGGCTCGTCCATCAGGAAGACCTGCGGCTCCCGGACGATCGCCCGGCCCATCGCAACCCGCTGGCGCTGACCACCGGAGAGCGCCTTCGGCTTGCGGTTGAGGTACTCCTCCAGCTGCAGCAGAGCGGCGGCTTCCTTGACCCGGCGGTCGATCTCCGACTTCGAGGTCCGGCGCAGCTTCAGCGCGAAGGCCATGTTCTCGTACACCGTCATGTGCGGGTAGAGCGCGTAGTTCTGGAAGACCATCGCGATGTCGCGGGCCTTGGGCGGCAGGTGGGTGACGTCGCGGTCGTCGATGAGGATGCGACCCTCGTCGACGTCCTCCAGACCGGCGAGCATCCGCAGGCTGGTGGACTTACCGCAACCGGAGGGGCCGACCAGTACGAGGAACTCGCCGTCGCCGATCTCGAGGTCGAGCTTGTTGACAGCGGGTCGCTCGGTGCCCGCGTAGATGCGGGACGCCTGGTCGTAGGTGACCGTAGCCATGGTCATGCTTCCTTTCACCGGCAGGAACGTGCCGGACGATCCGAGTGAAGGAGCGACCGGCGCTCAGAGCGCCGGCCCACGCGTACCCGCAGCCGCCAGGGCGACGTGTCGCGCGTGTCACGCCACGGTAAACGGGATTTGCCTGGCTGCCAAGACCGGGACGGCCCGCAACTACCTCCGATAAGCAGTCAAAGCGGACACTGGGGTGGGGTATGCCACTGCTCGTCGTGCTCGGTCGAAGGTCCATGGCGACCGCCGGAGCGACGGACACCGTACGCAGAACGGGAAAGATCGATCGGACAGACCGGCCGATGCGGCGGTATCGCCACGTCAGTGGCTATGCTGACGCTGAACGAACGCTGCCCCTGTAGCTCAGTTGGCCAGAGCACTCGCCTTGTAAGCGAGATGTCGCCGGTTCGAGCCCGGCCGGGGGCTCCAGCGCCGACGCGCAGGTCCCGCCGTGCGACGCACGGCGGGACGCCGTGGTGGCAACCGTGACAGCAGAGCTGGGCTGACCGGCACGGTGGTGGCCCGTAACGAGACACGTACGGTGGGTGCGGGTTGGCCTTGGCGGACTTGAGCGGACCCGGTGCGTGCTTGCCCGGACGGTTGCGCCGCACGGCGCGTGCAGGTGTGCTGTACCTCTAACACTCGAGGCCACCTTCCAGGCGAGAATCAACAGGCAACCCAATAATGTTTCTTCTAGTCTACAAGTACCGAGAATGCGTCCGGTGCATAGAATCGACGAGTCGTGTGGTTTGATGCTAGCGGGGCCAATATGCCGAGGTCAACCAGTTGTTGTACCAAGACGTTTGCGCGGCCGTAAGATATTCCAATTTCTTTTTGTACCAATCTGACCGTGAATGCGATATGCGCGATCGCAAAATCGACGAGCGCGTGGGCAGTGTCTGCTCTGAGTGTCGAATTTCTGATTACCTCCTTCATGCGTTCACGCGCCTCGACGAGTTCAAGCATTTTTTGGTGAGTCATGTTTGCGGAAGACTCAAGGCCGGCTGCGAAGAAGTTTACATAGGCATCCCAATCGCCGTTTGTGCTGACTGCAAGAAGGTGATCGTAGTATTCGGTACGCCTAGCCTCGAACCAAGGGGAGACGGTGAGTGTGGGTTCAAGAAGAACCCCCTGTTTCAGCAGGTGTGCAACGATGAGGAATCGCCCGATTCTGCCGTTTCCGTCATGAAAAGGGTGTAGTGTTTCAAACTGATAGTGAGCAATTGCTGCTGCTACAACCGGATCTACTTCCTCCAGCACTTGGCTATCTGTCATCCAGTAGGGAAGGTCTTGAAGTCTTGCCCTGAGATCAATTCCTGGAGGGGAAGGAATGAAGCGAGCTGCATGTACCGGTGGCGTGTTTCGGGGGATGCCCTTGCGCTGACCGATCACCACCTGGTGACTTCTGATCGCCCCAGAGGCTCCCGTTTCGCCGGGGGTTCCTCGCACTAGCAGCGCCTGCATCTCCTCCAGCATTCCAACCGATATCGGCCGGCCTTCCTCAATCCAGCGGAAGGCTGAGTCGCCCATGTTTACATAGTTCAAGATCTCGCGTACATCGAGATTTTCCGGGCGCTCCTCGTCGGCGATGAGAATCTCGCTCAATGGCGCGTAAGTGCCCTCCAGCGCGGATGTGCTTTGAGCTTCGGCTCGTAGTGCTGGCAGCCGAAATATCCGGGGGTTTGGAAGCCGCCTGGCCGTGCTGTCCAGCGCGGCAAGTGCCGCACGAGCGTCGGCTACGACCCGGTAGGTCCGAGCTGAGAGGGCAGGGGGAAGCTTGGGTAGGGGGTCCGGCACGAACGCCACGTGCGTCCATTCGCCATGGCGGGGGTCGACCCCGCGAATCTGGACTAGGTCGCCAGGGGCTCTTGAGGTGAACATCTCTTGGTCCACGGCGCTAGTGTATCTTGAGTTGTCATACATCGGGCCGATGTGTGACATGCCTGGCCGGCTCGTGTCAGTAAACGGCAACGTGAAGCGGCGGCGTTGCACTCAATCGGCCGATGTGTGACATGCTCTCGTGGCTGATGTGATCATGGTTCGTTACCGTGCTCTGGCCGAAGGCTCCAGCGGCGCACTGGCCGGCACTTCCGTCCCAAGGTGGTGACGCTAAGTGCGTATCGAGCTGCTTCTGGTGACTGGTGGGGTGCGAGGCTCGCGTACCCCAGTGGCCGCCGGCTCTGGCCGACGCGGGGCGCCTCCTGCCCGGGTAACGGTTCGGCGGTGAATCCACCCGGCCGCTTCCTGCCGGGCGACTCAGTTGTCGCCGCCCCCCGTTACGATCGGCCGGCCCCGCGTACAGCGGGTTGCCAGGAAAGCTCCGAGCCGCCTGCCGGTCAGGAGTCACGGGGCCCTCATCAGAAGTAGGTAGAACATGTCTGACCCCTCTCAGCCGCAGTACCCGGGCGCGCCCGCCGGGCAGCCGGTGCCGCCGGCTGGAGCCGCTCCCGGGCCCGCCTACGCCAACCAGCCCGGCGTTCCGATGGCCCCGCCGCCCAAGAAGTCCAAGGCAGGCCCGATCATCCTGATCGTCGTCGCCGCCGTGCTGGTGCTCTGCCTCGGCGGCGCGGCCGTGACCTTCTTCCTCGTCCGGGACACCGTCGGGGAGGTCATCGAAGCGACCCAGACCCGGCTGGTCGCCCCGGACACCCTCGCCGGCCGTGAGCTGAACACCGACCCGACCTTCCAGGGCCTCGCCGACGAGGTGGCCACCGGGCTGGCCGCCGACGTGCCCGAGTCGACCAGCAGCATCGGCGCCTTCTACGGCGACATCGAGCAGGAGAACCTGGTGATGATCGCCGGCGTCTCCGGCGTGATGGCCGACCCGGACCAGGAGCTCGCCGACGCCACCGAAGGCGACGCCACGGGACTCGGGATGACCAACGTCACCGACGTCGACGCCGGTCCGAAGGGCGGGTCGGCGCGGTGCGGCGACGCCGACCTGGAAGGCATCCCCGGCGGGGTCTGCGTCTGGGCGAGCCGCGGCGCGCTGGTGATGTACGTGTTCTACTTCAGCACCGGCGAGGAAGCCGCCGGCTCGCTCGTCGAGATCCGCGACGCGGTCGAGCAGACCAGCTGACGGACACCTGCCCGACGCCGGCCGGCCGCAGCTACTGCGGCGGGTCGGCGCCGGGCGGGGCCGACGAGTGCGGCGCCCGCGCCAACAGCCCGTACCGGCGGATCGTCCGCAGCGGCTCGGTGGCCGCGCCCTCCCGACGCAGGATGTGGTTCGCGGCCAGGATTCCGGTCACCGCCGCCCGTTCCATCAGTGCGCTCGGCAGGTCGGTGTCGATCCCGTCGCCGGCCAGGAACAACCCGTCCGCGTCGGTGACCACGCCGGGCCGCCCGGCCGCCGCCCCGGGCGGAAACGCCGGGGCCTGCGCCGCGACCCGCGCCCGTGACTCCAACACCGGCAGGCCGGCCACCTCCGGCCACAGCGACGCCAACTCGGCCCGCATCCGTTCGGCCAGCACGTCGGCCGGCACCCGCTCCGGGCAGGCGTACGCGTGGAGTTCGAGCACCGCGCCCCGGCTGCGTTGCGCCCACTGCCGCGCCTGACGTTCCAGCCGGTGGTAGAGGGTGACCGAGTCCAGGGTCGGCTGGCGGGAGACCCCGCTGAACACCGGCCGGTCGGGTGCGACGTCGCCGCCCAACCAGAGCCGGGCCACCGCGTACGGCGGAGCGTCGACCAGCGTGCCCACCCGGTCGGCCAACGTCGGCGCCGCCTCGGCCAGCCGGGGGGAGTCGGCCAGCAGTGTGCGCAGCGCCGGCGGGTCGACGGCCAGCACCACGTACCGGGCGGTGTGCGCGGCTCCGGAGGCGCACCGCACCTGCCAACCGTTGGCCCGCCGGGGGACGACGGTCTGCACCGCGTCGCCGGTGACCACCCGGCCGCCGTGCCGGCGCAGATGTTCGTGCAGCGGCTGCCAGATCGCGGCGTCGTAGTCCTGCTCCGGCGCGTCGAAGCCGAGCCCTTCCGGATTACCCAGGAAGTAGAAGTGGAAGTTGGCCACCAGCTCGGCGGCGGACATCTCCCGCTCATGGTTGAAGAACGAGTGGGAGAAGACCTCGAACAGCATGGCGCGGGCCCGGTCCGGCAGCCGCAGCGAGTCCAGCAGCTCGGCGGCGCTCCGCCGGTCGAGCTCGGCGTACGTCCGATCCGGATCGTAGGCCAGCAGCGGCATCGCCGCCCGACGGTCCATCTCGCGCAGTTCGCGCAGCCGCAGGCTCGGGCTGCGCAGCAACAGCGCCAGCAGGTTCAGCGGTGGTGTGGTCGGCAGCCGGCCGAACTCCTCCGGCGGCCACTGCGCCGACCACACCGGATAGCCGTCGACCGGCCGCAGCATGCCAAGCGTCGGGTCGGCCCGGCGCAGGATCGCCCGCCAGTTGTAGTACTGGCGGAAGAACGCGTGAAAACCGTGGTCGACCGGCTGGACCGTGCCGTCGGCCAGCGTCTCCGGCCAGGCGGCCAGCCGTCCGCCGAGCTGAGCGGCACCTTCCAGCACGGTGACCCGTACGCCGCGTTCGGCCAGGACGATCGCCGCGCACATGCCGGCGATGCCACCGCCGACGACCAGCGCGTCGGTGCCGGCGGCCACCCGGTCGGTGCCGGCCGGATCCGCCCGGACCAGCTCGGACCGTACGCCGAAGAGCCGGCCGACCGTTCGGGACAGTCCCAAGAGCTCCTCCTTGCGTCTGCGGTGATGCGCCGGATGCCGGGTGCCGGGTGCCGGGTCCAGTGTGCCGGTCCGGTCCGCCAGGGAGGCGACTTTGCGGTCACCTCGCGCGTGCCGCCGGTGGCTACCATCCGGTCATGGCTGTCGACCCGTGGCGTGACCGCGCTCGCCGCGCCGTCGGGGGTCGGCTGCGCAGCAACGGCGAGAACCGGCCGCACTACGTCGTCTGCGGGCACGATCCGCTGGCCTACCGGCTGGTCGGCGAACTGGTGGCGGCGGCCGCCACGGTGACGGTCATCGTGCCGACCCGGCCCCGCCCGGACGGGCCGGACATGCGGTCGATCAAAGGGATCCGGCTGCTGCGGGCCGACCGGCTCACCGAGCAGACGTTCCGCAGCGCCGGCCTGGCCGGCGCGCGCGGATTGGCGCTGCTCAACCAGGACGACGTCGGCAACATCAATGCCGCGCTGTGCGCCCAGGAGGTCGAGCCCGACCTGCGGGTGGTGATGCGAATGTTCAACACCCGGCTGGGCAGCCGGGTGAAGCGGCTGTTCGCCGACTGCGAGGTGCTGTCCGACGCGTCGATGGCGGCACCGGCCTTTGTCGCGGCCGCCCTCGGGGTGGTGTCGCCGACCCACTTCCGCCACGGCGGCCGGACGCTGCACGTGGCGCAGCGCGACGAGGTCCGCCCCGACCACGTCATCTGCGGGCTGGCCGACCTGAGCGACGCCGGCCGCCCCCGGGTGCTGCCGGCCGACCAGCACAACGCCGATCTGGTGCTGGCCGAGGCGGCCGGCAGCCAGCTGACGCCGGTACGGGCGGCCCGACGGATCGTCCGCGCCCGCCAGCGCGCCCGGCTGTGGCGGGACCCGGTACGGGCGTTGCGGTCCTTCGCCACCCGCAAGATCGGGATGGCCACGCTCGGCGTACTGGCGGTGGTGGTGGTCTTCGGCACGCTGCTGTCGCGTGTCGCGGAGGTGAGCGTCGCCGAGGCGGTCTACCTGACCGTGGTGATGACGCTCAGCGGCGCCGATCCGGACCCAAACCAGTCGGCCGCCGAACAGGTGATGCAGGTGGTGCTCAGCCTGGCCGGGCTGGCGTTGATCCCGCTGCTCACCGCCGCCGTGGTGGACGGGCTGGTGAACGCCCGACTGGCGATCGCCGACCGGCAGACCCGGCCGGAGCGGACCGAGCATGTCGTGGTCGTCGGGCTCGGCAACGTCGGCACCCGGGTGATGTGGCAGCTGCACGACCTCGGAGTCGAGGTGGTCGGGGTCGACAAGGACCCGGACGCGCGGGGCGTGCCGGTTGCGCGGGAGCTGGGCGTCCCGTTGATCGTCGGCGACGGCTCCCAGGAGGAGACGCTGCGCGCCGCCTCGGTGGCGACCTGCCGGGCGCTGGTGATCGTCTCCACCGACGACGTGACGAACCTGCAGGCGGCGCTGTACGCCCGGGAGATCCACAGCGACGTGCACGTCGTGCTGCGGCTGTTCGACGGGGATTTCGCCAGCCGGATCCAGCGCACCTTCAACATCGGCATATCCCGCAGCGTGTCGTACCTGGCGGCGCCGGCCTTCGCTGCCGCGCTGATGGACCGCGAGGTGATCGCGACCATTCCGGTGGCCCGGCACGTGCTGCTGGTCGCCGAGGTGATCGTCGCCGCCGGGTCGGCGCTGGACGGCGGGTCGCTCGCCGCCGCCGGCGACAATCCGGGCGTACGGGTGATCGCGTTCGCGCAGTTCGGCGAGCCCGGACCGGTCTGGCTGCCGGCGTCGGGTTTCCGGCTGCGGGCCCGGGACCGGATCACCGTGGTGGCCCGCCGGTCCGGGCTGAGCTGGCTGCTCAAGCAGGCCACCGAACCGGTCGACGAGGCCGAGCCGGCGACTTGACCCGTGCCCCGTGGCGCCCCGGTCCGCCCCGGCGACGCCGGGTCAGGCGGCCGGCACCTCGGTGCCGAGCACCGCCTGCTCGTCCGGGTAGTGCACCAGCACGTCGGCCAGGAACGACTGGACCGCCGGGGCCAGCCCGACGTCGCGGCCGGCCTCCTCGGACAGCCGCCACCGGTGTTCGATGACCTGGGCGAACAGCTCCGACGGCTCGACCTTGCGGCGTAGGTGGGCCGGGACCGCCCGGACCACCGGCTCGAAGACCTCGGTCAGCCAGCGGTGCGCCGCCTGCTGCTCGTCGGTCAGGTCGCTCTCCGCCCGGTGCGCGTCGAGGTCGTTGAGCAGCCGGCGGGCCTGGTTCTCCTCGGCGTCGAGGCCGGTCAGCCGCAGCAGCCGCCGGCTGTGGTAGCCGGCGTCGACCACCTTCGGCCGGACCAGGTAGGAGCCGCGGTCGACGACCGACATCGCCACCTCGGCGACGTCGAAGCCGAGCTCGTTGAGCCGGCGGATCCGCCGTTCGATGTCGTGCCGGGACTCCCGTTCGATGTGCTGCTCGTAGGTGATCTCATGCCACAGCCGTTCGTAGCGGGCGACCACCTCGTCGGCGACGGTCTCCGGGTCGATCGACTCGTGCAGCAGGCCGGCGGCCTGCAGGTCGAGGGCCTCGCCGAAGATGTTCACCCGGGCGATCTCCAGGTCCTCGCCGCGTTGCCCGTTGGACAGGGCCGGCCGCAGTGCGCCGGTCTCGGCGTCGACCAGGTACGCGGCGAACGCACCGGCGTCGCGGCGGAACAGCGTGTTGGACAGCGAGCAGTCACCCCAGAAGAAGCCGGTCAGGTGCATCCGGACGATCAGCGCGGCGAGCGCGTCGAGCAGCCGGGCCAGGGTCTCCGGGCGCAGCTGGTTGGAGAACAGCGCCCGGTACGGCAGCGAGAACTGCAGATGCCGGGTGATCAGCACCGGGTCGAGCGGTTCGCCGTCGGCGTCGGTGCGGTCGGCGACGATCGCCACCGCTTCGACGGCCGGGAAGTCGATCCGCTCCAGGGCGCGCAGCAGGTCGTACTCGCGTTCGGCGACCCGTTCGCCGGTCTCCTTCACGGCGTACACGGTGCCGGCGAGTTTGACGAACCGGACGACGTGCCGGGAGATGCCCTGCGGCAGCGCCACCAGGTGGTCGGCAGGCCACTGCTCCAGCGGTGTCGACCAGGGCAGGTCGAGCAGCGCCGGGTCCACAAGGGCCGAGGTGATCCGCACGGGATCAAGCATGACGGGTACGACGCCGCGATGCCGCCTGCCGTGGCTCGGCTAACACTGTTGATTTGATCCATATTCAGGGTGTTCGTGGTGGTCCCGCCGTCAAGCTGTCGCCGCCCCGACACGACATCGTCACCGCGCCGGTTCGGTAACCTGGCCGGCGTGCCCGAGCCGACCGCCACCTGCCCGTCCGCGCCGCTGGCCGACGCGCCGCGCCGGTCCGGGCCGACGCCGGCCGGCTGGTGGTTCGACGCGGTGCTGCTGGCCGCGCTGGCCGGGCTGACCGGGGCGCTCGCCGCCGGGGTGTTCCTCGACACCGACCTGGCGGTACGGGACTGGGTCGACGCGCACCGGCCGCCGGTGGCCTACTGGGTGGCCCGGGTGCTCAACTATCTCGGCCAGGGCGGCCAGGTGCTGATCCCGGTCTCCACCGTACTGGCGCTCTGGCTGGCCCGGCGGGCCCGTTCGGTGCGCCCGCTGCTGCCGGTGCTCGGCGCGGTGGTGGCGACCTACCTCAGCGTCGGCGCGATGAAGGTGCTGCTGCCCCGGGGCTACCCGCACGACATCGACGACCCGTTCCCGGAGCGGCTGTTCACCGAGGCCACCCCGGCGATGGCGTACCCGTCCGGGCACGTCGTCAACGCGATCGTCTGGTACGCGGTGATCGCCCTGCTGATCACCGGTCTGCTGCGGTCGTACGGCCGGCAGGTCCCGGCCCGGCGGCCGTTCCCCGGCTACCTGGCGCTGCGCTTGCTGCCGGCGGCGGTCCTGTTCTGCAGCACGGTCTACCTCGGCTACCACTGGTTGACCGACTCGGTCGCCGGCCTGCTGCTCGGCTGGCTGCTGCTGCGCCTGCTGCAGCGGGTGCCGTGGGACACCGTACGGCTGCCGTGGGTGCGCGGCGGCCTGGACCGCCCCGCCGGGCTCTCCTAACCAGTAAGCCCTCGCTGTTCGGTGCCGAGTCGAGTTGCGGGCTGCACGCCTTACCTGGCCCCTGACCTGCACCGTTGGCGGGACGTCTAGGGACGGCGCCGTACGCTCCGGGGTATGTCGGGCCTGTCGCTTCCGCGTGGAGCCCTTGGCCGGGCTCGAAGCGGCGACATCTCGCTTTACAAGCTCTGCACACTCCGTCCGGCTCTTTTGTCTGTACTTGATCGCCTACGATCGGGGTAGGCGCCTTCACTACGGGGCATCGTCTTGACCTCTGCTAGCCGACCGATCGGGCACGCAACGGGCACCGCAGAGTCGAAAGTCCATGCTCGTTACTGGTAGCGTTCGCCGGTGCGCGTTGGTGTGTATGTCGATGGGTACAACCTCTACTACGGTGGAAGAGGGCTGTGCGGACAGGGAACTCCCGGCTGGCGCTGGCTCGACGTCCGGGCTCTTGCGGAGCGCTTGCTAGCGGACGTACCACCCGGTTCCCCTAGAGGGGCCGGGTTTTCTTTTGGATCGAGACAGCAGGCCACTTGGCACCTCCACACCGGTTTCCGGGTAGCCCACTGCGGAGGACGAGTCAAGATCACCGTCTCGGGGCCTCCCTCTCTGCACCGCGAGAAGCGATAGGGGGCATCCACCCCCCTCGGCCACGCCGCGCCCCGGCCGGCGGCCGGCCCACACCACCGCGTGGCTGCACGATGTCGGGTACGCCCCCGGGGTGGCCGATACCGGCCTGCACGCTCTGAACGGCGGGGCGGTGGCTACGTCGTATCGGGGTGTCCGACCGCGTGGCCGCGCTGGTGGCTCACCACTCGTGCGCGCTGTTCGAGGCGGAGGAACGCGGCCTTCGGGACGAGCTGGCCGCAGGGTTCCCGCAGGAACAGCCGCTGACCGCTGATGCCCTCTGGTACGCGGACATGACGACCGGCCCGGACGGCCACGACGTCGCCGTTCTGGACCGCCTGGCGGAAATCGAGCAACGATACGGTCCGGATCACCTGGTCACCAGGTTCTGGGTACGGGCCAGACCGACACTGCTGGAAGCCGTCGGGCGGACCACGGATCGGCTCGCGGTGTCCTAACCGATGTACGGCTTCGAGAGTCTCTCGTAGCCGTGATCGATGCGCAGCCGCATGGCATCCAACTGCTGGCGGCCGTTCCAGGAATCAGCGGGGCAGGGCGGCAACACCGGTAAGAAGCGCAACACCATCGTGGGCGCGGACGGCCGGGCCGTCCTCCCGCAGCGCGTCGAGCACCCGGACTGCGTAGGCAGGGTCCATCCGCTTCGTCACCGTTTCGGGTGTCCACCAGTCGATTTGGCTCGTCTCGTCGGAGGTCGAGAGAGTGCCCCCGGTGACCTCGGCGCGGAACATCAGCGCGACGATGCCACGGGACATGTTCTTGTAGACGCCGGTGAGTCGAGTCGGCTCGACGACAAGCCCTGTCTCCTCCCAGACCTCGCGGCGTACGCCGTCCAGCACGGATTCCTCAAGTTCGAGCACCCCGCCGGGTGGTTCCCAGTGGGCGTTGTCGCGGCGTTGCGTTACCAGCACGTGCCCGGCTGAATCGACGATCACGGCAGCGACGCTGACGGAGTGTCTCGGGCTGCCGGTGGCATCGGTCATGGACGCAGGTTAACATGTTGTCGACACATGTATACCTCCTGGAGTCTTACGATGAGCATCCGCAAGATCGACCCTGCCAGTGACCGAGCGGTCTACCGGCAGATCGCGGACCATCTCCGCGAGGCGATCGAGCGGCATGATCTCGCACCGGGCGCACAGCTTCCCTCGGAGAGCACCCTGGTCAACGACTACGGGGTCAGCAGGGTGACCGCGCGCAGGGCGTTGTCGGTTCTCGTTACGGACGGTCTGGTAGTTGCCGAGCACGGTAAAGGCTGGTTCGTCCGGCGTCGGCCGCCGGTCAAGCGGCTCTCGTCGGATCGGTTTGCCCGGCGGAAGGAAGGCAAAGCGGCTTTCACCGTCGATATGGAGGCGAACCAGCGCAGGTTCAGTGTCGAAGTGCTGCACGTCGGGACTGGTCAAGCCCCGATTGAGGTGCTGGATCGGCTAGGGCTCCCACGCGGCAGTGAGGTGGTGGTCCGGCGCCGCCGGTACCTGGCCGAGGGTCAACCCATCGAGTACGCCACGTCCTACATTCCGACGGATATCGGTGCCGGTACCCCGATCGCGGAGCCGAACCCTGGTCCTGGCGGTATCTACGCCCGCATGGAGGACCAGGGCTTCGTCTTCGAGCGGTACGACGAGGAGACAACCGCACGGATGCCCACTGAGGAAGAGGCAAGGATTCTCGCGTTGCCCGCCGGGTCGCCGGTTTTGCACCTCGTACGGACAGCAGTGGCGTCCGGTAGGCCTGTCGAGGTCTGCGACACGGTGCTGGACAGCGCCGCATTCGTGCTCTTCTACTCTTTTCCGGCTTAACGGTAGAAATTGGACGACGTGCGAGACATCGTTGACCGCCTACGTAGACTCGTGTACACATGTATTTGAGTGCTTGATGCTTCGAGTTGTCGCCCGCAGGGGGTGCGCCCTGAACAGGAGGTCCATTGTGAACCCAACCAATTCGGAAGCCTGATGGTGGAGATCGGCGCGATGGTCGGGGCGGCGCTGCTCGGCTTCTGCGCCGGGCTGTGGTCGTTCCGAGTGAAGTCCAGATGGTGCCCCAGCTGCGGATGCGCCACCTGGCCGATGGAGCGAGGCGCCGATGGCGTGGAAAGGCCATGTGGCGACGGGTGACCCGGTGAACAACCGGCTGCTCCGGACCCCGGAACCGAGCCCAGGAGATGTGCTGCTGATCGGGCGGGAGGCGAGCGTCCAGTTCGCCGACGACCGCAGCATCCGATTCCGGGTGATCGCGGTGGATCGGAAATGGACGTACGACGGCTGGATCTGGCTCACCGGCTACGTGCTTGACCGCCACGGCAACGCCACCGAACGGCGGGAGATCTTCGTCCAGCGTCACGGACTCTACCGGCTGCCCAAACGTGCCGCGACCTGACTATTGACCAAGGAGAAGAAGTGATCATCGACGTACTGCGTGACTGGTGGCTGCGCTGGCTCGACTGGCGTTCCGGTCGGTCTACGGCTTCCCGGCGACTGCACGCGCTACGGCTGCGGCAGACGACATCCGCCCGGCACCGCCGACTCGACGGCAACCGGGGACACCACTGGCGATCGGAGACCACCACCCTGCTGCCGACCCTGCGCCCCCTGATGACCTACGGTCAGCAACTCGGCTATCGACTACCGCCCACCAGCATCCTGACCAGCCGGTAACCGCAGCTCACTGCCAGACGCCGGCGCGCATCACCCGGCGTACCCGCAGGTCGTCGTCGAGCTCGACCAGGTCGGCCCGGTGACCGGGGGCGATCGCGCCGACCGCGCCGGCCAGGCCGACCGTCGCCGCCGGGGTGGTCGCTGCCATCCGTACGGCGTCGACGATGTCGATGCCGGCGGCGACCGCCCGACGCAGCGCCGCGTCCATGGTCAGCGTGCTGCCGGCGATCGACCCGTCGCGGGCCAGCCGGGCGACGGAGCCGGACACCGTCACCGCCTGACCGCCGAGTTCGTACGCGCCGTCGGGCATCCCGGCGGCGGCCATCGCGTCGGTGACCAGGGCGACCCGGTCCGGGCCGCCGACCGACGCGGCGAAGGTGAGGGTGCCGTCGTGCAGGTGCACCCCGTCGGCGATCAGTTCACAGGTCACCCGGTCGTCGCCGAGCAGGGCGAACACCGGGCCGGGTTCGCGGTGGTGCGGCGGCCGCATGCCGTTGAACAGATGCGTACCGGCGGTGGCGCCGGCGTCGATCGCCGCCCGGGTCTGGTCGTAGCCGGCGTCGGTGTGGCCGATCGCGGCGACCACCCCGGCGTCGACCAGGAGGGCGATCGCGGCCAGCGCGCCGGTCCGTTCCGGGGCCAGGGTGACCATCCGGATCACGCCGCCGCCGAGGTCGAGCAGCCCGGCCAGTTCGTCCGGCTCCGGGTCGCGCAGGTACGCCGGGTTCTGCGCCCCGCACCGCACGACCGACAGGTAGGGGCCCTCGAAGTGCAGTCCGGCGAGAGTGCCGTCGGCGACCAGCGGGGCGAACCGGGTGACGGCGTGGCGCATCAGCTCGACCGGCGAGCTGACCAGGCTGGCCAGCAGGGTGGTGGTGCCGTGGGCCAGGTGGAAGGCGGCGGCCCGACGGGCCGAGTCTGGGTCGCCGGTGGTGAAGGTGTGTCCGCCGCCGCCGTGGTTGTGGATGTCGACGAAGCCCGGCACGATCCAGCCCGACGCCGACGCCGACGCCGACGCTGCTGACGCCGACGCCGACCCCCCGGGCCGGCCAACGCCGGTCGTCGCCACCTCGGTGATCGTGTCGCCGTCGACGGTCAGGCGGCCGTGGTCGCGTACCCCGTCGGGGGTGACCAGCCGGCCCTCGACCCTCATCGGGCGGCCCGATCGACCGGCTCGGCGGCCCGCTCGACCAGGTCCGCCGCGAGCAGCGCGGCACCGAGGCAGCCGGCCTCGTCGCCGAGCGCGGCCCGGACCAGCCGGGGCAGCCGGTGGAAGGTGGCCCGGCGGCGAACGGCGGCGTCCAGCGGTGCGAGCAGCTGGTCGCCGGCCTCGGCCAGCCCGCCGCCCAGCACCACCAGTTCGGGGTCGAACATCGCCTGGCCGATCAGCAGGCCGTCGGCGAGCGCGTCGACCGCGTCGGCCCAGATCCGGCCGGCGGTCGGGTCGCCGGCGGCGGCCAGCCGGGCCACCTCGGCGGCACCGTCGGGCCGGTGGCCGGCCTGGTCGGCGTACCGGCGGGTGATCGCCGACGCCGACGCGACCGCCTCCAGGCAGCCGGTCTGCCGGCAGCCGCAGGCCGGCCCGTCGGGGCGGACCACCACGTGGCCGAGTTCGCCGGCCGCGCCGTGCGCGCCGGGGTAGCCGGCCCCGTCGACGACGGCGGCGGCCGCGATGCCGGTGCCGATCGCCACGAACAGCACGTGCCGGCTGCCCTGCCCGGCACCGATCCGGGCCTCGGCGATCCCGCCGGCCCGTACGTCGTGGCCGAGCGCCGTCGGCAGCCCGACCCGGGCGGCCACCAGGTCACGCAGCGGTACGTCGCGGAAGCCGACGTTGGCCGACCAGACCGCGACGCCGGCCGACTCGTCGACGACCCCGGGTACGGCGACGCCGACCGCGACCGGGGTGCGCCCGTCGGCGCGGGCGGTGTCGGCGAGCTGCCCGGCGAGGTCGCAGATGGTGTCGACGACGGCGGCCGGTCCCCGGGCCGCCGCGGTCGGTCGCCGTTCGGTGTGCCGCACCGCCTGGTCGGTCAGCCCGACCAGGGCGCTCTTGATGCCGGTACCGCCGACGTCCAACGCGATGACGACCTCGTCGGACGGTCCGGGCGTTGACGGGCCGGCTCCGCCGGGCAGCGTCACGTCAGCACGACCGACCGGGTCAGATGGCGCGGGTTGTCCGGGTCGAGCCCACGGCTGGCTGCGAGAGCCACCGCGAACCGTTGGGCGAGGATCAGGTCGGCCATCGGGTCGAGCGGGCGGCGTCCGGCGGCCCACCGGTCGAGGACGGCGTACACGCCGTTGGTCCGGCTGTGCACGAACGCCGCGCCCGTCGCCGCCACGTCGTCGGCCAGGTGGTCGGGGATCTCGCCGAACGCCCACACCATCCGGCCCGGCCCGGCGATCGCGATCGGCCCGTGCCGGTAGTCCATCGCCGGGTACGCCTCGGACCAGAAGACGGCGGCCTCGCGGCACTTCAGCGCCGCCTCGTGGGCCAGGCCGACGGTCCAGCCCCGGCCGAGGAAGGTGGCCTGGTCGATCAGTGCCGGGTCGATCGGCAGCCGGGCCCGGACGGCGACCTCGGCGTCGGCGGCGATCGCCGCGACGTCCGCGCCGAGGTGGGCCCGCAGCAGCGCCAGCACGCTGGTGGCGAAGCGGGTCTGCACCACGGACCGCTCGTCGGCGTACGGCAGCGCGACGACGTGGCCGGCGAGCTGGGCGGCGGGGGAGCCGGGGTCGCCGACGAGCACCGTAATGCGCTGCGGGTCGTCGACGGCGGCGAGCAAATCGGTGATCTCGGTGGTGGTGCCTGATCGACTGATCGCGATGATCCGGTCGTAGTGCCGGCCGGCGGGGAACTCGGAGGCCTGGAAGGCGTCGGTCTCACCGTGGCCGGCCCGCTCCCGCAGCCCGGCGTACGCCATCGCCATGAACCAGGAGGTGCCGCAGCCGACCACGGCGACCCGCTCGCCGGTGCGGGGCAGCGCCGGTGCGGGGGTGTCAGCGGCCTGTGCGGCCGCCCGGCGCCAGCAATCCGGCTGGCTGGCGATCTCGGCGTCGACGTAGCTCATCGCGACACTCCTCGCTGACCACAAGCAGCGGTGCTCGTTCGGGCTCGAACTGGCACCTTTTCGCGCGTCATTGTGCGCGTTGTGGTGACCGGGTGGCAACAACCGGGCTGGGGTGATGCCCGATCGCGCAGCCAGAGGTTTTGCCTGGCGGGCGTTTCGCGCATTAGTGTGCAGCAAACTGGTCACCATCCGCGCAGCTGGGCGTGGTAGGCGGCGAGGCGTGGGAAGGGGCGGTATGGATCGGTACGCACGCTGGAACGCGCTGCTGGAACTGCTCACCGACAGCGGCCGGATCACCGTCGAGGACGCCGCTACCCGCCTCGACGTCTCCCAGGCCACCATCCGCCGCGACTTCGACCAGCTCGCCCAGCAACAGATGATCACCCGCACCCGGGGCGGCGCGGTCGCCAACGGCGTCTCCTACGACCTGCCGCTGCGCTACAAGACCGCCAAGCACTCGGCGGAGAAGCAGCGCATCGGCACGGCCGCCGCCGCGCTCGTCGAACCCGGCATGGTCGTCGGACTCAACGGCGGCACCACCACCACCGAGGTGGCCCGCGCGCTCGCCGTACGCCCGGATCTGAACACCAGCGCGGACGGCGCCCAGCTGACCGTGGTCACCAACGCGCTGAACATCGCCAACGAGCTGCTGGTCCGCTCCCGGATGAAGATCGTCGTCGCCGGCGGGGTGGTCCGTCCGCAGTCGTTCGAACTGGTCGGGCCGCTCGGCGGCGCGCTGCTGCGGGAGGTCACCCTGGACGTCGCGCTGCTCGGCGTCGACGCGATCGACCCGCAGCTCGGCGCCGCCGCCCACCACGAAGGCGAAGCGTCGATGAACGCGCTCATGGTGGCCCGCGCCAAGCGGGTGGTGATCATCGCTGACGGGTCGAAGCTGGGCGGACACGCCTTCGCCCGGATCTGCCCGATCGACCGGGTGGAGACCCTGATCACCGACTCCGGTGCCGAGCCCGGCACGGTCGCCGCCTTCCGCGAACTCGGCGTGACGGTGGTCACCGCCTGAGCCGTCAGTCCCGTATGGTGTGTCCTGGTTTCGACGGCGGGCGCGCGGCGGAGGTGGCGGATGACGGCCGTACTGGAGATTTCCGGGCTGCGTAAGACCTACCGCAGCCGTCGACGTGGGATCCGGCATGCCGTCGACGGCTTCGACATGCGGGTCGAGGCCGGCCAGGTGCACGGCTTCCTGGGCCCGAACGGATCCGGCAAGACCACCACACTGCGTACCCTGCTCGGCCTGGTCGCGCCGAGCGGCGGCCGGATGGCGATCCTCGGCCAGCCGGTCCCGCGGCAGCTGCCGGAGGTGATCGGCCGGGTCGGCGCCATCGTGGAGAGTCCACAGTTCTTTCCGCACTTCACCGCCCGGGACACGCTGTCGCTGCTCGCTCAGGCCGGCGGCTTGGCGCCGCACCGGGTGCCGGCGGTGCTGGACCTCGTCGGCCTCGCCGACCGGGCCGGCGAGCGGGTCCGCACCTACTCGCTCGGCATGCGTCAACGGCTGGCCGTCGCGTCGGCGCTGCTCAAGGAACCGGCACTGCTGATCCTCGACGAGCCGGCCAACGGCCTGGACCCGGCCGGCATCCGGGAGATGCGCACCCTGATGCGTGACCTGGTCGCCGCCGGCACCACCGTGGTGCTGTCCAGCCACATTCTCGGCGAGATCCAGGTGATCTGCGACTCGGTGACGATCATCTCGCGGGGCCGCCGGGTCACCGCCGGACCGGTCGCCGAGGTGCTGGCCGCGCACTCCGGCGGCGGTCTGCGGGTACGCCTGGAGGCCGCCGCCGACCTGCCGGCCGCCGAGACGGCCCTGAGCGCCGTTGACGGCGCACCGGTCACCGTCACCCGGCACGCCGACCATCTGCTGGTGCACGGGGTCGACCAGCCGGCCCGGGTCACCCGTACTCTCGCCGCCGCTGGCCTGTACGTCAGCGAACTGACCCCGGTCACCGCCGACCTGGAAAGTGTCTTCCTTCAGCTGACCTCCGAGGCCGACCGCACCGAGGCCGACCGAACCGACGCCGATCAGACGGCCGACGCCGACCAGACGGGAGTTGGGCGATGAATCTGTACCGGGCCGAGCTGCGCCGCCTCGGCAAACGGCGCTTCGTCCGCTACCTGGTGGCCGCCGCGCTGCTGCTGCTGGTCGCGATCGCCGTCGGGACGTTCCTCGGCAACCAGAAGATCGGCCCGGCGGCGTACGCCGAAGCCGAACGCACCGCCGAGGCCGAGTACCGGGCCCAGGTCGAATGGGCCGAGCAGTGGCGGGCCGAGTGCGAGCGCAGCCAGAGCAGCGGCGCCGATACGAACCGGTTCCCACCGAACTGCGCCGACATCGTGGCACCGACCCGGGACATGTACCCGGCCGAGCCGTACCTGCCGGCGACGTTCACCTACCACAGCGATTTTCCAGCCACCCTGTACGTCTTCGCGACCCTGTCCACCCTGGTGTTCTTCGCAGCCGGGGCGTCGTTCATCGGTGCCGAGTGGACCTCCGGCGCGATGATGAACCTGCTGCTGTGGCGGCCGCGCCGGCTCCGTGTCCTGTTCACCAAGCTGGCCGCGCTGCTGACCGGCGTACTGGCGGTGACCGTGCCCGCCGTGCTGATGTGGACGGCGGCGCACTGGGCGACCGCCGTGTGGCGTGGCTCGACCGCCGAGATGACCGCCGGTGCCTGGCGGTCCGTCGCGTTGACTGAGCTGCGGGTGGTGGTGCTGGTCGTCGCGGCGGCCACGGTCGGCTTCGGGCTGGCCGCGATCGGCCGGCACACCGCGTTGGCGCTCGGCGGCGTCCTCGCCGTACTGGTGCTGGGCCAGTCCGCGTTGAGTTTCCTCGCCGACGTGACCGACGCCACCTTCACCGAGGCGTGGGTGCTGCCGGTGTACTGGATCGCCTGGATGGACTCGTCGATCGAGCTGACCAGCTGGCAGGCGTGCGACGGGCAGCCCGGCTGCGTACCGCCGACCACGGAACTGACCTGGCTGCACACCGGTGTGCTGATGGCGGCGGTGGTGCTGCTGGTGTCGGTCGTCGCGGCGTGGACGGTGCGTCGGCGCGACGTCAGCTGAGCCGGGGTGCGGCGTCCGCCGGCCGACACGCCGGATCCGCGCAAACCGGCGGATGCGTACCCGTCGGGTGGGCGATTACCCTGGTGAGGTGCCGGCTGCTGACGAACCCCGGACCGGACCGGGCGCCGGGCCGGTTCCCCGGACGACCGCCGGCGTTCCCCGGCAACGCGGCGAGCCGCTCGACGGCCGGGAATCCGACGACGCCGGCACCGAGCCGGTCGGTGCCGACCCCGTCGGCGGTACGGCTGCCGCCGGCCCGGCCGCGACCGGGCTGTCCGAGCGTGAGCAGCGGATCCTCGACTTCGAACGGCAGTGGTGGAAACACGCCGGCGCCAAGGAACAGTCGATCCGGGACACCTTCGGGCTTTCCGCCACACGCTACTACCAGCTGCTCAACCAGCTGCTGGACAACCCGGCCGCGCTGGCCGTCGAACCGGTGCTGGTGGCCCGGCTCCGCCGGCTGCGGGCGGCCAGGTCGCGGGCCCGGCGCGGCTGAGCCGCCCCGGTGCGAGCGGGCCAGTCACTTTTCGTACATCTTGAGCCCGTTGCCGAGCGCGATGAACGTCGGTGCCCATTCGCCGACGAAGATGCCCCACCGGTCGGCCCGGTCGACGCCCGCCGCCTCGAACCGCTTGGACAGCACCCAGCTGGTCAGCGAGATCCCGATGCTGACGATGCCGGCGACGTACATGTGTTCGGCCCGCAGGCCCTTTTCGTGCAGTTGACGCAACATCTGTGGTCCCCCCTGTGTCCCGGGCGCCGTTGTCACGTGCGCCGCGCGGCTCGCGATCCTCGACACCCACCTACCGGTCAAGCTACCGTCGGTGACGGACCGGATTCCGAGAGTTGGTGAGAGATGCTCAGGGTGATTCCCGGCCGACTCCGGCGCCGGCGGTGACGAGCCGGTCGTCGGCCCCGCCGGCCGACCTGCCGACGATGCGGGTGGACGCCTGCTCGGTCGCCGCGCCCGGACAATCGGACAACGAGGACCAGATCCTGCAGTACGGAGACCTGATCGGCGTGCTGGACGGTGCCACCGCCCCGGCTGGCTTCGACACCGGCTGCAGCCACGGGCCGGCCTGGTACGTACGCCGGCTAGCCGCCCGGCTCGGGTTGGCCAGCGCCGCTACGCCGGCCGCGTCGCTGGCCGGGTTGCTCGCCGAGGCGATCCGGGCGGTCCGCGACGACCACGCGGCCACCTGCGACGTGGACCACCCGGGCACCCCGTCAGCCACGGTGTGCCTGCTGCGCCGCTCCGGTGGACACCTGGACTACCTGGTGCTGTGCGACAGTCCACTGGTCTTCGAAGCGGCCGGGCAGGTCGGTGTGGTGGCCGACAACCGGTTGGCCGACACCATGGCCAGGCTGCGCGGACAGCACGATCCGCCGGCCACCGACGACCCGCGGCACCGCTACCACCGGGCCGTACGGTGGCAGCGGCAGTGGATGAACCAGCCGGACGGATACTGGGTGGCCGCCGCCGACCCGGCCGCGGCCGAGCGGGCGCTCTGCGGCACCCTGCCACTGACCGGACCGGGCCGGATCACCCGGGCGGCGCTGCTCAGCGACGGGGCGACCCGGGCCGTCGAACGGTTCGGGCTGTACAGCTGGCCGCAGCTGATGGATCTGCTCGCCGAAGCCGGGTCGGCCGAGTTGATCCGCCAGGTACGGGCCGCCGAGACCGCCGAGCCGGATCGGGCGACCGGGCACAAGCGGCACGACGACGCCACGGCGATATTTTGTCTTTTCGATACCGGCTGACTCGGTCTGTCGATGCTACTGAGCTGGGACAACAGCTGGCGGGCTGGACCGGGGCCGCCAGCCGACGGGTGACCGGTGTCCCGAAGGTCGTTTCGGCAGCGCTGGAACTGAGCAAATATCCGTCTCAGGGGCCGGTAGCTGGGTAGACGGGAGGTGCGGAATGAGTAAGGCGGAGTCGGCACCGGCCTGGGAGACTACCGCCGTGCGGCACGACGTGCGGTTGACCCCGATGAGCGACGACCTGTTGGAGCCGTTGCTCTCCGCCGCCGTGGCTGAAGCCGAGCCGGGTGAGGTGATGCCGCCGGTGCCCGGCCCGGCCGGTTGGACCGCCGCCCGCCGGGACGCCTTTCGCACGTTCTACCGGTCCCACTTCGGCGGCGGGCAGTTCGGGCCCGCCGGCACCATCGTCTACGCGGTCACCGTCGGCGGGGACGTGGTCGGCGGCATCCGGCTCAGCCGGCTCGACACCCCTTCCGTCGTGGAGACCGGCATCTGGCTCGGCCGGTCCGCCCGTGGGCGGGGGATCGGCTCCGCCGCGCTACGCGCGGTGCTGGACGAAGCGGTCCGGCTCGGTGCCCACCTGGTCATCGCCCGGACCACACCGGCCAACCGGTCGGCGATCAACCTGCTGCGCCGGTGCGGCGCGATCATCGGGGTCGAGCAGGGCCAGGTGCACGCCCGGTTCTGGCTGGACGAGGCGTTCACCACCGACCTGGCCGGCTGATCCGGGCGCGCCGTCCGGGTATACCGGCGCGTCTGGCGCGCAGCGGCACTTCAGGGGCGCGACGCCGTCCCTACCGGGCGGACTGCTGTTCGGCGTACGCGGCCAGCCAGGCCACCTGCGCCGGGTCCAGCGACGGCCGGATCCGGTCCCGGGCCGCCGCGACATGCGCGGCGGTCACCGACGACGCCTCCAACGACTCCCGCATCGCGGCCAGCGCCGACTCGCGGACCAGCGCGGCACAGTCCGCCGCCGAGAAGCCGTCCAACGACCCGGCGAGCCCGGTCAGGTCCACGTCGTCGGCGAGCGGCACCGACTTCGCCGCCGCCTTGAGGATCTCGGTGCGCGCGGCACCGTCCGGCGGCGGTACGTACACCAGCCGCTCCAGCCGGCCCGGCCGTAGCAGCGCCGGGTCGACCAGGTCCGGCCGGTTCGTCGCACCGATCACCACGACGTTGCGCAGCGCCTCGACCCCGTCCAGTTCGGTGAGCAGCGCGGCGACCACCCGGTCGGTGGTGCCGCCGTCGGATGCCTGCCCGCGTACCGGGGCCAGGGCGTCCACCTCGTCCAGGAACACCAGGGTCGGCGCTGCCTCGCGGGCCCGGCGGAACAGTTCGCGGACCGCCCGTTCGCTCTCCCCGACCCACTTCGACAGCAGCTCGGCGCCCTTGACCGACAGCACGTTCGCCTTTCCGGTGCCGGCCAGCGCGGTCACCAGGAACGTCTTGCCGCAGCCCGGCGGACCGTAGAGCAGCACCCCGCGCGGCGGCTGCACGCCCAACCGGGCGAAGGTGTCCGGGTAGGTCAACGGCCAGAGCACCGACTCGGTCAGCATCTGTTTGACCTCGGCCATGTCGCCGACGTCGTCCAGGGTCACCCGCGCCAGCTCCAGCGTGGACGTCGCCATCGAGGTGGGTCGGACCACCTCCAGCGCGGCCTCGAAGTCGGCGGCGGCCACCATCGGCGTCTCCGCCGACTTCTGCCGCAGCGCCGCCCGTACCCCGGCTTCGCGGGTCAGCGCGGCCAGGTCGGCGGCGACGAACCCGGGGGTACGCCCGGCGACGTCGTCGAGCCGGACGTCGTCCTCCAACGGCATGCCCCGGGTCAGCACGGCCAGCTGCTCCCGACGCATCGCGGCGTCCGGCAGCGGCACCGCGACCTGCACGGCCAGCAGGTCCGGGCCGCGCAGCCCGGGGTCCAGCGCCTCCGGGTGGCTGGTGGTGCAGACCACCGCCGCCCCGGCGGCCACCGTCTCGGCCAGCAGCTGCCGGAACACGGTCGACAACGGACCCGGCTCGTCGCGGGGCGCGATCGCGTCCACGTCGGCGATCAGCAGCACCGCGGCGTCCCCACGGCGTACCGACTCGGCGGCCCGCCGCAGCCGCTGCGCCGCGGCGTCGTTGGCGAGCGCGGCGATCTCCGGCGCCCAGAGCGTCTCCACCCGGGCGTCCAGGTCGGCGGCGACTGCACGGACCAGCGCCGACTTGCCGGACCCGGCCGGCCCGCTGAGCAGTACGCCGAGCGAGACCGTGGTGCCCAGCCGGTCCAGCACCTCCCGATGGTGGAAGCCGAGGTCGAGCAGTTCGGTCAGCTCGTGTGCCTGGGCCCGCAGGCCGGGCAGGTCGTCCAGGTTGGGTGCCGGCTCGTCGACGAAGTCCGGTGCCGGTGCCGGCGACACCGGCCCGGCCGGGCGGACCTCCTCCCCGGAGGACCCGTGGGTGGCTGGCCCGTGCCGCCAGGCCACCACGGTGTCCATCGTGACGAGCACCGGGTCCCCGGTCCGGGCCGGGTCGGCCGGCTCGGCATCGGTGACCGTCAGCAGGGTGCTGGTCCAGGCGTACCCGACGACGTTGGCGAGGCTGCGCCGGGCCGCCTCCATCAGGCCGCGGTGCGCCGAGTCGGAGAAGACGTCCTGTGGCAGCAGCGACACGTCGTCACCGCCGGTGACCACCTTGCCGAGCAGGGCCAGCCGCAGCATCTCCGGGCTGACCACCGCGACGATCTCGACCGGTCCGTCCAGGGCCACCCGGCGGGCGGCCGTCTCCGGTACCGGGGTCACGGTGACCTGACCGCCGTCGCGGACCCCGAGGTTGCCCAGGGTCAGGTCGTCGGCGTACAGCAGGGCGCGGCTGGCGCCGGCCTCGGCGCGGGCCGCGACCCCAGCGGTGCTGCGTCGCCCGGTCAGCCGCACCGGTGTGCCGGCGGTGACGCCGAGCGCGGCCAGCACCTCCGGGTGCAGCCGGACGATGCCCCGGCGGGCGTCCAACGCGGCGGGCCGCAGGCTCGCGGTCAAGGTCAGTTCAGGGTCGGCCACCCGCCGAGCCTATCCACCGCTGCGGCTGAGAGGGTTCACAGCTGGCCGGCGGGCGGTGGCCGTACCGTGTGGCACATGCCGACTCCCTTGTCCACACGGCTGCGTCGGGTCCTGCCTGGGGCGAACCAGCGGCGGCTGGCCGGCGGGCTGCTCGCGCTCGCCCTGGTCGCCGGGGTGGTCACCTGGGCGGTCTGGCCCGCGTCGGTGCCGTACGCGGTGACCGAGCAGCGGCTCACGGTCCGCTCCGGCCCGGACGGTGACCAGCCGGTCGACCTGGACACCACGTTCTACCTGCCGGAGACGGCCTCGGCGGCCGATCCGGTGCCGGCGGTGCTGCTCGCCCACGGCTTCGGCGGCTCCAAGCAGTCGGTGGCCGCCGACGCCGAGGAGCTGGCCACCCTCGGGTACGCGGTGCTGGCGTACTCGGCGCGCGGGTTCGGGGCCAGCGGCGGACAGATCCACCTGAACAGCCCCGACCACGAGGTGCGCGACGCCGCCCGGCTGCTCGACTGGCTGGCGCAGCGCCCCGAGGTGCGTACCGACGCCGCCGGAGACCCGCAGGTCGGGGTCGTGGGCGGCTCGTACGGCGGCGCGTTGGCGCTGCTGTTGGCCGCCGCCGACGACCGGGTCGACGCGATCGTGCCGATGATCACCTGGAACGACCTGGCCGGTGCGTTCCTGCCGGAGTCGACCGGCGGCGATCCGGTCGACGGGGTGTTCAAGAAAGGCTGGGCCGGGCTGTTCTTCGGCAGCGCCGGGGCACCCGCCGGCGGGCCGGGAATGCCGGCCGACCCGGCTGGCCCGCCGGGGGCGCCGACCGGCGTCGGCGGGCCGGGGGTGCCGGCGGATCTGGGTGGGCTCGATCCGCAGTGCGGAAGGTTCGCCGCCGACGTGTGCGCCGCGTACCTGCGGATCGCCACCACCGGCCGGGGGGACCCAGCGGCGGTGGCGTTGCTGCAGCGGTCCAGCCCGGCCCGGGTGCTGGACCGGATCACCGCGCCGACGCTGCTGATCCAGGGCACGGCGGACACGCTGTTCCCGCTGGCCCAGGCCGACGCGAACGCCCGGGGCATCGCTGCGAACGGCACCCCGGTGCGGGTCGCCTGGTACACCGGCGGTCACGACGGCGGCAGCGGTCCGCAGACCGACCAGGACCGGGTCAAGTTCCTCACCGCGCAGTGGCTGGACCACCACGTCGCCGGGGACGGCGACGCCCCGGGTGGCAGCTTCACCTGGTCGCGGATCGCCGGCTTCGACGCGATGGACCGGGGACTGGTAGCTACCGGCTACCGGATCACCGACTACCCCGGCACCGCCGGTACCGGCGCGACGTCGGTCACCGTCAGCGGTTCGCCGCAGCCGATCGTGAACCCGCCGGCCGGCAACCCGGCGGCGATCTCCTCGCTGCCGTTGGCCGGCGGGCTGGCCGGTGCGCTCGGCGGCGTGGCCGGTGGTGTGGTCAGCGAACTGCCCGGCCAGCACAGCCATTTCGACTCGGCGCCGCTGGCCGAGCCGGTCGACGTGGTCGGCGCGCCGACGGTGACCGTCCGGGCCGCGTCGGCAACCGGTGAGGCGGTGCTGTTCGTCAAGCTGTACGACGTCGACCCGGACGGCGCGATGAGCCTGCCCGGTGGGCTGGTCGCCCCGGTCCGGCTGACCGGCCTGCCGGCGGACATAGCCCAGGCGCGACCGGTCGAGGTGACCCTGCCGGCGATCGTGCACCGGTTCGAGGCCGGCAACCGGCTGCGGATCGTGGTCGCCACCTCCGACCAGGCGTACGCCACCCCGGTCGAGCCGACCGTCTACACGGTGGCGGTCGGCTCCGGCCTCGGCGGGACGGGCACCGCGGCCGGGGGGACCGACCGCGCGTCGGTCGTCCTGCCGCAGGTGGCCGGTGAGCCGATCGCCACCTCGGCGGCGCTGTGGCGCTGGGTGCTCGCCGGACTGGTCGCCGCGATCGCCGTCGGACTGGTCGTGGTCCTCGCCGTGGTGCGGCTGCGGCAGCGGCGCACCGACCACACCGTCGACGCCGCGCACGCGCAGACCCCACTGGTGGTCCGCGACCTGCGCAAGGAGTACGCGGACGGGTTCGTCGCGGTCGAGCGGGTCGACTTCACCGTCGAACGCGGCCAGGTCGTCGGCCTGCTCGGGCCGAACGGGGCCGGCAAGACCACCACCCTGCGGGTGCTGATGGGGCTGACCCAGCCGACCCGTGGCGAGATCCTGGTCTTCGGCCACCGGCTGGTGCCCGGCGCGCCGGTGCTGTCGCGGATCGGGTCACTCGTCGAAGGGCCCGGCTTCCTGCCGCACCTGTCCGGCATCGACAACCTGCGGGCGTACTGGCGGGCCACCGGACGCCCGGCGGCCGACGCGCACTTCGACGAGGCCCTGGCGATCGCCGGCCTGGGAGATTCGGTTCACCGCAGGATCCGCAACTACAGCCATGGGATGCGTCAGCGGCTGGCCATCGCCCAGGCCATGCTCGGGCTGCCGGAGCTGCTGGTGCTCGACGAACCGACCGACGGGCTGGACCCGCCGCAGATCGCCGAGATGCGCCGGGTGCTCAAGCGGTACGCCACCGGTGGGCGGGCGGTGCTGGTCTCCAGCCATCTGCTCGCCGAGGTCGAGCAGACCTGTACCCATGCGGTGGTGGTCAACAAGGGCCGGATCGTGGCCGCCGGGCCGGTTGACGACATCGTCGGGGATTCGCCGAGCGTACAGTTCGACGTCTCGGACGTGACCGCCGCCGAAGCGGTGCTGAACCGGCTGTCCGGGGTGCGTACCGTCGCCGCCGACAACGGCGGGCTGATCGTCGACGTCGACGGTACGCCGCGCAGCGAGGTGGTCGCGGAGCTGGTCCGGGCCGGGGTGGCGGTGGACCGGGTGGTGCCCCGTCGTCGGTTGGAGGACGCCTTCCTCGCCCTGGTCGGCGAGAACTCACGGGGAAGCGGGGACCGCTGATGGCTACCGTCGAATCACCGGACGTGCGACAGCCGGACCGGCCGGTCGACCAGTCCGGCGCCGCCGCCGGCTACCGGGCCCGCGCCACCTTGCCGTTCTGGGCCGAGGTACGCCGCCAGGCGGCCCGCCGTCGCACCCAGCTGACCTTGGGCTTCATGGTGCTGCTGCCGTTGATCGTGCTGATCGCCTTCGAGTTCGACGACGGTGACGACGACAACGGCGGCGGCGAGTTCGCCAGCCTGGTCGAGCTGGCCACCACCGGCGGGTTGAACTTCGCCCTGTTCACCATCTTCGTGTCGTCGACGTTCCTGCTGGTGGTGGCGGTGGCGTTGTTCTGTGGCGACACGGTGGCCAGCGAGGCGAGCTGGGGGAGTCTGCGCTATCTGCTGGCCGTGCCGGTGCCCCGGGCCCGGCTGCTGGCGGTGAAGCTGGTCGCCGCGTTGGCGTACTCCGGGTTGTCGATCCTGGTCCTCGCCGCGACCGCGCTGCTGGTCGGCACCCTGCGGTACGGCTGGTCGCCGCTGCGTTCGACGGTGGCTGCCGAGATTGCGGCCGGGGAGGGCACGCTGCGGCTGCTCGGCATCCTCGGCTACCTGGCGGTGGTGCTGCTGATCGTGGCGTCGCTGGCGTTCCTGCTGTCGGTGTCGACCGACGCGGCGCTCGGCGCGGTCGGCGGCGCGGTGTTGCTGTGGATCCTGTCCAGCATCCTGGACCAGATCACCGCGCTGGGCGTGCTGCGGGACTTCCTGCCGACCCATTTCAGCACCGCCTGGCTGGGGCTGCTGTCGACCCCGATGCAGACTGACGACGTGGTACGCGGCTGCGTGTCGGCGTTGGCGTACGCCACGGTCTTCCTGTCGTTGGCGTTCTGGCGGTTCACCCGCAAGGACGTCACGTCCTGACCGTGGCAGGGTTAGGGGGCGGGGCGGGGATGTCCCCCTTGCCGGTCCGGGTGGTGCTCTTCTTACAGTGGTTACATGGCACCGGCGCGATCCCTGCATGAGATCTTCGCTGGGCTGCCCGGCGACGCCGCAGCCCACAGCGACGTCGCTGCCGTGCTCGATGCCAACGGCTACGCGGACCTTTCCCCGGAGTTGCTGGCACAGGCAGTGGTCAGCTTCGCGGACACCGCCCCGGCTGAGGTGGCCGAACATCTGGCCCCGTTCGTCACGGCGCACAGCCAGGTCGGCGGCGACGGCACCGTACCGGACGATCTGGCCTCGCCGCTCGACCTGCTCGCCACGGCTCCCGCCCCGGCGTTCGACGCTCCGACGCCGGATGATCCGGCGTTCGACCGGCTGGATCTGGACGGTCCGGGGTTCGACGCCGTGCCGCCGGACGGTCCGGGGTTCGACGACCCCGCCGGGTTCGACACCCCCGGGTTCGACACCCCAGCCGGGTTCGACGACCCGGGTTTCGCAGCCGGCCCGGAGATCGACGCGGCGTTCGGTCGCGGCGACGGCCCGACCGTTGACGATCGTGAGTCGGCAACGGTCGACCCGTCCCCGGCCGGCCCGACCGGGGACGACGCCGAACCGGCCAGTCACGACAGCCAACCGGATGCGGCGGATCTCCTGGACGGTCCGTTACCGTCCGATGACCCGTGGGCGATGCCGTCGATCTCCGAGGGCACCGCCGGGGTGGACGGTGCCGCGGAGATCGACGATCTCGGGGCCGGCTGACCGGTCAGGCGCCGACGATCGCGGTGGCGTGCTCGCGTAGCTGACGCAGCCGGTCCAGCTCAGCGTTCAGATCGCGGAGCCGGCTCTCCCGCTCTGCCTTGGTCCGCTGCGCGGCCTCCGACGCGGCGGCCAGCGCCTTGGCGTTCGACCGGGACAACTCCTCGGCCAGCGCGCTGTAGTGGTCGCGGAGCTGGCGCTGAATCCGGCGCAGCGTGTCCCGGGAGTCCTTGGTCATCACGAAGCTGACCTCGTCGCAGTACCGCCGGACGGCGTTCTTCGCCTGGTTCTGGCGGTTGACGCGTTGCCGCTTCTTCTCCTCGCGCAGGCCCTTGCGGCCCATCACCAGCCCGATTCCGATACCGATCGGGCCGAGCGCGATCCCGGTCAACGAACCGAGCATGACGAACATGAGCGCCCCGCCGTAGGCGCTCTTGAGCGCCACCATTGCCTGCTTGCCGAGCTTCATCTTGGCCAACTCGATCTTGTGGTCCACCTGTGCGGTGCCGACCAACGGGACCGGGTCGGGGATCGCGACGTGGCGTAGCACCTCGCCGGCGGCCTCCTGGAAGTGCAGGGCCACGTCGTCGCTCAGGCTCATCGCCCGGTCACGCAGCATCATGTAGTTGGCCAGTAGTTCGTTGGACACCCTGGCCTGCAACCAGCGTTCGGTCTCGTCCCAGGCGTCGGCGGGGTCGATCTCCTCGATCGCGGCGTCGGCCTCCTCGAGGATGCGCCGGAGCCGGCCGCGCAGGTCGTAGTCGACGTCAGCGTTGAGGTCGGAGATCCCGTCGCTCAGCGTCTGCTGCCACTTCGCCGCGGCCGCCTTGAGTGACTCGACCCGCTGCTTGACCGCGTTGAGCTCGGCCACCACCGTGGCGGCGGCCTCCGGGTCGGCGAGCGCAGCGTGCTCCGCCTTGAACTGGTTCTCCATCTGCTCGCAGATGCCGACGACCGACGCGGCGGCCTGTGCGGCGACCCGGGAGGCCGCACCGCCGGCCACCCGCTGCGTCACGAACTTGACCAGATCCGGGAACCCGGACTCGGCATTGAGTTCCTTGTCGTTACCGGCGACGGCCCGCAGCCGCAGCGCGTTGGAGACCGGGATGATCGGCATTTCGACTTCGCGGCGCAGGTGGCCCTCGTCCAGGTCCCGGATCTTCCGCCAGTGTGGATAGAAGTCCGTCTTGGTGATCACGCACACCACCGTCGGGCACACCTCGTGGGCCTGCCGCAGAAAGTCCAGCTCGCTGCGGGTCAACTCCTGGGCGGCGTCGGTGACGAACAGCAGCGCGTCGGCCATCGACGCGGCGGCCAGGCTGGCTGCAGCGTGGACCGAGCCCAGACCGCCGACTCCCGGGGTGTCGACCATGACGAGGCCGTTCGACAGGATGTTGCGCGGCAGCCGGACCTCCACCCCGGCGATCCCGGGTGGGGTGGCGTCGCCGGTGGCCCGTTCCAGCACCACATCCTGCACCTGGTCGATGGGCAGCGGCTCCCGCCGGGCGGGGTCGTCGCTGAACAGCAGCTGCGCCGACGGCTGCGGTCCGTGCCGGATGTAGGTCGGCAGGACGGTGGCCACGTCGTCGTCGACCGGGCAGATCTTCGTCCCGACCAGCGCGTTGACCAGCGAGCTCTTGCCCTGCTTGAACTCGCCGACGACCACGACGTGCACCACCGGGTCGGACAGGGTGTGCCGGATGGTGGCCAGCCGACCACCGAGGTCGGGGCGCTCGTACGCCTCGCAGGCGCGTACCGCGAGATCGACGATCTGTGTCGCCCGTTGCAGCGTGCCGTCAGCGTCAGGGGGTGTCGTTTTCGCGGTCAACGTCGCTCCTCGATCGAGGTTGGTGTCGGCAGGCGGTGATCAGCAGGCGGTGGTCAGCCGGGAAACGTGCGAGCGCCAACATGGCGTGGCAGGCCCCGGCCGGACCTGCCACGCCATGTTGGCGCTCACCGGGCCGGACGCCGTGCTACGTCCGGTCCGCTCTGTGGTTGCCCGGTCACGCCCCGAGGGTCGGGTCCGCAGTGGTGTCCGCCTCGGCGGTGCTGTTGTTGTTGAACGAGTCATCGGTGGTGAACGAGTCCTCCGTGTTGAACGAGTCCTCCTGGTTGAACGAGTCGTCGGTGTTCACCGAGTTGTCGGTCGACTGGTCGTTGAACGAGTCGTTGGTGGACTGGTCGTTGAACGAGTCCTGGTTGCTGACCGAGTCGCCCCCGGAGGCCAGCGACGAGTCCTCGATCCTCGAGTCGGTGGTGTTCTGCTGGCTGCCGCCTCCGAAGTTGATGTTGATCGGCCCCAGTGCGCCGCCGTCGCCGCCGCTGCCCCCGTCGGCGTCGGCGTCGCCACCGACGCCGCCGGCCCCACCGGTGCCGCTGGCGTCGCCGCCGGCCGCCCCGCTGGTGTCGATGTCGAACTGGGCAGCCTGGTTGTTGTCGCCGACCACGGCCTTGTCGACGTCGTCAGCGACGATCCCGGTGTTGTCGCCCAGCACCGTCCGGTCGACGTCTCCATCGGCGATCACGCCGGAGTTGGTGCCGGTGTTGACCACGCCGTCGATGTCGTCGCCTGCGGTGACGGCGTTGTCGCCGGTGTTGCCGACCACGTCGCCGGACTCGGAGTTGCCGAGGAACGCGCCGTCACCGGTCGCACCGAGCACGTCGCCGCCGCCGGTGCCGACCACCGCGCCGTCGTCGGCGATCACCTTGTCGCCGTCGACAAACTCCAGCGACGAGTTGTCGCCGGTGACGCCGAACGCGTCGTCGCCGGCCGCTACCGACCCGCCGGTCGCGGCGACCTGGTCGCCGTCGCCCTGCTGCGCCACCGCCCCGTCGCCGGTGGCCGCGTTGACGTCCCCGTCACCGGTGTTGGCGACGTTGCCGTCCCCGGTCTGGTTGAGGTTCTCGGAGTCGACGTCGATGTCGCCCAGCACCGGACCGTCCACGTCGACGTCCACCGAGTTGTCGATCTCCGTGGAGTTGTCGGTGAAGGTCTGCGAGTTGTCGATGAAGTTCTGGTTGGTGAAGTTCTGCGTCACCTGGGTCACCTGCTGCACGACCTCCGGGGTCGGTACGTTGGCGGCGGCGCCGGCGCCGAAGCCCCCACCGGCGCCGCCGCCCCCTCCAGCGAAGCCGCCGCCCCCACCGGCGCCTCCACCGGCCCCCCCGCCAGCGAAGCCCCCGCCGCTGCCACCGCCACCGGGCCCGCCGCCGGCGAAGCCGCCGCCCCCTCCGGCGCCCCCACCGGACGGGCTTGCGCTGCTGCCGAACGCCGCGTCATTGACGATCTGGTCGACGTCGAGCTCGTTGAGCGTCTCCGCCTCGATCCCGTTGGCGGCGAACGCGCCCTCCGGGTCGGCCAGGAACTTGGCGGTCTCCTCTTCACTGCTGAACACCTTGTCGAACAGCGCCTTGACCTTCTCGACGATCAACGGGGTGACTTCTACCGCGGCCATGATGTCTCCTGAATTCGTGGTTCGTAGGTGTTTAGGTCCGTCCCGATCGGCCGGACAGGTACAAGACTGCGGGTCGACGCCGGCGCCTCGCATCGGGGCTTCCCCCCTGCCAGGTTCGGGGGTGTAGGGGGGTGCCACCAAGCTCAGGTCAGCTAACCGACAAGTCAGGACTCCTCGGGAAGCAGACTTCGCAGCGTAGCGACCATCTCGGCCCGGGTGGTAACCCCCAACTTGCCGCGGATCCGGGCCACGTGGTGCTCGACCGTCTTGGGGGACAGGAAGAGCTGCGTCCCGATCTCGCGGTGGGTTCGGCCGGCCAGCACCAGCCGGGCCACCTCGACCTCCCGGTCCGACAGGCCACCGTGCGAGGCACCCGGCTGCGTCTCGTCCGGCACCGGGTCCATCCGGGACAGTTCCCGGGCCCGTTCCAGCAGCCGGCGGGCGGCCGACGCGTCGGTAGTCCGGACCGCTGCCTGCCCGATCAGTCTGGACGACTCCCAGGGCAGCTCGGCGGCGGCCAGCTCGGCGGCGTCCGCCAGCACCGCGTCCGGGTCGACCTCGCCGGCGAGTACGGCGGCCCACCGGCCGGCGGCCCGGCACTGCGCCTGTTGCCGGAATCCGGCCGGGTCGAGTGAGGCCAGCTCGTCGGCCGCCGCCGCGGCCGCCGTCGGATCCTCGCCCACGACCGCGATCTGCAACCGGATCCAGCCCAGCGACACCGCCCACGCGGTCGGTCGGTCGAGCTGGTCGATGATGCCGGCCAGGTCGGCCAGGACCGGCGCGATCCGCTGGTGGTGGCGCAGCCGGGCGGCGGCGACCAGCAGCTCCTCGACCACTTCCAGCTGGGACAGGTCGACCGCCCGCCGGGCCAGTACCGGCTCGGCGACGGACCACGCGGCCCGAAGCTGGGCGATGTCCCCGCTGCGGCGGGCGATCCCGGCGGTGAGCCCGGCGTACATCAGCCGTTCCCGGCCGGGCAGTGTGGTGCCGGACAGCCGGCGCAGTTCGGCGACGGCCGAGTCGTACCGGCCGGTGCGCATCCGAACCCAGGCCAGCAACGTCCGGTGCCGGTCCAGTGCGACGGGGCCACCGGCCCCGCTGGTCGACGCCCGGTCCAGCAGATGCTCGGCGGTAGCGGAGTCGCCGGCGACCACCGCGACCAGCGCACCGAGAGCGTGCGGTAGATCCGGTACGGCGACTGGGGGCGGTGCCTGTTCGAAACTCTCGGCGGCCTCGATCAGCAACGGCAACGCCGCCGCCGGATCCGTCATCGCCAACGCCGCGTCGGCCAGCCGCCGCACCGGCAGTGGAGCCGATCCGGTCGCCGCCGTCCGGGCAGCCGCCAGCTGACCGGTGACCACCAGCGCCGAAACCGCGAGGACCGGGCCGGGGGCGTCGGCGCCCAGCAACGCCTCCGCCGCTCGGCCGGCGCGGCCGTCGTACGCCGCCGCCGCCCCGGCGACCATGGCGATCCGGCCGGTGTCGGCAGGTGCCGCCGCCGGGCCGTCCAGGTCGACCGGTACCCCCAGCAGGGTGGCCGCCTCGGCCCGTCCGGCGGCCACCGTGGACGGATGGGCGCCGGCGTCCAGCGCGTCGTCGTACCAGGTCAGTGCGCTGCCCGGGTCGGTGAACCGCAACCGGTCGCCGGCCTGCCGGTAGACGTTGGCGGCGGTCGGGGTCCGGGCCCGCGCGGCGCGTAGCTGTCCGGCGGCGCGGACTGGGTCGGCACCGGTGGCCAGCAGCGCCGTGGCCACGGTCTCGTGCAGCCGACGGCGCTCCGACGGGGGCAGGTCGAACAGCACGGCGCGGGCGATCGCCGGGATCATCCGTTCTCCGTCGGGGGTGAGTAACCCCTCGTCGCGCAGCGATCGCATGGTGGCGGCCGCCTCGGCCGGGTCCATGCCGGTCGCGGCGCAGACCACGTCGTCGGCCAGATCCAAACCGAGGGCCAGGATCGCGGCCAGCCCGGCGACGTCACGTCCGGCGGCGGCGAATCGACGCTGTAGCCGGGCGACCAGCGCCGGCGGCGTACCGGACGGGTCGGCGGCGACCGCGACGGCGACGGCGGCCAGTCCGGCGGAGGCGACCTGGAGCGCCGCCAACTGCTCCGATGTGGCCGGTCGGCCGAGGACCTCCTTGGCCAGTTCGGCAAGGTCGGCCGGCGCGAGTGGGCCGAGTTGCTCGACCGGGCCCTGTCCGGAGACCGCCTCGTCCAGATCGGCGAGTTCCGGACCGGTGATCGTGGGACGCCGGGCGATCGCCATCGACGCCCCGCCGCGAGCGGCCACGGTCAGTGACCGTAAGGTAGCCGGTTCCAGGTGGTGTGCGTCGTCGACCAAGACCAGGGCGTCGTCAGCTCGGGCCTGATTGAGGAGAACCTGCAGGTCGTCGGTTGTCGCGGGCGTCACGCGTACGGCCGGTCGGCCGGCGGCCGTGGCGATCTCGCCCAGCCGGCGCGTTCGCCCGGAACCGTCCACACCTACCACGACAGTCACCGGTGCAGCCCCTCCTTGCCCGCGTCAGTGAGGCAGTGTACGGACGGCTCCGCAGGCCGACGCATGGCCTGACCCCGTACGCGTGTACCGTGTACTCTCGGCCCGACCTGGGCGCTGAGTGTGCCGTATCCCGTACGTGCGTTCCGCCGGCCGCCGAACGTGCGCTTGGTCAGCTGTGCTGTGCCTCCCGGCTGGGCTGTTTAGCCGGTCAGCAACTCGTTGATCGACAGGGTCGCCCGGGTGAATCCGCGAGTCGGTCCGATACCGATGGCCGACTCCGACGAGCGAGACAACACGACACATCCCCGGCGGACTAGAAGGTAGCGGTGTGACAAATGTGGAGTCCGAGTTGGTCTGTAGCCATATCCCCAGGCTGCGGTCACCGGCGGTGACCAGATGAGTCTGATCGACCGGACCCGCAGCGTGCTCGGCCACGCCGTCGAGGTCTACCGGGGCACCGCGTACGAGCGGCGGCTCAGCGCCGTCCGCGACCGGCTCGACGAGCCGCTGCGAGTGGCCATCGCCGGTCGGGTCAAAGCGGGCAAGTCCACCTTGCTCAACGCGCTGGTCGGTGATCGGCTGGCCCCGACCGACGCCGGGGAGTGCACCCGGATAGTCACCTGGTACCAGGACGGACATACCTACCGGGTGCTGGCGACGCCCACCCAGGGCGAGCCACGACAGCTCCGGTTCACCCGCGAGGACGGCGCGATCGATGTCGACCTGGGCGATCTGTCCGTCGACGACGTCGCGCAGCTGGACATCACCTGGCCTTCGCAGGCCCTGCGTAACGTGACGCTCATCGATACCCCCGGTATCGGTTCGCTCTCCGAGCAGACTTCCCGGCGCGCCTGGGACCTGCTCGTCCCGGACGAGGAGGAGACTCCGGCCGACGCCGTCGTCTACCTGATGCGCCACCTGCACTCCAACGACGTCGACTTCCTGCGGGCCTTCCACGACGTGGAGGTGTCCCGGCCCAACCCGGTCAACGCCATCGGCATCCTGTCCCGGGCCGACGAGATCGGCGTCGGCCGCCTCGACGCGATGGCGTCCGCCCGGCGGATCGCCGAACGGCTGAGCACCGACGCGAACGTGCGACGGTTGGTGCAGTCGGTCGTCCCGGTTGCCGGTTTGCTCGCCGAGACCGCCGCGACGCTGACCGAAGTGGAGGTCGCGCAACTACGCCGGGTCGCCGAACTCCCGGTGGCCCAGGCCGAACAGCTGCTGCTCTCCGCCGACCGGTTCGTGCAGAACATGCCCGAACTCGGGCTGACCACGATCGAACGGGAAGCACTGCTCGCCCGGCTCGGCATGTTCGGCCTGCGGCTGTCCGTCGCGATGCTGCGACACAACGGCGCGGCGACCGCCACCGAACTTTCCCAGGAGTTGACCGAGCGCAGCGGGCTCACCCAGCTGCGCGAGGTCCTCGGCTCACTGTTTTTCGAGCGTCGAGACGTGCTCAAGTCCCGGTCGGCGCTGCTGGCACTCGCCGACGTCACCCGGCTCTGTGACCGACCCGGCAGTGAACAGGTAGCCGGCGCGGTCGAGGAGATCATCGCATCGGCGCACCCGTTCAACGAGCTGCGCGTGCTGTCCAGCCTGCGGGCCGGCTGGATCACCGGCAAGCCCGCGGTCGTCGCCGAGCTCGAGCAGGTGATCGGCGGCTCCGGCGCGGCGGCGCATCAACGGCTGCGGCTGCCGGCCGACGCGACCACCGCCGAGGTGACCGAGGGCGCGGTCGAAGCGCTGGGCCGTTGGCAGCGGCGCGCCGAAAGCCCGATGACCCCGTATGAGCTGGCGGTGGCCGCCCGGGTGGCGGTCCGGTCCTGCGAGGGCATCATCGCCGACCAGCGGCGATCCCGGTGACCGGGTGCCTGGCCGGGGTCTGCCGGCCCAGCGGTGCCGCCGGACGTTCGCCTCGTACCACTACCGTTTTCAACATTGATCCGACCCTGTGGTGTGCGGCACACCGCCGGTCGGCTACCCAGACCCGGCCATACCTGTCTCCACAAACTTCATCGGAGCAACCCTGATGTACGCACTCGGCATTGACCTCGGCACAACGTTCACGGCGGCAGCGATCTGGCGGGAAGGCCGGGTGGAGACCGTCTCACTCGGCGGCCGGAGCTCCGCGATCCCATCCGTGGTGCTGCTGCGGCAGGACGAAACGTTCCTCACCGGCGAGGCGGCGCACCGTCGTGGGCTCTCCGAGCCGCAGCGGGTGGCCCGCGAGTTCAAGCGGCGGCTCGGCGACACCACCCCGATCCTGCTCGGCGGCGTACCGCAGTCGGCCGAAGCGTTGATGTCCCGGCTGCTACGGTCGGTGGTGGAGGAGGTGGCCCGCCGAGAGGGTAGCTTCCCTGCGGCGATCTGCGTCTCGCACCCGGCCAACTGGGGGCCGTACAAGCTCGACCTGCTCCGCCAAGCGGTGCGGATGGCCAACCTCGATGTGCCGGTGACCTACACCACCGAGCCCGCCGCCGCAGCGATCAACTACGCCGAGCAGCAGCGGATCGAGCCGGGCTCCATCGTCGCCGTCTACGACCTGGGTGGTGGCACCTTCGACGCGGCGATGCTGCGCAAGACCCCTACTGGCTTCGAGATCATCGGGCAGCCGGAGGGCATCGAGCGCCTCGGCGGCATCGACTTCGACGCAGCGGTGTTCAACCATGTGCGGGCAACGCTCGGCGGAAAACTCGAAGAGCTCGACGAGGAGGATCCGGCGGCGATCGCCGCCGTCGCCCGGCTGCGCGACGAGTGCATCCAGGCCAAGGAGGCGCTGTCGTCGGACACCGACACCTCGATCCCAGTGCTGCTGCCCAACATCTCCACCGAGATCCGGCTCACCCGAGCCGAGCTCGAGGCGATGGTCCGCCCGGTACTGCACGGCTCGATCGAGGCGCTGCACCGGGCCGTACGGTCCGCCGGCTGCTCGCCGGAGCAGGTGCACTCGGTGCTGCTGGTCGGTGGCTCGTCGCGGATGCCGATCGTCTCCCAGCTGGTCGGCTCCGAGTTGGGCCGGCCGGTGGCGGTCGACGCGCACCCCAAGTACTCGGTCTCGCTCGGCGCCGCCTGGCTGGCCGCCGCGGAGCTGACCGGCCAGACGATGCCGGCCGGGCCCGCCCCGACCCCGACCCCGGCTCCGCCGGCTGCGGCGACCGGCACCTACCGGGTGCCGCCGACCGCGCCGGTCCCGCCGACCGCGCAGACCGCGCCGGTCTCCGCGGCGGGCTACCGCACGTCGTCGCCGCCGGCTGGCGTCACTGGCGTCGCTTCCGTCGGACGCGGCAGTCCGGACGCCGGCAGCGGCTATCCGTCCCGTACCGAGACGTTCGCTTCGGCGAACTCCATCGGCACTGAAGACTCCCCGGGGCGCCGCGGTGGGGAGAAGTCGTCGGCGAAGCGGGGCCGAGGGCCGCTGATCGTGGCCGCCGCCGTGTTGGTGGTGCTGCTCACCGGCGGCGGGGTCACCTACGCGCTGACCAGCGGACAGGGCGACGACGGCCGGGAGGTCGCCAGCGGCTTGGACACGCCCGGCCCGGACCAGGACGACGGAGCGGAACAGCCGCAGGCTCAGCAGCCGGAGCAGACCGGGGAGCCGGAGCCGGAAACCCCGGACATTCCGGCCGACGAACAGTGCACTGACGAGATCAAGAGCAACTGGACCTGGGTCTGCCTCACCTCGGCCCGGGTCGCTGGCGGCAAACTGACCGTGGAGTACGAGGCCGAGTTCGGCGGGAACCAGCCGTCCACCAACGGCGGATGGCACCTGCACATCTACGGCAGCGACGGCACCAACCCGCCGGACCACGTGATGGGCAGCCACGTCCCCGACGGCCAGCGGGGATCCTGGTACGTCGAGGACCAGAACCCGTCGGTGGTCTGGACGAACGACCGGGCGTTCATCAACGCGATCGGCGACCAGCCGAAGGTGTGTGCCCGGATCGCGAACTCGGCCCACGAACTGGCGCAGCACGACAACGGCAGCTACACCACCGGCAACTGCGTCAAGATTCGCTGGGAGTGACCCGGTAGCCGACCCGGACCGCGCAAGTGTTCCTGTGTGGAGATGCTGTTAGGCACGGGAACACTCGCCGGGTGGCTGTTGGATGCCGGCGGGTCTGCCGGTGACCTGGGACCGGGTGCCGGTCAGTCCGACCGGGTCGTGACGCTTGGCCGAGGGCGGTCGCCGTACAGCCGCCCCTCGGTCGCCTTCACCGACGCGACCAGGACGAACGACAGCGTCACCAGCAGCGACCAGGAGCCGAACTTGCCGGCGTGCACGAACGTCCAGACGTGCTGCTGGTCCGGGTAGGTCCAGGCGCCGAGGAACGTGGCGATGTTCTCGGCGACCCACAGGAAGAAGCCGATCAGCACGAACGCCAGAGCCAGTGGCATCCGTAGCCGGGCGCCGCCGACGGTGTAGTGCACCCAGGTCCGGCGGAGCGCGATCAGCAGCAGCACCGCGATCACCCAGCGGGCGTCGGGCAGGACGTGGTGGGTGAAGAAGTTGACGTAGACCGCGAGGGCGAGCCCGGTCACCGCCATCGCCGGGTAGCGGGTCACCCGCAGGTCGAAGCGGCCAACATCTCATAAGTAGCTGCGCGGTGGTGGCCGGGCAGACCGCGAGGCGGTCGTGATCAGCACGGTGTGCCGGGCGATCGCTGTGTGGAGGCGGGCCTGGTGCTGGTTCAGACCGAGGCTGTCGTGGGTGGCCAGGTGACGGCGCACGAAAGGTGGTGGCGGGCTGTGGCGGTGACAACTAACGCCCACGCGTGCCAGCGGTAGCCCATCGATGCCGCGCCGGCCGAGCGGACCCGCCAGCACGAGCGGACCACCGAGCAGTTCCGAGACGGCCTGCGCGCAGGTCAGCCTGTCACCGGACGGCGTCTGGATCTCACTGTCGAGGCGACCCCGCAGCACGTACGCCTGTCGGCGAAATTCGAGGAACTCCCATGGTGCGTTGAGCACCACGACCGGCGGGTAGTCGGGTACCCGATCAGGCCCGCCCGGTCCACACCACCGCCGTCGTGCCAGCCATGACCCTGCGCCTACTCCCGCGCTACCATCCGCCGCGCCGGATAGCCGCAGGGTCATCGCCGGGGCTGGCTGCAGCGTGGTGGGATAAGTGGCGAATTGGGATGTAAGCCGAGATTACCGCGATGGGTCGTCTAGGTCTGACGAGTGGCATAACAGCGATTGAGATAAATGTGAATGATAAACAATAAGTTAGCCGTGGCGAGGTGGGCATATCGGTGTTAGCATAATTTAATCGCGAGACTTGTGATCACGGCCCGCGGCATTCCAAAGTAGCTACTGGCCATCAAGGGGGTGTGTAATGGCAAAGTGGGTTAAGCCTGAAATCCGTCCGACGGACTTCGCCGCCGCAATGGCGCTGCCGGGCGCGTGCGCCTGTGGTTGCAGCGGTGGTGCTGGCGCCGGCGCGGGATCCGGACGCTAAGGCCGGCTGGCATGACTTGTCGGGGAACCAGTTGCCCCGAGTGATGACGAGTGCTGTCAAAGATGCGGTCGGGTGGTTGCCGCTGGTTTCGGAACCGCCCGACCGCTTCCACTCCCAGGTGGTGGTGATCATGCTTGTCGGGTCCCTGTCGTCAGACTCAGTTCCGGCGGATCTTGTCTACTTCCGCGACGGCGGACGCAACCTAGTAGTCAATCCTGAGATCGGTGCCTGGCAGATATTGGACGGATGTGAGATCGACGTACTGCGGCGGTTAGCAAACGGTCATTCGTTTGGTGGAGATGAGCGTGATCGAATAGAACGCATCCTTGCCAGATTGGTGATGACGCGGCTGATCTATCTACCCGGCCGGCGACCGGAGCTACGTCAGGTCGATGCGCCGCTGAAGCTTGTCTACTATGCGATCACCGACGGCTGCAATCTGCGCTGCCCCTACTGCTACGCCTCGTCAGAGAAGCGGCTGCCGGGTGAACTGGATACTCGGGAATCGCTCGACTTGATTGAACAGTCGGCGGACATGGGTGCCCAAACAATTATCTTCACCGGTGGCGAGCCGATGTTGCGTCGTGACCTCTTCGAGGTTGCCCGCCGGGTCCGGGAACTTGGAATGCAGGCGAACATCATCACCAATGCGACCCTCATCCGTAAGCCGGAGACCGCCCGGCGGATCGCGGATACATTTGCTGGAGTGACCGTCAGTATCGACGGTGGCACGGCGAAGACCCATGAGCGGACTCGAGGCGCGGGTACCTTCGTCAAGACCGTTGACGCCCTGCGGATGCTAAACACTTTCGGCGTCCGTCCGATGATCAACCACGTGGTGTCCGAGGACAACGTCGGTGAGCTTGCCGACCTGTCGGTCCTCTTTGCGGACATCGACGTCGCTCACGTCCGCCTGATGCACCACAGCAGTCTCGGTCGGGGCGCGGCCGACGACTCGTCGTTCGGCTGGTCGGGCTACCAGACCGCCCATCGGTTCGTCTGGACCGATCCGCGGGCACAAAACCTGCTGCCGGATGGTCCGCTCGGCCAGCGATCGTGCGACACGAAGATCAACTGCGGAATCGGCGGCAACGAAATCTACGTCAACTCGCTCGGTGACGTGTATCCGTGCAAGCTCGTCACCGAACGCCACCACAAGGTCGGCAACATCCGCAGTACCGGGCTGCGGGAGCTGTTCGGGTCGCCGATGCTTACCGATCTGCGGACGAGCGCGGTATTCGCCGGTGACAATCTCGCCGACTGCCGACGCTGCTATATCCGTGGGGCGTGCGCGGGCGGCTGCCGGGCCTACCACATGGCCGCGACCGGTGATCTGAAGCGGAACTCCCGGGCACTGTGCCGGGTGCTACGGCATCAGATGATTACCTCGATGTGGGTTGCGGCCGGAGCTGGTCGCGACACCGTGCTGAGCAACGAGGACGAGGCGTTCAAGCCACTGATGGTCGCGACCGGGGGCGTACACCCGGTGTACGAGGACTGGAAGAAGGAAGCCGCCCTGCTCGCCTCGTCCGCCAGCACCTCGCCCGAGCAGCCCCCCGCGTACCGGCGGCAACTGCCGGTCACCGCTGTCCGGAGGACGTAATGGGGTGGATAATCAGTCCCAGCATCGTCTGGGTCGATTCGCCGGACGAGATCCAGCTCTACGACACCGCAGCCGGGGAGTTCCAGACCCTCAACGCCACTGCGGCGGCCATCTGGCGACAGTTGGTCAAGACCAGCGACGAGGACGCCATCGTGGCCGGTCTGACCACGGAATTCGGAGCAGAGGATGACAACCAACGCAGCCTCATCGCCGATGACACTAACCGGTTCATCGAGCAGCTCGCAGCCCAAGGCATCATCCGCGCCGAGCCTTCCAAACCGGACAAATCCGCCGCCGACATCTGACCCGGGTGGAAGCATCCCGATCGAACTCATAATGCAGGGACTACGGAAGTTCGGCAGCGTCACGGTGCCGGTCACCGGCCGGAGCATGCAACCCACTCTCGAGTCGGGCGAGCGAGTGCAAATTCGCCCTGTCCCGGAGGCTGGGCTGCGTCCCGGCGACGTTGTGGCGGTCCGTTACCGCGACCAACTGGTGCTGCACCGCCTACACGCGCTTCTCGATGGCTGGGTGACGACGGCGGGCGACAGCCGCGACCTGTTCGACCCGCCGATGCCGGTGACGGATGTCGTCGGCATCGTCCACGGGATCGCAGCCCGCCCCGCGCCCCGGCGGTGGCCGTCCGGTAATCCGGCTGAGCTGGTAGTCGAGGCAGCAGACACACCGGTGACGGTATGGGTAATCACCGATGACCCGTCCACCGTGTCGCAACCGGACCTGCCGGCCGGGTGGCGGATGCGAGTCCGGCCGGCGTATGGCATCGGAGTGGACGCCGAGATCCTGGCCGAGCTACGGGCAGAGCTCGCAGAGCGGCCATGCATCGGAATCACCGAGCACGCCGTGCACGCCGTCGACGAGGTTGTCGACGGGCCGCTGCCGCACGGCACGCAGATCGTCGCCGGTGGTTCGTTCGGTCAGCTCGACGTGGACCTCCCTGGGTACCTTCTTCCGCCGGAACTGGCCGAGGTGCGGGTGCGTAGTGGACCGCCCCGGATTCGCGTCCCACCGCTGACCGCGCTGACCGCAGTGATCCGTGCCTCGTGCCGGGCGTCGATCCGGACCGCCAGTGGAGGCGACGAATGACTACGACTGTCGTCGCCGCTGGACTGACGAAGAAGTACAAGACCATGTCCCGTCCGGCGCTTTCCGATGTCACGTTTACCCTCGACCAGGGGGAGGTGGTCGGTCTGCTCGGCCCGAACGGGGCTGGCAAGACGACCCTCGTGAAACTCTTGTGCGGCATCACGTCCCGGTCGGCAGGCGCACTGACAGTGTGCGGTAAAGATCCGATCGCCGACGCAGCAACGGTGAAGCAGGCTATCGCCGCTGTGCACCAGTCGGGACCGATGGACAACATGCTGCCTGCGATTGACCAGCTAAAGATCGCGGCAGCGTTCCGGGGGCTGCGTTGGCGTGACGTGCGGCATCGCGTTGACGAGATGTTGTCCATGTTCGAGCTGCAGGAGATCGCCGGGCAATTGGCGTTCACCCTGTCTGGCGGACAACGGCGGCGGCTGCAACTCGTCCGAGCATTACTTACTGTCCCGAGTCTGCTGATTCTCGACGAGCCCTCCGCCGGGCTGGACGTCCAGGGACGGCGGCAGATGTGGGAGCTTATCGCAAAGCTGAACGTCCAACACGGAACCACGATCATCTGGACCAGCCACTACATCGAGGAGATCGAACGCAATTGCTCCCGGGTGTTGATCATCGATCGAGGGCGATTGTTTGGTGACGACGCGCCCGCGACGTTGGTCGCCACGTACGGCAGGCAGTCAATCCTGGTGCGGCTGCCGGACGTGGAGGACCGCAGCCGCCTCCAGGCACTGCTTCCGGCCGGAAGCGTCACCGCCGCCGACGAGACCGCCTTCACCCTCGATGCCGCCGGGGCCGACAGGCATCTGTCCGGCGTGATTGATCTCGTTCGGGGTGCGGCGGTACGTGGAGCCACGATCGAGTTCCGTACACCGTCACTCGAAGATGCCTACATCGCCCTGGTCGACCAGGGCAGGGAAGGTGCGCAGGCGTGAACGCCACGACATCGTCGACCAGATCGGCTCTGGTCGTGTCCACTCGACCAGGGCAGTCCCAAGTCGCGCCGTCCGCCCGGCGGGCCGGCCTGACGGGGGTGCGTGGGCGCAGCGGTCTTCGGGCGATCATCTACCGCGAGATCCTGCTGTTGACCCGCAACCGCACCAACCTGCTGCTTGCGGTGCTGCCGACGGCCATCTACCTGCTGCTGTTTGCCACGTCGCTGACGAATCTAGTCGGCAGCGTCACGTACCAGGAGATCAGCGTCGGGTACGCCGAGTTCGCCATTCCCGCGATCATGCTGTCGTCGATGCTCGCCGCGACAACGACCACCGGAACCTCCCTGTTTCAGGAGGAGATGGGCGGCATGGCAATCGAGTTGTGGTCCTATCCGATGAGTCGGGCGGGCTACATAGCGGGGAAGATCCTTGCCACCACTGGACTGGTGGTCGCACAGAGCCTCGCTGCGCTGCTCGTCGGTGTGCTCTTGTTTGACCTGGGCTGGCCGTTGACCAGTTGGGCTGCATTAGGGGCGGGTACGGTCGTTGTGTCGCTAACGTTCAACGGTCTCTATCTGTTGTTCGCTTCACTCGTGCGGGACTTCCAGCGGTTCATGGTTCTGATCAACGTACTCGGGCCGTTCCTGCTCTTCTCCAGCCCGTCGTTTTACCCGCTGGAGCAGATGCCGGATGTGCTCCGGTGGCTGTCGGTGGTGAACCCGGTTACCTATGGCATTTCGTGCCTGCGCGGCGGCGCGCTGTTTGGCTGGCAGTCGATGTGGCCAACCGCGCTCGGCATGCTGGCCGCCGCCGCCGTTCTTTTCGCGGTGATCTCGGTTGTGCTGACCCGCCGCGTGCGCGAACTGTAAGCGGGGTCGGCCTCGGCGACCCGGGGCAGCCCCGGGTCGGTGTCGCGGTCGTCGACGCCGACCGAACCCAGCTGCATGAACCGCCGGAGCGCGTGTTCGACGGTCGCCCCGGTGTGCGCGGCGACGTCCCGCCTCCGTAGCACCGGCCGGACCGGGCGTCGGTGATCCGACTCGATCAGCGCGGTTACCTGACTGCGACCCTGTCCCACAGCGACTCCATACCTTCGAGCGTGACCTTTGAGCGTGGTCTGCCCCACACGGCCGGGCCTACCTTATCGTTGCCGTCGGTGATCATCGAATGGGTGCACCGGCCGGCCGGGTGGGCGGCCGGGACTGGTGCCCACCGGCCGTTCCGGCGAGTCCGCCGCTGCTACATCTTGACTCGTCGTGGACACTCTCCGTAATTGCATTGGTCGACCGGTGGACTTCGACGGTGGTTCACATCCGGTAGCGTCGTACCGGTCCGGTGGTCGTCCGATGCGGAGGGTTCAGGCATGAGCTCGGTCGAAGAGGTCAAGGCGGGAGTCGCCCGGTTCGGTGACGAGCTCGGCCAGCAGGTGGGGGCGATCCGGGCGAGTGCGGAGGCGCTGAGCACCAGCGGGGCCGCGCTGCGGGCGATCACCAGCGGGTCCAGCCACTCGCAGGTGGCCGAGACAATCGCCAAGGTCGAGCAGGCCAAGCAGAAGCTGGCCGAAGCGGCCGCCCTCGCGCAGAGCGCGATCGAGTCGAGCCGCGGGTACGCGTCGAGCTTCTGACCAGCGGTCGACCGGCTGTCCCGGTTGGTGGTGTGTCTAGGGTTGGCGGCATGGCTGACGATCCGCTTGCCTTGGACGACCTGCTCACGATCGCGACACAGGCCACCGCACGCGGTGCCGAGCTGATCCGTACCCGTGAGCCCGGACACCTGGCTGGCAAGGGCGACCGGGACTACGCCTCCGAGGTGGATCTCGCTGTCGAACGGGAACTGCGCGCCTTCCTGGCCGACGCCACCCCGCACGTCGGGTTCCTCGGCGAGGAGGAAGGCGTTTCCGGGGTCGGCGACGGGCCCCAGTGGGTGCTGGATCCGGTCGACGGCACGGTCAACTTCGCGCACGGCGTACCGCTGTGCGGGGTGTCGTTGGCCCTGGTCCGGGACCGGCGTCCGGTGGTCGGGGTGATCGAGTTGCCGCTACTGGGCAGCCGGTACACCGCGACCCTCGGCGGCGGCGCGTGGCGCGACGGCCAGCCGATCCGGGTGCGGGGCACGACGCGGCTGCCCGACGCATTGGTCAACCTCGGCGACTTCGCGGTCGGCGACGAAGCTGCGGAGCGTAACGCCGCCCGGCTCGCGCTCACCCAGCGGATGGCCCGGGGCGCGCTGCGGGTGCGGATGCTCGGCTCCGCCGCGATCGACCTGGTCTGGGTGGCCGACGGCCGTACCGATGTGTCGATCGCCCTGTCGAACAAGCCGTGGGACATGGCCGCCGGCACGTTGATCGCCCGCGAGGCGGGCGCCGCCGTCGTCGACATCGACGGTACGCCGCACAGCCTCGACTCGTTCGCGACGATCGCCGCGGCTCCACCGCTGCTCGACGAGGTGCTCGCGCAGGTGCGGGCGGCGGCTGACGACGGCGGGCTCACCTGACGACGACGGGCTCACCGACGGCGGGCTATCCGGTCGACGTTCGGTGGCGGCCGGTGCGGGCTTGCTCACACCCTGGGATCGTCGGGTGCCCGGTCCGACCAGCGCCCGTACACTCGCTGGAAACACAACTTCATACCTCATCCAGAGGGGCAGAGGGACACGGCCCGATGAAGCCCCGGCAACCACCCCCACCCGTCGCGCCGGTCGCAATCGGCCAGCCGGGGCAGGTGCCAATTCCGTCCCCGTCGCACCGCGCGGCGCAGGGAAAGATGAGAGGACAGCCGCCATGACGTCGCTGATCGACGCGAGCACCACCAGCCCTGACTCCGCCCCGGTGAGCACCACCAGCCCGGCCCGTGTCCTGGTCTGTCGCGGCTGTGGTGCCGAGTACCCGCTCGCCGCGCAGCACGCCTGCTACGAGTGTTTCGGGCCGCTGGAGGTCGGCTACGACCCGGCGGCCCTCGCCCGCGTCACCCGGGCCGACATCGAGGCGGGCCCGGCCAACATCTGGCGGTACGCCCCGCTGCTGCCCGCCGGCCAGGACCCGGCCACCCGGGTCAGCCTGGATCCCGGCTTCACCCCGCTCGTCCCGGCCGCCGCGCTCGCCGCCGAGCTCGGCATCCGGGCGCCGCTGTGGGTCAAGGACGACAGCGCCAACCCGACCCACTCGTTCAAGGACCGGGTCGTCTCGGTTGCGCTCACCGCCGCCCGTACGCTCGGTTTCTCCCGGTTTGCCTGTGCCTCCACCGGTAACCTGGCCAACTCGGTCGCCGCGCACGCCGCCCGCGCCGGCGTACCGTCGATCGTCTTCATCCCCGGCGACCTGGAGCCCGGCAAGATCGTCACGACCGCGGTGTACGGCGGTGAGCTGGTCGCGATCGAGGGCTCATACGACGACGTGAACCGGCTGTGCAGCGAACTGGTGGAGACCGACGAGTTCGAGGACACCGCGTTCGTCAACGTCAACGTGCGGCCGTACTACGCGGAGGGGTCCAAGACGCTCGGCTACGAGGTGGCCGAGCAGCTCGGCTGGCGGATCCCCGAGCAGGTGGTGATCCCGATGGCCAGCGGTGAGCTGCTCACCAAGGTGGACAAGGCGTTCACCGAGCTGGTCGAGATCGGCCTGGTCGACGCGCCGGCGAACGGCTGGCGGGTGTTCGGCGCTCAGTCCGCCGGCTGCAACCCGATCGCGACCGCGCTGCACCGCGACACCGACCAGATCGTCCCGGTGAAGCCGACCGGGATCGCCAAGTCGCTCAACATCGGTGACCCGGCTGCCGGCCTGTACGCGTTGGAGGCGGTGCGGCGCACCGGTGGCTGGATGGACTACGCCGACGACGACGAGATCCGGGCGGGGATCCGGCTGCTGGCCCGGACCACCGGGGTGTTCGCCGAGACGGCCGGCGGGGTGACCACGGCGGTGCTGAAGAAGCTGGTCGACGGCGGACGGCTGGACCCGGCCGCCGAGACGGTCGTCTACAACACCGGCGAAGGTCTGAAGACCATCGACGCGGTCGCCGGGCAGGTCGGCCCTACTCATCGGGTGAAGCCGTCGTTGCGTTCGGTTCGTGAGGCCGGGCTGCTCGGCTGACCTTCTGACCAGCACATCCTCCACTGAATCGGCTGATCGGCGTACGCCGATCAGCCGATGTTCATGTGCGGTCCGTAGTCGGTGTTTTGCCGTAGGTCGAGAAAATACGCCAGTAGGGTCTTGACGACTGCACTTGCACGGCGCAGGATGCTCCATGCGGGAGGACGACTCGCCGTAAGGGCCCCGACAGAGCTTGGCAACAATCTCAACCCCGGGTCCCAACGACCAACAGCGCCGGAGGCGCTGTGCGAGCGTCCTCCCGACCAACGTCCCCCGACCGGTAATTAGGTCGCGCAGGGTGGCCCGGCCCCGTCACGCTCGACGGCATGGACATCACCATCACCCCGCTGGATCCGGCCGACGAGGCCGCCTTCGAGCAGGCGTACCAGATCAGGCGGTCGGCCCCCTTCGTCCCGGACATGCCGCCGACACCCCGGCAGTGGTTCGAGGCCCTGCTGCGGCATCAGCGGCACAGCGTACGGTTCGAGGCCGCGTTGGCCAGTGTGGACGGTGCGCCGGTCGGGTTGGTCGCCATGGAGTTCCCGCTGCTCGACAACCTCGACAACGTCGGCGTGGACATCCAGGTGGCCCCCGGGCACCGGCGGCGCGGCATCGGTCGAGCACTGTACGCGTACGCCGTGCGGCGGGCCCGGGAGACCGGCCGCACCCGGATCATGGGGCACTCGGCGGACACCATGCCCGGCGGCGTCGCCCGCGACCCGGCGCCGACCGCCTTCGCCCTCGCCATGGGGGTCAAATCGGCCCTGGTCGAAGCGCGCCGTCGGCTCGAGATCGACACCGTCGACCAGCCGGCGCTCGACGTGATGCTCGCCGAGGACTGGCGCCGCGCCCCCGGCTACGAGTTGCTGACCTGGGTCGGACCCTGCCCGGAGGAGTACCGCGCCGATCTCGCCTACCTGGACGGGCGGATGGTGACCGACTCGCCAATGGGTGACCTGGAGTGGGAGCCGGAAAAGGTGGACGCCGACCGGATCCACGAAGCGGATCTGGCCCGGGAGGCGGCCGGCACCCGCAGCTACCACACGGTGACCCGGCATCTGGACAGCGGCCGGATCGTCGCCTGGAGCAACATCACCCGGCAGGCCGAACCGGACTGGCACGCCTATCAACAGATCACCATCGTCGCCCCGGATCATCGCGGCCACCGGCTGGGCACCATCGTCAAGATCGAGAACCTGCGGTTCACCTTGCGCCACGAACCGGCGCTGCGGGTGATCGACACCTGGAACGCCGACAGCAACCAGCACATGATCGCGATCAACGAGGCGATCGGCTTCCGGGCGGTCGACATCTGGCAGAACTGGCAGCAGACCATCTGAGGCATGATGACGGCATGACGGAGACCCCGCACCCGCTGTACGTCACGCACGCCGACACCCTGGCCCGCGCGCTGACCGCGATCGCCGAACGCGACTACTGGTCGGCCTACCCCGAGTCGCCGAGCCCGCGGATCTACGGCGAACACGCCGCCGCCGAGGGCGCGGCGGCGTTCCGCGCCTACCTGGGCAAGGATTTCCCGCTCGACCAGCCCACCGCCACCGGCGAACCGTTCGCCACCGACGACAGCCCGTTCGGCATCGAACTCGGCGTCCGGTACCCCCGCGCCGACGCCGACCAGCTGATCGCCGCCGCCCGGGCCGCGCTGCCCGCCTGGCGTGACGCCGGCCCGCGCAGTCGGGCCGGCGTCTGCCTGGAGATCCTCGCCCGGCTGCACGAGCACAGCTTCGAGCTGGCCAACGCGGTGCAGTTCACCACCGGTCAGGCGTTCGTGATGGCGTTCCAGGCAGGCGGGGCGCACGCGCTGGACCGCGCGCTGGAAGCCGTCGCCTACGCGTACTCCGAGATGACCCGCCACCCGCGGACCGCCGGTTGGGAGAAGCCGACCGGTCGGGGCGAGCCGCTGCGGATGATCAAGACGTTCCATGTGGTGCCGCGCGGCGTCGCCCTGGTGATCGGCTGCCACACCTTCCCGACCTGGAACTCCTACCCGGGGCTGTTCGCCTCCCTGGTCACCGGGAACCCGGTGCTGGTCAAGCCGCACCCGGGCGCGGTGCTGCCGCTGGCGATCACCGTCCGCTACGCCCGCGAGGTGCTCAGCGAGGCCGGCTTCGACCCGAACCTGGTGCAGCTCGCGGCCGAGGCGCCGGGCGAGCGCCTGGCGACCGTCCTCGCCGGCCGCCCCGAGGTGCGGATCATCGACTTCACCGGCTCCACCGGGTACGGCGACTGGTTGGAGGCCAACGCCCGGCACGCCACCGTCTACACCGAGAAGGCCGGCGTCAACACGATCGTCGTCGACTCCACGGCGGACTTCGCCGGCATGTGCCGCAACCTTGCCTTTTCTCTCTCACTCTACAGCGGACAAATGTGCACCACCCCGCAGAACATCCTGGTGCCGGCCGGCGGCATCGAAACCGATCAGGGGCGCAAGCGCCCGGACGAGGTGGCCGCTGGCATCGCCGCCGCGATCGGCAAATTGACCGGCGACCCGGCCCGGGCGGTCGAGCTCATCGGCGCGATCGTCGACGACGCGGTCCTCGACCGGCTCGCCGCAGCCGCCAAGCTCGGCGAACCGGTACTGGAGTCGCGGGAGATCAGCCACCCGGCGTACCCGGACGCGGTGGTGCGTACCCCGCTGGTCGTCAAGCTCGACGCGGACGCCGACGACGTCTACGGCCGGGAGTGGTTCGGGCCGGTCACCTTCGTGGTCGCCACCGCGTCCACCGCACACAGCGTCGAGATCTTCCGGCGTACGGTGACAGCCCGCGGTGCGCTGACCGCCGGTGTGTACTCGACCGACCAGCGGGTGCTCGCCGACGTGGAGGCCGCCGCGCTGGACGTCGGTGTGCACCTGTCGGCGAACCTCACCGGCGGCGTGTTCGTCAACCAGTCGGCGGCCTTCTCCGACTTCCACGCCAGCGGTGCCAACGCCGCGGCGAACTCGGCGTTGACCGACGGCGCGTACGTCGCCGGCCGGTTCCGGATCGTCCAGTCCCGCCGGCACGTCTGACCCGGCCCGGCACGGGAGCCGGGTCGGCTCCCGTGCCGGGCAGGTGCCGGGTCGGCTCCCGCGCCGGCTTGCGCCGGCCCGCCGGTCACGCCGGCCGGCGCATCTGCAACTCGGTCAGGTCCGGCCGGGTCGGGTGCGGCAGGCGTACGCCGGTGTCGGCGAAGCCGAGCCGCTGGTATGCCCGTACCGCCCGGTCGTTGCCGACCACCACCTCCAGCAGCAGCTCCGGCCGCCCGGCCGCGCGTGACCAGGCGGCGACCGCGTCGACCAGTTCGGCGAGCAGGTTCCGGCCGCGCCAGGCCGGGCTGATGTAGACGGCGAACAGGACGGACACCGACGGGTCGTCCCGCCAGACGTGTGCTCCCGCGTGCGCCACGAACGTTGTCGGACCGGTCTCGGCCACGAACTGGGCGATCAGGTCACCGACGGCGGACCGGGCCGCCCGCTCGGCGTACTCGTGCAGCGGGCGGGCCGCCGCGTCGGCGAGCCGTTCGATGAACGCCAGCGGCGAATCGGCGAGCATCTCCAGCCGCAGCGCGCGCATCCGGGCGGCGTCGTCGGCCCGGATCCGCCGGACGGCGGCTACCGGCGGTACGACGTGGTCGGTGTCGGTCCCAGTTCCCATGCCGGCATGCTCGCCCGGCGTGGCCCGGCCGACAACCGGAATCCCGCCTTCGGTCCGGCCGCATCAGTCACGCCACCAGCAGCAGGGCGGTGCCGAGTTGCCGGCAGTAGTCGACGCCGTGGTCGAGCCCGTGCCGCCCGGGGTAGCGGGCGAGCGCGCCGATCACCCAGGTCTCCCCGATCGCGAGGCAGCTGATGTGCCAGAGCCCGTCCTCGTCGCGCAGCAGCCAGCCGTTCTTGATGGCGATGGTGGCCGCGTACTCGGCGGTGAGCGCGTCCCGTGGGCCGAAGTCGCCCGCACCGCGGACGGCGCGCATCTCGGACAGCAGCCACGGCGTCCACTGCGGCCCGGCCGCCCGCCCGTCGGCGAGGCAGCGCCCCAGCCTGGTCAGATCACGGGCGGAGACGACCGTGTTGCTCCACCGGTCGCGCTCCGGGGCCGAGTCGGTCAGCCCGCAGAGCCGTACCATCCGCTCGATGGACTCCCGGCCACCGACCCGGTCGTAGGTGGCGTCCGCGCCGGGATTGTCGCTGTCCCGGATGATCGACGACAGCTGGGCCAGCTGAGGTGTCCGGAGCATGTGGCCCTGTTCGTCGGCGCGGCGCAGGTCGTCGGCGGCCAGCCACACCTTGATCAACGACATGGTGTCGCTCTGCGCGGTGAAGTTCGGCGATCCGGTGATCAGCCCGGTACGCCGGTTCATCGCCGCCCAGGAGAAGAACCCGTCGGTCGGTGTCGGCACCGGGCCGGCGCGCAGCAACACGCTGCGCTGGTTGTGGCCGTGGTCGGCGACGGTCCAGCCCGGCTCGCGCGGCGGTGGTTTGCCGGCGTCGCCGGGCAGGCCGCCGGTGAACGCCGACAGCACGATGAGCAGTCCGACGGCGGCGGCCGCCGGGTGGCGTTGGCGGGCGCGGTCGTGCCGGGGCGCGGTGCGGTCCGACCGCCGGACGGCCCGGCTGCCAGGTGCGCGATGCCGTCCAGGCTTCACGTTCTGCGGTGTACGGGACACACGTGGTCAACGAAATGTGGTGCCAGAGAGACTTGACCGGGGGTTAATGTCCCCTTTTGGGGTAGTGCGGTGCCGTCGGACCTCGTGTAGCGTGCGATTCCGGCTGCTGTACTCGGGCACCCGCACGGGGGGTCCCGATCGGTGGCTCCGGCCGGCGAACACGTCGACCAGGGGGCCGGCAGAGGCCCGGCACGACAGAAGTGAGGAAGTGCACCGTGGCGCAGGGCACCGTGAAGTGGTTCAACAGCGAGAAGGGCTACGGTTTCATCGCGGTCGACGGGGGTCAGGACGTCTTCGTCCACTTCTCCGCGATCGAGATGGACGGCTACAAGGCGCTCGACGACGGGCAGCGCGTCGAGTTCGAGATCGCTCAGGGGCAGAAGGGTCCTCAGGCGGAGAGGGTCCGGGTCATCGCCTAGTCACACACTGCTGGCCAACTGCGCGTCCGGTGGCCGGTGCGGCCGCCCGACCGGACGGCGACGTATCTGATAGCTCGACACAGGTCTGCGTACCCCGCAAGGCGTCGGTTCTCCTCGTGGAACCGGCGCCTTTCATCGTCTCGCCACCCGGCGGTCCTGCCCACCTGATCTTGACCGTGACCGCAGTCGGCGGCCGTGCGGCCCGACGGGGGACGTCGGGCCGGCAAGTTGCTGTTCGCTTGCACTCGACAGGGGAGAGTGCTAAACAAGGATTGGCACTCGCCAACCGGGAGTGCCAAAGGTCGGGGCGGTGGGGCCACCGCCGTCGTCCCGCTTCGCGGGGCGACGGAGATGGCCGGTCGTCGCGGGCTATCCGGCCCGGCCGGCGGACGTCACTGCCGCCAGGTAGTGACGTCCGAAGGTGCGTAGAGCAGGCGGCATGGCGGAGCTGACCGGCTCCGGTGCTGCGAGCGTCCAGGAGGACAACGCCGTATGGCCAAGATGATCGCGTTCGACGAAGAGGCGCGCCGCGGCCTCGAGCGGGGCATGAACACCCTCGCCGACGCCGTCAAGGTGACGCTGGGCCCGAAGGGCCGCAACGTCGTGCTCGAAAAGAAGTGGGGCGCCCCCACCATCACCAACGATGGTGTGAGCATCGCCAAGGAGATCGAGCTCGAGGACCCGTACGAGAAGATCGGCGCCGAGCTGGTCAAGGAGGTCGCCAAGAAGACCGACGACGTGGCCGGTGACGGCACGACGACGGCGACCGTCCTGGCCCAGGCCCTGGTCCGCGAGGGCCTGCGCAACGTCGCGGCCGGCGCGAACCCGATGGCCCTGAAGCGGGGCATCGAGGCCGCCGTCGCCAACGTCGCGGAGGAGCTGAGCAAGCTCGCCAAGGACGTGGAGACCAAGGAGCAGATCGCGTCCACCGCGTCGATCTCCGCCGGTGACTCCAGCGTCGGCGAGATCATCGCCGAGGCGATGGACAAGGTCGGCAAGGAAGGCGTCATCACCGTCGAGGAGAGCAACACCTTCGGCCTGGAGCTGGAGCTCACCGAGGGTATGCGCTTCGACAAGGGCTACATCTCGCCCTACTTCTGGACCGACCCGGAGCGGATGGAGGCCGTCCTCGACGACCCCTACATCCTGATCGTCAACAGCAAGATCTCGTCGGTCAAGGACCTGCTCCCGATCCTGGAGAAGATCATGCAGTCGGGCAAGCCGCTGCTGATCATCGCCGAGGACGTCGAGGGCGAGGCGCTGGCCACCCTGATCGTCAACAAGGTGCGCGGCACCTTCAAGTCGGTTGCCGTCAAGGCTCCCGGCTTCGGTGACCGCCGCAAGGCGATGCTGACCGACATCTCGATCCTCACCGGCGGCCAGGTCGTCAGCGAGGAGCTCGGCCTCAAGCTCGACGCGGTGACCATCGACATGCTGGGCCGGGCCCGCAAGGTCCAGGTGACCAAGGACGAGACCACGGTCGTCGACGGTGCCGGCGACGCCGAGCAGATCCAGGGCCGGGTCAACCAGATCCGGGCCGAGATCGAGAAGAGCGACTCCGACTACGACCGCGAGAAGCTGCAGGAGCGGCTGGCCAAGCTGGCCGGCGGCGTCGCGGTGATCAAGGTCGGCGCGGCCACCGAGGTCGAGCTCAAGGAGCGCAAGCACCGCATCGAGGACGCGGTGCGCAACGCCAAGGCGGCCGTCGAGGAGGGCATCGTCCCCGGTGGTGGCGTCGCCCTGGTGCAGGCCGGCAAGACCGCCTTCGACAAGCTCGACCTGGTCGGCGACGAGGCGACCGGCGCGCAGATCGTGAAGATCGCGCTGGACGCCCCGCTGCGGCAGATCGCCGTCAACGCCGGCCTCGAAGGCGGCGTCGTGGTGGAGAAGGTCCGCAACCTGGAGGCCGGCCACGGCCTCAACGCCGCCAACGGCGACTACGTGGACCTGCTGCAGGCGGGCATCATCGACCCGGCCAAGGTGACCCGGTCGGCGCTGCAGAACGCCTCGTCGATCGCGGCGCTGTTCCTGACCACCGAGGCCGTGGTGGCGGACAAGCCGGAGAAGACCCCGGCTCCGGCGGGCGCGCCGGGCGGCGGCGAGATGGACTTCTGAGTCCAGTCACGCCGCAGTAGCGACAAGACCGCAGGGCGGTTACCGGGCAGCTTCCCGGTAGCCGCCCTGCGGCGTCTCCGGCCGGTTGCCTACCGTCCACCCGGACGACCGGATGACGGCCGACGACCAAGCGCTGGTCAGCCGTCGGACCGGGCGGCCTGCACCGCCGCGTACGCGTCGACCAGACCGGCGCCGGTGAGGTTCGCCGGGTCACCGCAGGTGTCACCGCCCCCGGTGCCGGCCTCGGCGGCGGTCTGCCGCAGGATCCGCGCCGTGCCGTCCAGATCACCGATCAGCTCCGGTTCGGCCGACCACAGCAGCGCCACCACCCCGGCCACCTGTGGGGTCGCCATCGACGTGCCGTCCAGCGCCGCGTACCCGCCACCGGGCATCGCCGACAGCACCTCGGCGCCCGGTGCCACCAGGTCCGGTTTGACGGTGCCGTCCGGGGCCGGGCCCCGGCTGGAGAAGTCGGTGACCTTTCGGTCGGCGTCCACCGCGCCGACGGTCAGCACATCGGTGTACGGGGCCGGTGGGTCGTCGACCGAGCTGCAGAACGGGCCGGTGTTGCCGGCGGCGGCCACCATCATCAGCCCGGCGGCGGCCAGCGCCTCGGTGGCCGGCCGCAGCGAACCCAGGTCGCAGCCTTCCAGCTCCGGGCAGCCCCAGGAGTTGGTGAGCACGTGTGGGGCACGTTCCGGTCGGCCGTCGGCGAACGGGTCGCCCCCGGTCGGGAACGGGGCCAGCATGAACTGCAGGCAGTCCAGGTAGCGTGCCGGGTTGCCGAGGTTGCGGTCCAGGTTGACACAGCCGACCCAGGACGCGCCCGGGGCGACCCCGATCGAGGTGTCGCCGACGGCCGAGCCGAGCGTGTGGGTGCCGTGCCCGTTGTTGTCGGTCGGGGTACCGGTGCCGTTCCACGGGTCGAACCAGGAGTCGCCGCCGCCCCGGAACCCGTCCGCGAGCGCCGGATGGTCGCCGTCCACCCCGGAGTCCGAGGCGCCGACCACGATCCCGGCGCCGTCGACACCAAGCTCCGTCCAGACCCGTTCGGCACCGAGCATGGTGATGTTCCACGGCGGGGTACCCGGAGCGGGCTGGTCGCCCCGTTCGGGCTCGACCGCGACCGGCAGCGGCCGCAGCTGCTGACTGATCAGCACCCGGTCGACGTCGTCGCGCCGGGTCAGCCAGGGCCGCAGCGCCGGCCCGGCGTCTACCTCGATCGCGTTGACCAGGTAGTACGGCGTGTAGGACAGCCTCCACCGGTCCAGATCGTCGCGCAGGTCGGCCTGGCTGGCCTCGGCGGTGTCGACCAGCAGCTGAAAGACCGTACGGACCCGTTCGTCGCGGGCCTGCGGCCCGGTGTCGCGGGGTACGTCGGACAGGTCGGCCTGTTCCCGCAGCACCACGAACAGCCGTTCGCCGTGCAGTCCCGGCTGCCCGACGGCGAGGTGCACGGCGACCCCGGCCACAGCCAGCACCGCGACGGTGGCCGCCGCCACCCACCGCAGTGGTCGACCCGCCAGTCGTGGTGGTCGACCCGACGGCCGCCAACCGAGACCGAAGCCGAGTCCGAGGCCCAACGCGAGCGCCAGCGCCAGCCCGACGCCGGCACCGACCGCCGCCCAGAACGGCAGGTCACGGCCGATGGCCAGGAGCAGCGAGACCTCTTCCGGGTCGAGCAGGGCCAGCGGTCCGGCGACGGACAGCCCGGCCAGTACGCCGACCGGCGCGCTGGACCGGTCGGCGGCCCAGCAGATCGCCGCGGCCGCGTACCCGATCGGCGGCAGCACCAGGATCGCGGCCAGCTGCCCGCCGGGCTGACCGACGCCGGCGGCGAGCAGCAGCAGCCCGACCCCGGCCACGGTTCCGCCGAGCAGGATGGTGCGCACCGCCGAGGGTCCCTGCGGGCCGGCACCGATCGCCGCCCAGAACCGCCGGGGCAGCAGCTCGGCGGCGTACCAGCCGATCGCGGCCGCCGCGGCGACGGCGAGTGCCGTCTCCACCGCGCCGCCCAGCGCGCCGACCCACCACCAGGGCAGCAGCATGACCAGCCCGGCCGCGACGGCGAGCAGGACAGCGGTCGTCCGGTCCGCCTGGCCCGAGTCAACCCGACCTGGCTCGGCCTCGCTCGGCTCGGCGCGGCGCCGTAGCGCGCGCAGCCCGGCGGCGCCGCCGGCGGCGAGCACGGTAAGCCCGGCCAGGTACAGCTCGTGGTGCACGGTCGGTACGGCCCGCAGCAGCCCGAAGCCGGCGAGGGCGAACGCGGCGACCAGCCAGGCCCGGCCGGTCGCCCGCACCGCCGGTGACCGGGGCACCAGCGCCAGCAGCATGGTGGGCACGCCGACCAGCAGCGCGTTGCCGAACGCGATCAACGGCCAGACCACGGCCGGGGTGGGCAACCCGCTGGCCAACAGGACCTGGTCGGTCAACCAGCCGCCAGCCTGCGCGAACACCGTGACACCGACCGACCAGATCGCAATCACCACGGCGGCGACCGGGGGCCACACACTGGCCGGCGGCGCAACGGTCGCGGCGGGCGGCTGCATCGGGTAGGGCTGACCGGGGTACGGGAAGCCGGGAGGACCGGGCGGCTGCGTCATGTCCGCCACCCTAGGCGGCCGGATACGGTGGAAGGGTGCGTGACCCTGCCGTCTCCCGGTACGCCGCCGGCCAGCTGTCCGTGACCCGCCGCGCCGCCGATCTACGCCGCCTGCGTGGCGAGCGGTTCGACGTACTGGTGATCGGGGGTGGGGTGACCGGCGTGGGCGCCGCGCTCGACGCCGCGTCCCGCGGGCTCAAGGTGGCGCTGGTCGAGGCCCGCGACTTCGCCGCCGGAACGTCCAGCCGATCCAGCAAACTGATCCACGGTGGCCTGCGGTATCTGGAGCAGCTCGAGTTCGGCCTGGTGCACGAGGCGTTGACCGAGCGTGGCCTGCTGGCCACCCGGATCGCCCCGCACCTGGTCCGGCCGGTGCCGATCCTGGTTCCGCTGCCGCAGGGCGGTACCAGCGGGCCACGGGCGCTGCCCGGCCGGATCTGGCGACGGGCCTACTACGGCACCGGGGTCGCCGCGTACGACGCGTTCGGCGGGGTGTTCGGCGGCGGCCGGGGGATGCCGCTGCACCGGCACCTGTCCCGCGAAGGTGCCCGGCGGATCTTCCCCAGCCTGCGGTCGGACGTCGTCGCCGGTGCCGTGCGCTACTACGACGGTCAGGTCGACGACGCCCGCCTGGTGGTCACCCTGGCGCGGACTGCGGCCAGCCTCGGCGCGGCCGTGGTGACCAGCGCCCGCGCCGTCGGCCTGCTGCGCCAGGCCCGCGAGGTGACCGGGGTGCGGGTGCGGGACATGGAGGCCCGGCCCGGTGACCCGGACGCCGAGTTCGAGGTACGCGCCCGCACCGTGATCGCGGCCACCGGAGTGTGGAGCGACGACGTGTCGCGGATGCTCGGCGACGTCGGGGTCCGGCCAGGTCTGCGGGTACGCGCGTCGAAGGGCGTGCATCTGGTGGTGCCCCGGTCGGCGATCACCGGTGAGGCCGGGCTGATCCTGCGTACCGCCACATCGGTGCTGTTCGTGCTGCCCTGGGGCGGGCACTGGATCATCGGCACCACGGACACCGACTGGCGGCTCGACCGCGCCCACCCGGCCGCCTCCGAGCGCGACATCGGCTATCTGCTCGATCAGGTGAACACGGTGCTGGACCGGCCGTTGACGCCGTGCGACATCGAAGGGGTGTACGCCGGGCTGCGGCCGCTGCTGTCCGGTGAGGCGGACTCGACATCGCGGCTGTCCCGCGAGCACGCCGTGGTCGAGCCGATGCTGGGTCTGCTGTTGGTGGCCGGCGGCAAGTACACGACGTACCGGGTGATGGCCGCGGACGTGGTGGACCGGGCGGCGGCTCGGCTCGGGGCGACCCGGCCGTCGCGGACCGCCGACCTGCCGCTACTCGGTGCCGACGGGCTCGCCGCGATGTGGCGGGACCGGGCCGACGTGGCTCGCCGGCACGGCGTACCGGTCGGGGTGCTGGAGCACCTACTGGAGCGGTACGGCACCCTCGCGGTGGAGCTGCTGGCGCTGATCGGCGACGATCCGCTGCTGGCCAGCCCGGTGCCCGGCGCACCCGAGTACCTGGCCGTCGAGATCGCGTACGCGGCCCGCGCCGAGGGCGCGCTGCACCTCGACGACGTGCTGACCCGGCGGACCCGCATCTCGATCGAGACGCCGCACCGGGGCAACGAGTCGGCCGGGCACGCCGCCGAGGTGATGGGCCGGGTGCTCGGCTGGAACGACGCGGTGCGGGACCGCGAGGTGGAGCACTACCGGGCCCGGGTGGCCGCGGAGCTGCAGTCGCAGCGGATGCCGGACGACGCGACCGCCGACGCGGCGCGGCTCGGTGCGGCGGACGTCCGTGGTTTCGCGGCCGACCGGGGCGTGGACTGGCCGACCGACTCCGACGTCACCGCCGGCTGAACATCGGGCCTGCCGAACCGGCTGAACCATCCGGCCGGCTGGACGTCAGAGCAGTTTGCCGGGGTTCAGCAGATTCGTCGGGTCCAGCGCCTGTTTGACGGCGCGGTGCACCCGCATGCCGACCGGGCCGATCTCTTCGGCCAGCCAGTCGCGTTTGAGCAGGCCGACGCCGTGCTCGCCGGTGCAGGTGCCGCCCAGGTCCAGCCCGAGCCGCATGATCGCGTCGAAGGCCGCCCGGCCACGCGTCAGGCTGTCCGGGTCGGCCCGGTCGACCACGATGTTCGGGTGCAGGTTGCCGTCGCCGGCGTGCCCGACGACGCCGATCGGTACGGCGTGTTCGGCGGCGATCGCCTCGACGCCGTCGAGCATCCGGGCCAGCGCCGACCGGGGCACCGCCACGTCGTCGATGATCAGCCCGCCGTTGCCGGCGGGGAAGGTCCGCGCGGCGAGGCGTTCCATCGCCGGGTGGGCCAGGCGGCGGGCCTGCAGCAGGGCGGCGGCCTCGACCGCGTCGCTGGCGGCGTACACCTCGGCTGCGCCGGCGGAGGTGCACACCTGCGCGATCCGGTCCAGGTCGGTGCCGGCGGCGGCGCCGGTGTCGACCGAGGCGAGCAGCAGCGCGGCGGCGTCGGTGCGCAACCCCATCGGCCGGTACGCCTCGATGGCTTGCAGGTGGGTGCGGTCCAGCAGTTCCAGCAGGCTGGGGCTGAGCCCGCCGGAGGCGATGCCGGCGACGGCGGTGCCGGCCGCGGCGGTGGAGTCGAAGACGGCGACCAGGGTGAGCGAGGTGTCGGCGGCCGGCCGCAACGCGACGGTCACCTCGGTGATCACCCCGAGGGTGCCTTCGGAGCCGACGAACAGCCGGGTCAGGTCGTAGCCGGCGACCCCCTTGGCGGTACGCCGGCCGGTGCGCAGCACCTCGCCGCTGGCCAGCACCACTTCGAGCCCGATGACGTACTCGCCGGTCACGCCGTACTTGACGCAGCACATCCCGCCGGCGTTGGTGGCCACGTTGCCGCCGATGGTGGACGACTCCCACGAGCCGGGGTCCGGCGGGTAGCGCAGCCCGTGCCGGCCCACCTCGGCGGCCAGGGTGGCGTTGACCACGCCGGGCTGGACGACGGCGGTGCGGTTGACCGGGTCGACGTCGACGATCCGGTCCATCGCGGCGGTGGAGAGCACCACCGCGCCGTCGACCGCGTTCGCCGCGCCGGCCAGCCCGGTCCGCGCGCCCTGCGGCACCACGGGTACGCCGTACCGGGCGGCGACGCCGACGGTGGCGACCACCTCGACGGTCGTCCGGGGCCGGACCACGACGGCGGGGGTGCCGGCGGCGCACAAGTCGGCCTCGTCGCGCTGGTGGCCGCGCAGCAGGTCGGGGTCGGTGAGGACCGCGGTGTCGGGCAGCGCGGCGCGGAGGGGCTCGATGAGGTCGGACATCTTCGCAGGCTAGCCAGCGCGGCACCGGACCGGCCACCTCGGGCGTGACCGGATGGGCAATACCGCCATAAGTGGCAAATTGCTCGGTACGCTGCCCGCATGGCCGACGCCGGGAAGCCACCACGCGCGGCGGCGGCACCCCGCCTCACCGGGCTGCTCACGCTGACCCGCAGCCGGGTCGCCACTGAGGCCCGGGAGCGGTCTGAGCGGGTCCGCGCCAACCTCGTACTCGCCCTGCAGGCCGGTCTGGCGGCGGCGCTGGCCTGGTTCATCGCCCGCCGGGTGATCGGCCACCCGGTGCCCTTCTTCGCACCGATCGCGGCGGTGATCATCCTCAGTGCCTCGATCGGGCAGCGGCTCAAACGCGCCGCCGAACTGGTGGTCGGGGTCGCGGTCGGGATCGCCATCGGCGACCTGATCGTCATCACCATCGGCACCGGCACCTGGCAGTTGCTGCTGATCGTGCCGCTCGCGGTGATGGTCGCCGTCTTTCTGGGCAGCGGCGCGGCCCTGGTCACCCAGGCCGCGTCGTCCGGAGTGCTGGTCGCCACCCTGACGTCGCAGTCGGAAAACCTCTACCCCGACCGGTTCATCGACGCCCTGGTCGGTGGGCTGATCGGGCTGGTGGTGCTGATCCTGCTGCTGCCGCTCAACCCACTGGTCATCGTGCGCCGCGCCGCCGACCCGGCGCTGGACGTCCTGTCCGACATGCTGATCCTCAGCGGCAAGGCGTTGGCTGGGCGGGACCGCCGCCGGGCCGAGGCCGCATCGAAGCGGCTGCACGATGCGGAGAAGGAGTTGTCCGAGTTCCGGGAGGCGGTCGAGGCGGGACACGAGACGGCGGTCCTGGCGCCGGCGCGCTGGCGGGCCCGCGGCCCGCTGGCCCAGTACGCCGAGAGCGCCGAGTACGTCACCCGGGGGCTGCGCAACTCGCGGGTGCTCACCCGGCGGGTGGTCTCCCTCCTGACCGAGGACGAGCCGGTGCCGTCCGCCCTGCCGGAGGCGGTCTGCCACTTGGGCGACGCGGTGCACATCCTGCGCCATGAGCTCGACGCCGGCACCGACCCGGCGCGCACCCGACGGCGGGCGCTGGACGCCGCCAGGTGCGCCGGTGAGGCGTACGACGCCGGGGTGGGGTTCAATGGCAGCGTGGTGGTCGCCCAGATCAGAGCTACCGCGAGCGACCTGGTCCGGGCCAGCGGGATAGAAGCCGGCGTGGTCGAGGAGATGGTCAGCGAGGCGTTCGGGCGCGACGGCCCGGAGTAGCCGCCTGGGTCGGCGGCGGGTTCGGCGGGCGACACGCTGCCCGCCGTTGGTCGACGCTGGCTACGCTAGCCCAATGTCCGACACTGTCCCCGGTGGTCCATCCGGCTCCCGCCCTGCGGCGGATTCGACCGATCCGACCGAGCCGGTGGACGCGGTGTCACCGACCGAGCCGGTGTCTCCGGCGGAGCCGACCGAGCCGGCAGGGTCGGCGGAGCCAGCGGGCGGGGTCGTGCCGGCGGGTCGGCTGCGGCGGAGTGTCTGGCTGCGCTGGCTGACCCTGGTCGGGATCGTCATCTTCATCGCCGGTTGCGGAGTGGCGATCCTCAGCTATCTCGGGATGGCGATCGGCCCGGTCGCGCTGACCGTCGGCGTGATCGCCGCCGTGCTGCCGGTGCCGGTGCTGGTCGCCTGTTTCCTGTGGCTGGACCGCTACGAGCCGGAGCCGGTGCACTACCTCGCCTTCTGCTTCGCCTGGGGCGCGTTCGTGTCGACCTCGGCCTCACTGGTGGTGAACAACTTCTCCGCCGACCTGCTGGACAGCTGGGGCTATTCGGAAGCGTTGGTGGCGGTGCTGGTGGCGCCGTTCATTGAGGAGCTGACCAAGACCCTCGGGCCGATCCTGCTGCTGCTGACCCGCCGCCGGGAGTGGTCCGGCATCACCGACGGGCTGGTCTACTGCGGGCTCTCTGCGATCGGGTTCGCAATGGTGGAGAACATCCTCTACCTGGGCGGCTACGGCTACGCGGCCGGCGCCGACCAGTACGGGCCGGCGACCGGCGCGCAGAACGTCTTCGCCATCTTCATCGTCCGGATCCTGTTCACCGGCTTCGCCCACCCGCTGTTCACCTCGATGGCCGGTGTCGGTCTCGGGGTGGCCGCGCGCAGCGCCGACCGGCGCATCCGGGTGCTCGCGCCGACCGCCGGGCTGCTGCTGGCGATGATGCTGCACGGGGCCTGGAACCTGATCCCGACGCTGGTCGAGGCGACCGGCCAGACCCTGATCCTGCTGTACGGCTACATCGGTCTGATGGTGCCGATCTTCTTCGGCATGGTCGGCCTGGCGGTGTGGCTGCGCAGCTGGGAAGGGCGGCTGACCGAGCGGGTGCTGCCCGACTACGTGCGGGCCGGCTGGTTCACCCCGCCGGAGGTGGCGGCGCTGGGCAGCCTGGGCCGGCGGCACTCGGCGCGGCGCTGGGCCAGCCGGGTGGCCGGCGAGCCGGGCGTACGGGCGATGCGCGACTTCCAGGCCGCAGCCACCAAGCTGGCGCTGCTGCGCGACGGGCTGCTGCGCGGCCTGGAGAGCAAACCGAAGGAGCTGGCCCGGCACGCCAAGGAGGAGCAGCGGCTGCTGACCGCGCTGGCCGGCTACCGGCAGGCGTTCGTCGGCCGGGACCCGCAGGCGCCACACGCGCTGTGGAACGGGGTGGACTACCGGATCACCTTCCCGGACGGCAGCCAGCGGCAGGTGCCCGCGCCGGATGAGCCGGTGGTGCCGATCCCGGTGGTGCTCACCGCGCCTCCGCCGCCTCCGCCACCGACGTTCGCCGGCTACCCGGGCTGGCCCGGAGCCGGGCCGGGCACCCCGCCCGGTTACGGCCCACCCCCGTTCTCCGGCTACGGCCCGCCGCCTGGTTACGGCCCGCAGCCCCCGTACTCCGGCTATGGCGCACCGCCTCCGTCGGGGTACAGTCCGCCGCCCGGCTACGGCCCACCCCCGGGCTAGCAGGAGATCAGCAGCGGGTCAGCCCGAGCGCCGTCGCCAGCCGGGCGACGCCGGCGACCTGCGGTGCGTGGCGGGCGATCTCAGCCACGAGGGTACGGGCGGAAGGCCGGGAGCGGATTTCAGCCGGTGCGACGCGGTCCGCCTCGACGAGCCACCGTCCCGCCGCCGTGAAGTCGCCGACGTCGAGGTACGCCCGTGCGGCGTCCACCAGGTATGCCGCCCGGTGTTCGGCGGGCAGCCCGCGCCATGCCTGCCGCCGGGTGGCTGTCTCGTGTCGGCGTACCGCCTGCCGGGCGTCGCCCGACTCCACAGCCGCCACTACGTGCGCCAGCTCGACGGCTGCCGGGCCGAAGCTCGCCGTCCGGTAGTCCTGCCCGTCGCTGATCTGCGCGGCGATGCCGGTAGCCCGACCGAGCAGCTCACTGGCGTTGGCGGTGTCGCCACTGCCGGCGGCGGCCAACCCGGCCTGCAGCAGCAACGTCCCGTACACTGCCCGGGAACCCGGTCTCGCCTGCCCATCGGTGGATGCGGCGACCCGCTCGGCGGCGGCGATCGCCGTGGTCATCGCCAGCCGGCTCTGGCCCAGCCCGCGCAGCGCCTGCGCGAGCGGCACCGCCGTCGACCCGGCCAGGATCGGATCGCTGCCCGCTGTGGCGAGCGCCCGGTCGGCCGCCAGCCAGCCCAGGTCCGCCTCGCCGACTTTGACGAGCACGAGCGCGGTGGCCCGGTACGCCTGCACCAGCAGCCCTGTCCCATGTTCTGGTTGCGCGGTGTGCAGCCGCCGTGCGGCGTCCAGCAGCTCCGGCACCGTGCGCAGCAGCCGTGGATGGTCCCCGTGCCGGTACGTCGACCAGGCGTGCTCCACCCGCTGCGACACCTGCCCGGCATCGGGTGCCGGCCCGGCCGGGTCGGCGGCGAACACCTCGTATCGCGCGAGTGCCGCCCGGACCGCGTCGACACCGGCCGGCGCGCCGCCGATCTGCGGCTGGCCGGTGTCGCCAGCAGCTCCGTCGGGTCGACCCGCAGCACGTCGGCAACCTGCTGGATCAGCGAGAACCGGTCCAGCGTCCGGACCCCGCGCTCGACCTTCTCCACCCAGCTCTTCGACCGGCCGATCCGGTCGGCGAGCACCTGCTGGGTCATCCGCCGCCGCACCCGCCACAGGGCCACCCGACGCCCGACCGCCACACTCACCGGGGGCCGCCGTCGATCCACGTCCACGACACCGCTACCGGCCTGGGGCTTCCTCACCGCAGGTAGTGCCGGCCGGCGTTACCGCCCCGCCGCTCGGCGCGGTCGGTCCGGGTCGCCGGCCGACGGTCCGGTGGCGGCACCGTCCGGTCGGCGTACCGTCGCCGGCCCGGCACTGGATAAACCACATCGACCGGTATGTCCGCACGCTGAAACCATTTTCCGAACACAACGTCCCCCTCGACGAGTGTGGAGGGCGGCGACCCGAGGTGGCTCTCCGTGTCGACCCCGGGCCGCCGCCCAGCGGGCGGGCCCGACGCGCGAAAAGGGCGATCGCGGGATGCGACGTCGGGCCCTGCTGGCAGGTCGCTGATCCACAGGTGATGCGACCTGGTCCTAGCCTGACCGGCGCTCGGCCGACGGTCTACAGTGTCGCCGTCCGCCAGCGCTGGCTACTGTCCGCCGTCACATGGTGGCTGATGTGTCGCGCACAGCTCATCCAACTCGGCGGCCGGCACCCCGACCCGGGCCAGACCTCGGCGTACCCGGTCGACCCGCCACCAGTTTGACGCCGCGACCCGGCCCGAGGCGACCGCCGCCGCGACCTGCGCTATCGACTCGTGCGGGTCCATTGGCAGCACGGCCTGGCCGAGATCCAACCGGGCCGACGCGATCCGCCGGGGGCGGCTGCCCTCGGCGAGCAGCCTGGCCAGGACCTCGCTGGCCTCGGTGGCGGCAACCGGATCACTGACCCACGCCAAGGTGGTCGCCACGTACGCTCGGGCTTTGCCCGGGTCGTAGCGGTAGTGGTGCTCGGGCCGGTCCGGTTGGCTCAACGGCGACACCATCCGCTCCAGCTGGGCCAGCCGTCGCCCGGTGGCCGGTCGGTCGCCGAGCAGCGCCAGCGCCCGCCCGGTCTGTGCGGTCGCCTGCAGTTTGGCGCTGCTGCCGGTCGGAGCGACGGTCTGCGCCCCCTCGGCCAGGGCAAGCGCCGTCGCGGGGTCGCCGGTGGTCAGCGCCTTCCATGCGCGGGTCTCCAGGCACCATGCGCGGATCTCGGCGTGCTCGGTGTGGGCGGCCATCTCGTTGGCGGTGCGCAGATGCCCGGCAGCGGCACCGTTTCGCCGCAGGTCGATCAGCACGGTAGCGGTGAGCAGCGACAGCCATCCGCCGGCGACGAGGATCCGTCTGTGCTGCTCCAGGGTCATCCGGCGGCCGGAGCCGATCAGGGTGGTGACGTAGGTCAGGTGTCGGCGGATGTTGGGAAGGAGGACGTGCGACGCGGTGACGGGGTAGGCGACGGCAAGTTCGTCGACGGCCGCTTCCAGGCCGGCGACGGTGCTGCTGCTGACGTCGGTGGCCGCGACCCGGCGGGCCAGTTCGGCGGAACCGTGTGCGCCGTCATCGGTGAGCATCGCGGAGAGCGCACCACCGGCTTCGAGCACGTCGTCGAGCCGATCGGCGACCTCGGGCGTCGGTGTCTTGCGACCGGTCTCCAGATCATGCAGGTACGACTTGGCGTAGTGCGCCTTGGCGGCGAGATCACGCAGCGAGAGCCCGGCCTGCTGACGCAACCGGCGCAAGGTCGACGGCCATCGTGGGTCGATGATGCGGGTCATGCGCGTCACCACCTTGTCAGCTGCCGGGTGGCACCGACCAACAACCTTCTGGCTCTTGCCGCCACACCAGACGTTACTCCGCGTACCTATCACCACACAGGCTCCCTCTCGGCACAGAGCGTGGAGGGCGGCGACCCGAGGTGGCTCTCCGTGTCGACCCCGGGCCGCCGCCCAGCGGGCGGGCCCGACGCGCGAAAAGGGCGATCGCGGGTACGGCGTCGGGCCCAGCTGAGCGGACGGCGGGCCGGGCGGTGTTCCGCTGTGTGATGGTGCGCGACCCGGCACCGCCGTCCTTCGTGGAAGGATGCCGAGTTGATCACTGAGAGTGAATGCAAGGGTTGTGCCCGTTGTTCGGCAGACCCCAAAACCGGTACGCCTGGTACCGGTTGCGCAGGTCAGGCGGCCTGGCCGTCCATCAGTGCGGCGAGCTTCGCCAGCTCCTGGCCCATCGCCCGGCGTCGACTGGTAGTGATCATGCGGACGGTGTCGCGGGCGTACCGCTGGTGTCGCAGCCACACTGGAGCGTCGGCGGCCAGCTCGCTGAGCACCGCCGTTGCCTCCGACCAGTCCCGCAACTCGGCGTGGGCACGGGCCACATCGAGCCGGTGTCGCCGCCACGAAGTCCTCTCAGCACCACCACGGCGGACATTGGTCGCCAGGTCAAGAACCCGGCGCGGCTCGCCAGCGACCGCCGCCGCCTCGGCCCGCATCATGTCGACCTTGGTTGACCGCATTCCACCAACGATCGTCAGGTGACCAGCACTGACCGGCCGGCTGCCCAGCCGGGCCGCCGCAGCCGCCGCCGCGTCGAGCTGGGCGGCCGCGTCGTCCGGCCGGTTGTCCCGCGCGGAAGCGGCGGCTGCCGCCATCATCAGCCAGCCCCACACCGCGAGTTCATCTGGTGTGGCTCGGGAGATCCGTGGCTCGACGCTGTCAGCGGTGGCGATCGCCAGCCGCTCCGCGTCGGTCAGCCGGCCCTGGCGCAGCAGCAGCCATGACATGCGCTTGACCGTCGTCGCGCTGAGCAGCTCGTCGCCGGCGGATGCGGCAGCGTCCTGGGCGGCGTTCACAGCCTGGTAGGCGAGGTCGACCGCGCGTACCTGGATCAACAGGCTGCTGGTCAGGTCATAGGTGCGGGCCAAGGTCCGGTATGCGGCAGGCCTGTTGGCGTCGTCGGCGTTCTCGACGGCGTGCCGGGCTCCGGCGATGAGTGGTGGCAGCACGGCCAACGCTGCGGCGTAGTCGCCCTGGTGGTAGGCGCGGTCCGCCTCGGCGAGCCGTCCCGGGACACCCGCTGCAGGCAACGCCGGCACCTCGTCAGCGATATACCCCGCCGGGCCACGGGCAGGGATCAGCACCCTGCGCAGGTCGAGCAACGCCAACGGACGGTGACCGCGTTCCCGGCGGGCCGCCCCGGTGCTCGCATCGCCGAGCAGAGTCGTCGTCGGTACGCCCAGCGCCCGCGCGATCGCATGCAAAGTCGCGATCCGAGGCGTCGTACGCTGATTCGTCTCCAGCTTGCGGATTGTCTCGGTGCTCACCCCGGCCGCCGCCGCGAGCTGCTCCTGAGTGATCGACTGCCGGCGCCTGACCTGCGCGATGTTGTCGCCGATGGTGGCCATTGGGTAGCCCTTCCCCGTCAACGGTTTGGACAGCGGCACACCAGCCCGCGATCCCGGCACACCACCACACCAGACGGTACTCCGTACCTCCGACACCCTTCCAGAACCGCCGATAGCCGTCTCCGGGATCAACTTGATCCCTTGCTCCAACAGCTTGCCCCGTGCGCGCACCGCCCGGTCAGCCGCTACCCTGGGAGCAGCAGCTGTCTTCGATTTTGTAGTTATTCACAAAGACATGATCAATAGCGACTACGTCCATGTTGTACCACTTCTGCTGACCCGTCCTTCCTGGTCGCGGCCCGAATGGACGGCTGCCGTACTGGTCGACGTCTCGACAGGCATTGCGTTGCGGTCAAAGGTGCAGTACCTTCAGTGTCAGGCGTCGATGTTGGGAGGGTGCAGAGAATAAGTTTCCGTGCTATCTGGAAATCGAAATTCTGGCCGATAGCTGCCGCGTTGGCATTGTTAGTCACGGCAACACTTATTGTCGCTATTGATCCATCTGTTGCTTCGGCTCATTCGCGGAAGGTAATTGAATCTCCGTTCGGCCTGGTAGGCTTTGATGCAAAAGTTGCGCGTGCGCACGGCTACGAAGTCGTGACCCTACCCGACGGATCCCTTGCATCCGTGCCGGTGGCGAAAGCTGCTGCCGCACGAGCCGGCACCTACGTTCCGGCTAGCGGAATCCTTGAGCCTGTAAAGAACTCTTCCGGCCCGTCGACAAACGACTACCAGGAACTCCCCGGCGAGTGCGGAAGCTCATACGTCTCCCTGAATTCGACGGGAAATCAGAAAGCAAATCTGGGCACGGGATTCTTTATCAGTAACTCTGGGGCTGGCCTTCCGTGGCAGGTGAGCTGGCATGTGGCCATCGTGGACAATGGCGGCTCTTCGCAGCAAAACTACAGTGAAGGAGGTGGCCATCTGGCCGGCGTCGCCTGGATTGGTCACACCCGGGTGCTTGGCCTCACTCGCGGCTACGCCACCGCTAAGGTGACTACCGGGAGTTTCACCATAACGACACATGGCTGGATCTGTTTCTCGGCTGGGCCACAGGTTACAGAGTTCATCTCATAATCTCTGCTCAGTATAGAGCGATTGATGGACTTTACGTTGTTGCCGTTGGAGCGATACTGCGGCGCAAGGCAACGTTCTGCCGTCCTCCGCGAGGGCGGCAGAACGCGCGTCCCCCGCAGCACGCAGCGTGACTTAACCACCAATATCGTTCATCGGACCGCTCGGCCTGGCCAACCTCACCTGGATCAGCAGCAAGTCCGCCACAGCGGCCTCGACCAGACAGGATCATCACCCTGCCAGGCGGCCCCGCCCACTACCCGGATGAAGCCGATAACTACCTGCCGTACGCACCTTAAGAAGGCCCTGGATGAGGGGCTCACTCAGTCGACAGGTCCCGCCCGAGCCGGCAGTCACCACGAGATCGACGGTCTTGAGGACTACGTCTGCCATACTGTGAGGTATGGATAGACGGAATCCGTGGCTTGTCCGAGTACTGGCAGCCGATCACCACGAAGCCGCCCGAACCCAGATCATCGCCGCCGACCTGCCCATCTTTGTGTTATCCGAGGTCGTTCAGTCGACACCCGCGCAGGTGACCAGCTGGGCCGGTGCCGAAGGGGTCGTCACCTCTGTACGAGTCCTTCACGACTTGGGCCAGCGGGGCGACGAGAATCCGGCAGTGGTAGTGGCGACGTCCCGGCGGGATGGGACTCTAGCAGAGGGCGAATCTCTGCGCTCGCTGCTCGAGCACCATTTGCGCCAGGATGGCGAGCGGATCTCCACGGTGGAGTGGGCCGAGGCCGACACCGAAGTCGTCGTGGACGGCCGAGCCGTCGCGTCCCACATGCTACGCGCAGGGAGCCGCCGATGGGCTGTCCGGTGCCAGCACGGCGATCTCGAGATCAGCGTCACCGCCCGCGACTGGCATCCCGGTACGATCAAGATCGAGGCGGTAGCTGATGTGCCAGCCTTCCTTGCGCTAGCCCTCCCCGCCCTGCCGCCGTCAATGTCACCGACACCTGCAGAAGAGGTTGTGCCGTCAGACACGCTGAGGCAGGACCCGCATCGCGCGCTCGTGGATGTGAACCTGGCGCTCAGCAGCCAGACGTACCGATGGTTGACGGACGGTGGGGACGCTCCAGAACAGATTCCTCAGCTCTCAGCATTGTGGCAAGCTGCCGCACACCGGCAGATGACCCTCACCAACCAATCCGAAGCCGAGGCTCTGGCCGTGGTAACGACGATCGTGGCGCAGTTGAACAACCTTGAGGCTTATTCAGCAGGGCCCCGATAACCCACAGTGGACCCCCCGATAAATGAGACGGCC